>NZ_JBWKQE010000026.1:0-103206 GCF_059418605.1 Duganella sp. GW821-FHT07G03
TTGCTGCGGAGCGTTGTGTCCGTCAGCGAAGAAGAAAGAGTATGAAGCGTTTAGATCGTTTCGTCAACCCCTACTTTCTCCAACTCCCCGCGCTTCTCTGCATTTGCATGCACCGTTTTGCAGGGAGGCGAACTATAGCAAGGCGCCCACAGGATTGGCAAGGCCTATTTATCTATTCCCTGTCTCACACCGTCCAATCCCCATTTCTTGCAGACTGTCGCAATAGCTTGGCGCGTGGCCGCACCTATAGGTACAGTTGCATCATCAAAAAATTAGTTACACTTGCTTCGTGCACAAGAGTGAAAGTCTTACATGTTTCCTATGCCTAAAACGCAAGATACCTTGAAAACCGCCGGCGCCTGGCTGCACCGCGGCTTCGACTCTACCGCCACCTGGGTCACTCAGCTGTCGTGGTGGAAGTTCCTGGTCTTCGCGGTGTTGACGTTGATCGCCGGCTCCATCCTGCAGGACGAGCTGTTCTCGTCCAGCCCGGACGAAGAAGTCGTGATCAAGAACGACAAGCATCCCAAACGCAAAAACGGCGACACCAATATTCTGATCGACGACAGCGGCATCCACTTCAACCCGCGCGGCAAGATCCGCAACAAGGATGCCGACAAGGCCGATAAAAGCGATTCCTCCGATTCCAGCAACGACGACAATAGCTCGCCGCACGTTCCGCCGGTAGCGCCGCCAGCCGAGCCGGCCAATGCGGCACCTGCAGCGCCCCCAGCACCAGCGGCCCCGGCAGCCCCGCCCGCCAAGATAGGTAAGCCGGGCGCAGCATCCCTCCCCGCCCTCCCCGCCTTGCCGGGCGAAGAAGTCCATATCGACCTGCCGCCGCAAATCGGCGAAGAGCTGTCGAACGCGATTGAAGAAGCTGTCGACGACGCCGCCGAGCAAAAAGTCACCCGTTACCATCGCCAAGCCTCGACCTGGTTCAAGAGCTTCGTCTCGCTGCTGGTGCTCGCGCTGTTCGGCACCAAGGCGCTGATGGGCGGCAAAAAGCGCGCCGAAGCCGAAACCCTGACCGCCAACGCCGCCGTCGAACGCGAATCCATGCAGCGCCAGCTCAGCGAGGCGAAGATGCAGATGATGCAGGCCCAGGTCGAGCCGCACTTCCTGTTCAACACCCTGGCCTCGGTCGAGCACCTGATCGAAACCGACCCGCCGCGCGCTTCCGCCATGCAGCGCAGCCTGATCAAATACCTGCGCGCGGTGCTGCCGCAAATGCGCGACAACGCCCTGATCACCAACCTGGGCCGCGAGGCCGACATGGTGCTAGCCTACCTGAACCTGCTGAAGATGCGCATGGAAGAACGCCTGACCGTGGACTTCGACATCCCCGACGGCCTGCGCACCGCCGCCTTCCCGCCGATGATGCTGCAATCGATGGTGGAAAACGCCATCAAGCACGGCCTGGAAGCCAAACCCGAAGGCGGCACGCTGAAAGTGCGCGCCGACGTGGCCCACAACAAGCTGCGCGTGATCGTCACCGACAACGGCCTCGGCTTCGGTGCCGTGCCCAGCGACGGCACCGGCCTGGGCCTGATGACCATCCGCGAACGCCTGAAACTACTGCATGGCGAACAAGGCCAGTTGCTGATCGCCGCCAACAGCCCAAGCGGCGTGATCGCCACGATCGAAGTCCCGTACCAGCTGTCCAAATAAGAACGATTGATTATTACGACGATTCGTTGAATAATCCCTTGAATAACTAACTAAATAATTAACACTACACACCCTACCACGATGCCTACTGCGATTATTGCCGACGACGAAAGACTGATGCGCGACCAACTGCGCATGCGCCTGGGCCAGGTCTGGCCCGAGCTGGAAATTATTGGCGAAGCCAAGAACGGCGACGAAGCGATCGAACTGGTCGACCAGCTCAAGCCGGACTTCACCTTCCTCGATATCCGCATGCCCGGCAAGACCGGCATGGAAGCCGCCTCGGTGATCGGCAACAAGAGCCACATCGTGTTCGTGACCGCCTACGACGCCTACGCGGTGGAAGCGTTCGAGCGCGGCGCGGTGGACTACGTGCTCAAACCGCCCGAGCAGGAACGCCTGCAAATCACGGTCGACCGTCTCAAGACCCGCATGAGCAAGCCGGCCGCGGCCGCCGACGTCAACGCCAGCGTGACGGCCATGCTGTCGCAACTGGCGGAAAAGATCGCAACGCCGAAACCCGCCTACCTGCAATGGATACAGGCCAGCATCGGCCAGGACCTGCGCATGATCCCGGTCGAGGAAATCCTGTTCTTCCGTTCCGACGAAAAATACACCTGCGTGCAGACCGAACGCTACGAAGCGCTGATCCGCAAGCCGGTGCGCGACCTGGCCGAGGAGCTCGATCCCGCACTGTTCTGGCAGATCCACCGCGCCACGCTGGTCAACGTCAACGCCATCGAAGGCGTGACGCGCGACATCCGTGGCCGCCATCTCGTCATGATCAAGGGCAAGCCGGACAAGCTGGAAGTGAGCCGCAGCTTCCTGCACCTGTTCAAACAGATGTAATCCCGCCACAGACGCCGACCGCGTCTGAGGCAGATCAAGCCCCTGCCCTGCACTTACTTTAGTGTGTACCCACGCGGCCCCTGCCGCATGGGGAAGCGCATGGCCCGTATCCGATCACTGTTGATGCTCAGCGGCGCTATCGCGCTGGCCGGCCGCCTGTCCTGGCGCATGGGCTGGCAATGCGCGCGCACAGCCATCGCGCACAAGCGCAGCCGCGGCATCATCCAGCATGCCAGCGATGCCATCATTTCCACCGATGAACACCAGATCATCCTGCAAGCCAACCCCTCGGCCGCCACCATGTTCGGCACCACGGTGCAGGCCATGGAGGGCTCGCCCTTGCAGCAATTCATCCCGCGCGACCAGCGCCTGAGCAACGAGCCGGCCAGCACCCGCTACTTCGGCAACACCGGCATCCGCCTGCGCATGAAGGGCCGGCGCGCCAGCGACTATGCCGTGACCGGCCAGAAAGCCAGCGGCCAGCACTTTCCATTGGAAGGGTCGATCTCGTCGCTGGCGGAAAACGGCCACCGCATCCACACCATCATCCTGCGCGACATTACCGAACGCAAACAGGTGCAGGAACAGCTGGAACAATCGTATTCCCAACTGCGCGAACTGTCGGCAGCGCTGCAAACGATACGGGAAGAGGAACGCAAGCACATCGCCCGCGAGCTGCACGACGACCTCGGCCAGCTGCTGGCGACGCTGCGCGTGGACCTGGCGCTGCTGCAGCAACAGCACAACAACGACGTGGCGGCCCGCAAGCTACAGGCGGGCATGGATGAGCTGCTGATGTCGGCGATCACGTCGCTGCGGCGCATCGCCAGCAACCTGCGGCCGCGCGCGCTCGATGAGGGAGGCTTGTATTTTGCGCTGGAGAGCTTGCGCCAGGAATTCGTCGCGCGCTACGGCATCGCCTGCACGCTGGACGCGAATGAAGAGGATTTGATACTGGACGACGCCTACAGCACAGCCATCTTCCGCATTGCGCAGGAAGCGCTGACCAACATCACCCGCCACGCCGAAGCGCGCAAGGTCTTGTTGTCGCTGTACCGCACCGACGGTCTGCTGCAAGTCACCATCCATGACGACGGCCGCGGTATCGCCGAAAAGGACATGGACAAAGCATCGTCCTTCGGCCTGATCGGGATGCGCGAACGCGTCTGGGCACTGCATGGCGACATCGCCATCGTCAGCGACGGCGGCACCCGGATCATGATCCGGCTGCCGCTGCCGCCTCAGGAAAACGCCGCCTGATCCTGCTTAGAACGCGTGACGCATGCCGACGTTGAAGGCCTTGTCGCCGCTACCAGCTTCGTTGTTGTTACCAACGGTGTAGCCGGCGCCGTTCTTGTTCTTGATCTTGGCGTAGGCGACATACACGCCGGTACGCTTCGACAGCGAGTGCAGGTAACCCAGCGCCCACTGGTCGGCGTCCTGGTTGTTGACGGTCTTGTCGTTCTTGCGGATGTACGAAGCCATGATGGTGCCGCTAGGAGCGACTGGCACTTGCACGCCGATCAGCAGGTCGTTGCTGTCCAGGCTGGCCTTAGGCGCCACGGTGTAGCCGTAGGCGTTAGCCGATGGCAGGGCCGCGCTGTTCACGCCCTTGTCCGCGCCATAGGCGAAGAAGGCTTTGGCAACCACGAAATCATAGTTGATCGCGAACAGGGTGTTGCGGCCGCTGTCTTGCAGCTTGGCCGGGGTGGCGCCGACGGCGGCGGTGTCGTTGTTGCGGTTGTTGTACACCAGGCGCGCGTTCAGCGGGCCGTTGGCGAAGTTCAGGCCGAAGCCGAACTGGCGGCCGGCGGTCGAGCTGCCAGCCTGCTCGCCCAGCGAGTACAGGCCGTCGGCGCTGAAGCCTTCCATCACCGGGGTCGAGTAGACCAGGGCGTTGCTGGTGCGGGTGTTCGCGCCGGCTGCCGGGAACAAGTTCTTGATGCTGCCTGCGTAACCGGCGCCGAATGGATCGGCAACCTGGCTCATGGCGTTGTACAGCATGGTGTATTGGCGACCGATGGTCAGGGTGCCGGCTTCCTTGCTTTTCAGGCCGACATACGATTGACGGTTGAACAGGGCACTGTTGGCGTTGTCCAGCGCGCCATCGTCCACTTTCAAGCCGGTTTCCAGGGTGAAGATGGCCGACAGGCCGTTGCCCAGGTCTTCGGTACCGCGGAAGCCCAGACGCGACTGGCCACCGATACCGCTGGTGACTTTGGTCACGCTGCCTGCCGCGCCGCCGCGCTCGCTGACCAGGCCGGCATCAACCAGGCCATAGATCGTGACATTCGATTGAGCTTGGGCTTGCGCTGCGAAACCGCCGATGATCATTGCTACCAGAGTAAGTTTTTTCACTTGATGTTCTCTACTTAAGGTTGGAAGAAGTAACTGCATGTAATCAATCTACGGGGCGAATCATGCCTATCAATTACTTCAACAATGTGACATCAACCATTTGTTGTAAATCGGCATCACAATGAACAAAGCCGCGAAACGCGGCTTTTTGGGAGGTTATTTCAAGCGACAGTTGAGCAGGTAGTAGTACTCCAGCCGCTCGATGCGGATCTGCCGCGCCGACGTCGCGAAACGCTTGCGCAGCGTGCTGTCGGTCAGGTAGTTCTTCATCACTTCGTAGCGCTGCTCGTCGTCGGCGGTCAGGATCTGGAAAGTATTGCCTTCCAGATCGGTACGGGCGAACACCATGCTGTCGCCATCGACATAGGTCTCGTCCAGCAGCACCAGCAGCACGTCCTTGCCCAGCTTGGCGCGCAGGGTCTTCAGGTATTTCTCCTGGTCTTCGCGCTTGACGTGGGTCCACAGGCCGGCCGCGAACACCGCCGTGTACTTGCCTTCCAGCCCGTCCGGCAGGTTGAAGGCGTCCATCACGCCGAAGGTCACCACATCCTCGTCCAGGCCGCGGGTCTCGGCCAACGCGATCATTTCCGGCACCAGGTCGGTGGCGTGCACCGATTCCGCCACTTCGGCGATCAGGTCGGTCCAGTACGCGGTGCCGCAGGCCAGTTCCAGCACCTTGTGGCCCTGGAACAGCTCGGCGACCATTTCCTGCAAGTCGTCCAGATCGTCGAAGCGCTCTTCCCGCGCGTAGATCTGGTCGTAGTTATCGGCGTTGACGGCATAAAATTGTGCCAACTGGTTGGTAATCATGTCTTACTTTCTAATTTACAGTTCGTAGTGTTCTTTTGCACCGCTCATGGCCTGCTCGATCAATTTACGGTTGAGCGTAGGCGCCAGCAGTTCGATAAAGGTGTAGATATAGCTGCGCAGATATGCCCCCTGCTTGACCGCCACCCGCGACACATTCATGCCGAACAGGTGGCCCGCAGGAATGGCGCGCAGCGATTTGTCGCGCTCGGCATCGAAGGCCATGCCCGCTATGATACCAATCCCCATGCCCAACTCCACATAAGTCTTGATCACGTCGGCGTCTATGGCTTCCAGCAACACGTCCAGCTTCAACCCGCGCAGGGAGAAGGCATGGTCGATCTTGCTGCGGCCGGCAAAGGCAGCATCGTAAGTGATAATCGGGAAAGCGGCAATTTCTTCCAGCGTAATCTGCTTAGATTTCAGCAATGGATGGTCTGGCGCCACCACCACCACATGTTCCCATTGATAACATGGCAAAGTTATCAAACCGGTCACGCCGGCGATGGATTCGGTGGCGATGGCCAGGTCGGCCTGGTCGCGCTGGACCATTTCGGCGATTTGCTGCGGATTGCCTTGCAATAAAGACAAGCGCACCTTGGGGAACTTCAGCATGAAGGCCTGCACCACTTTCGGCAGCGTGTAGCGGGCCTGCGTGTGTGTGGTGGCGATGGTAAAACTGCCACTGTCCTGGGCCGCATATTCCTTGCCGATGCGCTTGAGGCTGTCAATTTCCTGCATAATTAACTCCACCGATTCCAGCACCAGCCGCCCTGGTTCGGTCAGGCCACGGATACGCTTGCCGTGCCGGGTGAAGATATCGACGCCCAGCTCCTCCTCCAGCTCGATAATCGCCTTGGACACGCCCGGCTGCGACGTAAACAGCGCCTTGGCGGCGTCGGTCAGGTTGTAGTTCTGGCGTACAGCTTCGCGCACGAAGCGCAGTTGGTGAAGGTTCATTGCAGGTCCAGGCCCATCAAAAATTATTAAGCTTGCTTATACCCGATACGTATATAAGCAAATAAAGACTAAGTCGTATGGAATAAAGACGAAGTTTATTACTATTAGCGCTAGTTTGGGGGTTCTAGCAAGCGACTATCTAGGAAGAATATGTATCAATACGACCAATATGACCATCTCATCGTCCGCGAACGCATCGCCCAATACCGGGATCAAGTGCGCCGTCGCCTGTCCGATGAGCTGACCGAAGCAGAATTCCTGCCGCTGCGCCTGCAAAATGGCCTGTATATGCAGCGGCACGCCTATATGCTGCGCATCGCCGTCCCATACGGCTTGCTGGCATCGAAGCAAATGCGCATGTTTGCGCACATCGCCCGCAAGTACGACCGCGGCTATGGCCACTTCACCACCCGCCAGAACATCCAGTTCAACTGGATCGAGCTGGAGCAGACCCCGGACATCCTGGCCGACCTGGCCTCGGTGGAGATGCACGCCATCCAGACCTCGGGCAACTGCATCCGCAACACCACCTCCGATCCCTACGCCGGCGTCGCCGCCGACGAGATCATCGATCCGCGCCCGTACGCCGAGGTGCTGCGCCAGTGGTCCACCTTCCACCCTGAATTCATCGCCCTGCCGCGCAAGTTCAAGGTCGCCATCAACGGCGCCGTCGAAGACCGCGCCGCCATCGCCGTGCACGACATCGGCCTGACCGTGGTGCGCAACGACGCCGGCGAGATCGGCTTCAAGTTCATGGCCGGCGGCGGCATGGGCCGCACCCCGATCCTGGGCAGCGTGATCCGCGACTTCCTGCCATGGCAGCATCTGCTGACCTACACCGAAGCCGTGATGCGCGTGTATAACCAGTACGGCCGCCGCGACAACAAGTACAAGGCCCGCATCAAGATCCTGCTGAAGGCCATCGGCGTCGAAGAGTTCACCCGCCAGGTCGAAGCCGAATGGGTGGACCTGAAAGACGGCCCGGAAACGCTGACCGTCGAAGAGATGCAGCGCGTGATCGACTACTTCCAGCCGCCGGCCTACAAGCAGCTCGACGACAGCGACGTGGTCGCCGCCCACGCCGGCAACAAGGCCTTCGCCAACTGGGTCAACCGCAACGTCAAGCCGCACAAGCAGCCAGGCTACGCCGCCGTGGTGCTGTCGCTGAAGAAGACCGGCGTGCCGCCGGGCGACGCCACCGCCGAGCAGATCGACTTCATGGCCGACCTGTCGGACCGCTACAGCTTCGGCGAACTGCGCGTCACGCACGAGCAGAACATCGTGTTGGCCGACGTCGAGCAGTCGCAGTTGTTCACGCTGTGGGAGCAAGTCAAGGCCAAGGGCCTGGCGACGCCCAACATCGGCCTGCTGACCGACATGATCTGCTGCCCTGGCGGCGATTTCTGCTCGCTGGCCAATGCGAAATCGCTGCCGATCGCCGCCGCCATCGCGGAGCGCTTCGACAATATCGACTTCCAGCACGACATCGGCGAGATCGAACTCAATATCTCGGGCTGCATCAACGCCTGCGGCCACCACCACGTCGGCAGCATCGGCGTGCTCGGTGTCGACAAGGACGGCAGCGAATGGTACCAGGTGTCGATCGGCGGCTCGCAAGGCAACAACGCCGCCATCGGCAAGATCATCGGACCATCGTTCTCCGCGCTGCAAATGCCGGAAGTGATAGGCCGCCTGCTGCAAGTGTATGTGCGCGACCGCTACGAAGACGAATCGTTCGCCGACTGCGCGCAGCGCCTGGGCGTCGCGCCGTTCAAGGAATTTGTGTACGCCACGCCGATCGTCGAAGCCGGTCGCCTGGTTGGAGAGGATGAATATGTCTGAAGCCGTGAAAAACCTGATCATCAAAGGCCGTGTAGTGGTCGAAGACACCTGGCACGTGCTGCGCGCGCCGGAAGCGGCCGACGGCGGCGTGGCCCCGGAAGCCGACGCCATCGCCGCCCTGCCCGTCCCGGCGGGCAAGGTGATCGTGCCGGTCGCCGTCTGGAACGCCCAGCGCGACACGCTGCTGGCGCGCGCCGCCGCCGGCGAGATCGGCGTCTGGATCGCCAGCGACGAACGCCCGGAAGCACTAAAGGACGACCTGTCCCAGTTCGCCCTGGTCGCCGTCGACTTCCCTAAATTCACCGATGGCCGCGGCTATTCGATCGCCTACAACCTGCGCACCCGCCTGGGCTGGACCGGCGAACTGCGCGCCATCGGCGACGTGCTGCGCGATCAACTGTTCTCGATGCAGCGCGTCGGCTTCGACGCCTACGCCACGCGCCCGGACCGCAACATCCACGACGCGCTGAAAGGCCTGTCCGATTTCTCCGAGACCTACCAGGCATCGGTGGACCAGAAGGCGCCGCTGTTCCGCCGCCACGCCCGCAACGTCGGCGTCAACCCCGGCGACGCCGGCTACGGCATCTGATCGGAGCAGCCATGAGTGACCTGAACAAGCTGATTGCCGACACCAACGCCACGCTGGCGCGCATCGTCAAGGACCACAGCCCGGCGGTCTTCGCCTCCAGCCTGGCGGCCGAAGACATGGTGCTGACCGACTTGATCTTGAAGGGCAAGCTGGAAATCGGCATCTTCTCGCTCGAAACCGGACGCCTGCATCCAGAAACGCTGGCCATGCTGGACCGCGTCAAGGAACACTACGACGGCTACCAGATCGCGCTGTACAAGCCGCAGACCGAAGCGGTCGACGCCTACGTCGCGCAGAACGGCCTGAACGCCTTCTACGACAGCGTCGAGATGCGCCGCGAGTGCTGCCGCATCCGCAAGGTCGAACCGCTGGGCCGCGCCCTGGCCGGCAACAAGGCCTGGGTCACCGGCCAGCGCCGCGCGCAGTCGGCCACCCGCACCTCGCTGATGGTGGAAGAAGACGATCCGGCCCATCTCATGACCAAGTTCAATCCACTGGCCGACTGGTCGGAGGCGGACATCTGGAACTACATCCGCGACAACGGCGTGCCGTACAACGCGCTGCACGACCAGGGCTATCCATCGATCGGCTGCGCACCCTGCACGCGCGCCATCGAACCGGGTGAGGATGTCCGCGCCGGCCGCTGGTGGTGGGAGAACCCGGATTCGAAAGAGTGCGGCCT
Source organism: Duganella sp. GW821-FHT07G03 (assembly GCF_059418605.1). Classification (NCBI taxonomy): domain Bacteria; kingdom Pseudomonadati; phylum Pseudomonadota; class Betaproteobacteria; order Burkholderiales; family Oxalobacteraceae; genus Duganella; species Duganella sp. GW821-FHT07G03. Next base: position 9,759 of record NZ_JBWKQE010000026.1, read on the forward strand.
GCACATGGTCGACGGCAAACTGATACGCATTAAATCCGTGGCGGCGTAAGCGCGCCACCCAAAAGAATAGGCATAGTCCATGAACGCTTTAGTTGAAAACCACGCCGCGCACGTGAATTCGCGCCACCTCGACGCTTTGGAATCGGAAGCGATCCACATCATGCGCGAAGTCGCGGCCGAGTGCAGCAACCCTGCGCTGCTGTTCTCGGGCGGTAAAGACTCGGTGGTCTTGCTGCGCATCGCGGAGAAGGCTTTCCGTCCCGGCAAATTCCCGTTCCCGCTGGTGCACGTCGACACCGGCCATAACTTCGCCGAAGTGATCACCTTCCGCGACAAGCGCGTGGCCGAACTGGGCGAGCGCCTGATCGTCGGCTCGGTTGAAGAGTCGATCAAAAAAGGCACGGTGCGCCTGCGTAATCCGCTGACCGATTCGCGCAACGCCGCGCAGGCGGTCACGCTGCTGGAAACCATCGCCGAACACGGCTTCGACGCCTGCATCGGCGGCGCCCGCCGCGACGAAGAGAAGGCCCGCGCCAAGGAGCGCATCTTCTCCTTCCGCGACGAATTCGGCCAGTGGGATCCAAAGTCGCAGCGCCCGGAACTGTGGGACCTGTATAACACCCGCGTCCATCCGGGCGAGAACATGCGCGTGTTCCCGATCTCGAACTGGACCGAGCTCGATGTGTGGATGTACATCGCCCGTGAAAAGCTGGAACTGCCGCCGATCTACTTCGCCCACGAACGCCAGGTCATTCCGCGCAACGGCCTGCTGGTGCCGCTGACCGACCTGACCCCGGCGCGCGAAGGCGAGACCGTCGAAACGCAGGTGGTGCGCTTCCGCACCGTCGGCGACATCTCCTGCACCTGCCCGGTGTCGTCGGATGCGGCCACGGTGGACCAGATCATCGCCGAAACCGCAGTCACGCAAATCACCGAACGCGGCGCCACCCGGATGGACGACCAGACCTCCGAGGCTTCGATGGAAAAACGTAAAAAAGCAGGATACTTCTGATGAACGCACTCACCGACCACCACGAACAAAAAACTGAACGCGGCCTGCTGCGCTTCATCACCGCCGGCTCCGTCGATGACGGCAAGTCCACCCTGATCGGCCGCCTGCTGTTCGACAGCAAAGGCATCTTCGCCGACCAGCTGGACGCCATGTCGCGCTCCAAGCACAAGCGCACCGTCGGCGACGCCGTCGACCTGTCGCTGCTGACCGACGGCCTGGAAGCCGAACGCGAACAAGGCATCACCATCGACGTGGCCTACCGCTACTTCGCCACGCCCAAGCGCAAGTTCATCATCGCCGACACGCCGGGCCATGAGCAGTACACCCGCAACATGGTCACCGGCGCTTCGACCGCCGATGCCGTCATCATCCTGATCGACGTCTCGAAAGTGAAGCTGCACGAAGACGGCGGTGTGGACCTGCTGATCCAGACCAAGCGCCACTCGACCATCGCCCACCTGCTGCAGATCGAGCACGTGGTGGTCGCCGTCAACAAGATGGACCTGGTGAACTACGACCAGGCGATCTACGACCGCATCGTCAAGGCCTACCGCGAGTTCGCCGAAACGCTGGGCCTGAAGGACATCACGCCGATCCCGCTGTCCGCCCTGACCGGCGACAACGTCGTCAGCGCCAGCGAAAAACTGAGCTGGTACAAGGGCCCGACCTTGATCGAGCTGCTGGAATCGCTGTCGGTGTACGACGAATCGCACAATGCGCCGTTCCGCTTCCCGGTGCAGCTGGTGGCCCGCCACAACGGCCACGAAGCCAACGACTTCCGCGGCTACATGGGCCGCATCGAGGCCGGCAAGGTCTCGGTCGGCGACACGCTGGTGGTGCAGCCATCCGGCCAGACCGCGACCGTCAAGGACATCGTCACGCTGGAAGGCTCGCATCAATCGGCGGTGGTCGGTCAATCGATCACGCTGCTGCTGAACGAATACCTGGACATCTCGCGCGGCGACCTGCTGGCCGGCGCCAGCCAGCCCGCGACCCTGCTCAAGCAGTTGAAGGCGGACGTCTGCTGGATGTCCGACGAGCCGCTGGACCAGCGCCGCAAGTACTGGATCAAGCACGGCACCAAGCAGACCTCGGCCAAGATCACCGGCATCGACTCGCTGTTGGACATCAACACCCAGCAGCGCCACAGCGCCGAAGGCTTGAAGCTGAACGATATCGCCCGCATCGGCCTGACCGTGCAGCAGCCGCTGGCGGCCGACGCCTACGCCGACATCCGCGCCACCGGCGCCTTCATCCTGATCGATGAAGTCACGCACCAGACCGTCGCCGCGGGCATGATCCGCCTCGGCGAATAAGAGGAAACGGCAATGGCAACTCGCGGAAAAGTCTACCTGATCGGCGCCGGCCCAGGCGCCCAGGACCTGATCACCCTGCGCGGCGCGCGCCTGCTGGCGCAAGCCGACGTGGTGCTGCACGACGCCCTGGTGACCGACGAGATGCTGGAGCTGTGCCCTCGAGCCGAGAAAATCCCGGTCGGCAAGCGCTGCGGCCAGCTGTCGACCGCGCAGCAGTTCATCAACAAGCAGATGATAGACAACGCCCACAAGTTCCCGCTGGTGGTGCGGCTCAAGGGCGGCGACCCGATGCTGTTCGGCCGCGCCGACGAGGAACTGCGCGCGCTGGAAGAAGCAGGCATCGAGGTGGAAGTCGTCCCCGGCATCACCACCGCGCTGGCCGCGGCGGCCGCCAGCAAGCAGCCGCTGACCAAGCGCGGCGTGGCGCGCAGCGTCGCCTTTTTCACCTCCTCCACCGCGCCGGAACACACCGAACACGACGCCATCCCCGACACCGACACCCTGGTGCAGTACATGGGCGGCCGCGAAGCCATCGCCACGGCGGAACGCCTGCTGGCGCAGGGCCGCCGTCCGGACACGCCGGTGGTCGTCATCGAAAATTGCAGCCGCCCGGACCAGCATATCCGCCGCCTGACCATCGCCTCGCTGGCGCAAGGCCTGGGCGCGGCCCACGGCCCGGTGCTGGTGATGCTGGGCGACGCGATGAAAACCCGCGCCCACCAGCACCGCGACGAAGCACAACTCCCTTCAGCAGTACAGCTACTGAGCGCCTGATCCGTAATAGAATGTCCATTCATACCAAACGAGGTAGCAATGGACACTGTTCACGAAGTGCTGGAACGCGCATGGAAGGCCCACTCCGACGGCGCTTTCGATAGCGCGCTCAAAGACTATATCTGGCTGTTCGACGCCAGCGCCGCCGACGCGGAGACCGCGCCGCTGCGCCTGTCCTATGTGCTGGGCGCCTGGGCCAAGCTGGCGGAGGAACACCTGCCGGCGCGCCGCGCACTGGTCGATCTGCGCGACCGCGACAGCCAGCGCCTGCTGGCCCAGGCCGACGGCGATGCCGCCGAGGTCCTGTTCAACGACATCCGCGCCATCAACGACAAGCTGGGCGACCTGCAAAACACCTACCATCTGTTCCAGCAACTGCCGCCAGCGTTGGCGCGGCAATGCGCCCGCTCCGCAATGCCGGCGATGATGGCCTGCGGCGACTACGCGCTGGCCGGCAGCCACCTGCCGCAGCCGATGCAGCACCTGGCGCAGGCGGCGGCCCTGCTCAACGAGCGGCGCGCCGGCTTCAATGTGCTGACCACCGCCGGCATCTCCGCCCTGCTGGCCGAGGTGTACAACTACATCAACGAACTGGCGCTGGTGCTGGACTTGCTGAACGGCTGCGGCGATACTGCTGCAGCGGAAGCGGCGCGCGCCCAGGCGGTGACGCTGGTGCAGTCGCCGGAAGCGCGCGCCTGCGTCCAGGCGGAACTCGACACCCCCGGCACGACGCTCGAAGCCATGATCGAACTCGAAAACTCCTCTGCGAACGAATAGTGAAAACGAACTACGCCCAGACCCTGCTCCTTTTTGCCCTGCTGCCTGCCGCCGCCAGCGCTGGCGCCGCCATCCCGACTTACGATTTCAAGGTCGTCCACGCCTACCCGCACGATCCGCAAGCCTTCACCGAAGGACTGCTGTACCGCGACGGCTTCCTGTACGAAAGCACCGGCCTGAATGGCAAATCGTCGATCCGCAAAGTGAATCTGGAGACCGGCAAGGTCCTGCAGAGCAAGGACATCCCGCCGCAGTACTTTGGCGAAGGCCTGGCGGTATGGAAGGACACGCTGGTCGGCCTGACCTGGCAGACCCAGACCGGCTTCGTGTTCGACCTGGCCACCTTCGAGATGCGCAGCCAGTTCGCCTACCCCGGCGAAGGCTGGGGCCTGACGCAAAACGGCAAGGAACTGATCATGAGCGACGGCACCGCCACGCTGCGCTTCCTCGATCCCAAGACCTTCCTCGAAGTGCGCCGCGTGAAGGTGACGGCGGACGGCATCCCGGTCGACCAGGTCAACGAGCTGGAAGTGGTGGGCGACGAGATCTTCGCCAACCTGTGGCACACCAACACCATTGCGCGCATCGACCCGGCCAACGGCAAGATCACCGGCTGGATCGACCTGGGCAAGCTGTTTCCCGGCGCCGGCAAAGGCCTCAACGGCGAAAACGTCATGAATGGCATCGCCTGGGACGCCGAGAAAAAGCGCCTGTTCGTCACCGGGAAATTGTGGCCCAAGCTGTACGAGATTAAGCTGGTGCCGCGCGCGGGGCACTAGACGGCACTAGGCGGCGACGCTGCCCACGTCGGACTCGCCGGGCAGTTCGGCGGTCACCACGCAGTTGCGCCCGCCCTGCTTGGCCGAATACAGCGCGCCGTCGGCCCGCGCCAGCACAGTCTCCAGCCGTTCGCCCGCCATCAGCAGCGTGACGCCGAAGCTCGATGTCACCGGAATCTCCCCCTGTTCGATTTCAAATGGCGAGCAGTGGATGCAGCGGCGTATCCGCTCGCACACCCGGCCTGCATCGTCCATGCCGGTGCCGGGCAACAGCAGCACGAACTCCTCGCCGCCGATGCGCGCCATGAAGTCGCGCGGCCGCAACTCCCCCTGCACCAGGCTGACCAGGCTGCGCAACACCGCATCGCCCGCCGCATGGCTCCAGGTATCGTTGATCTGCTTGAAGTGATCGATATCGAGCATCACCACCGCCAGCGGACCACCATTGCGCTCGCTGTCGGCGATTTCCACGGCGGCCCGCTGATCGAGATGGCGGCGGTTGCCGGCCCCCGTGAGCGGGTCCAGCATGGCCAGCTTTTCCAATTCTGCGGTACGCATCTGCACCCGCATCTCCAGCTCCGCATTGAGCTGGTTGAGACGGGTGATGTAGTCGTGGGCGCGCAAGGAAGCGATGACGCAGGTGGTCAGCTTCTGCGCCGAGAGCTCGGTCTTGGCCTTGTAATCATCGATTTCGTAGGCCAGCACCACGTCCTGCTCCGGCACGTCGCCCGGCTGGCCGGTGCGCAGCACGATGCGCATGGCGCGCTCGCCCAACTCGTCGCGGATATGGCGCACCAGGTCAAGTCCGGCCGTGCGCGTCTCCATGATCACGTCCAGCAGCGCGAACGCGATGTCGCGGTGCTCTTGCAGCACCGCGCGCGCCTCCAGGCCCGAGGTGGCGTGCAGCAGCAGCACGCCGCGCCCGAGAAAATTCAGGCTGCGCAGCACCAGGTCGGTCACCTGCTGCACCTGCGGGTCGTCATCGACGATCAGCAGCTTCCACGGCGGCAGCGAGGCATCGGGCAAACATGGGCCTGGGCTATCCTCGACTATCCAGCTGATGTTGTCGAGTAGAGACATCGAAGAAGGCAGTTCATCATCCTGCATATTCAGGCTCCACTTGACGACCACGGAAAACACTCGTACCGTTGCAAGAACAATTTTAAGGCAGAAGGTAGTAAAAAACCATTTCTTTATTGCAAACTACCACGGACTGTTGTTCACAATGTCCGGGACAATCCAGCCAGGAGAGCCGCGTTGACTACCACCTCCGATAGCACAAGCCAGGCCGCAGCGGCGCCGGTGGTACTGGTGACGGACGATTCCGCCAGCACCGTCATGGTGTTGCGCGAGATGCTGGAGCTGTCCGGGATGCGGGTGATCGTGGCCCGCGACGGCGGCGCGGCGTTGGCGCTGGCGGCGCAGCAGCCGCCGGACCTGATCCTGCTCGACGTGATCATGCCCGGCATGGACGGCCACACCGCCTGCCGCCGCCTCAAGGCGAGCCAAAAGCTGCGCAATATCCCGGTGATCTTCATGACCAGCCTGACCGACGAAAAGTCCAAGCTCGAATGCTTCGACGCGGGCGGCGTCGACTACATCGCCAAGCCGCTGCATCTGCAGGAAGTGTTGGCGCGCGTGCAGACACACCTGGAATTGAGCGCGATGCATCAACAACTGGCGCTGCAGAACGTCGCGCTCCAACACGAAGTGACAGCGCGCGCCGAAGTGGAGGCGTCGCTGGAGCAGTTGGTGGCGCGCCGCACGGCGGACCTGGCGCAGCGCACCCTGGCGCTGGAGGAATCGCTGGAGCGCCAGCAGCACATGCAGGAACAGCTGGTCAAGACCGAGATCATGGCGTCGCTGGGACGGCTGGTTGCCGGCTTGGCGCATGAAATCAACGCGCCGGTGGGGGTCAGCTACACCGCCGCCACCCAGTTGGGCGAAGAGCTGCGGCGATTCCGCGCCAACGTGGACGCCGGCCAGATGACGCGTTCCAGGCTGGAGCAGTTCACCACCAATTGCGTCGAGCTGGTTGCGGCGCTGACCGCGAACTGCGAGCGGGCGGCGGAACTGGTGCGGCGCCTGAAGTCCGGCGCCACGGACCGCAGCAGCGAGCAGCGCCGCCAGTTCCTGCTGGGGGACCTGGTGCGCGAAACCATGGCCAGCCTGGAGCCGCAACTGCGCCAGCAGGAGGTCACGGTGCTGATCGAGGCGGAGCAGGAGACCATGATGGACAGCTATCCGGGCGCCTTGTCGCAGGTGCTGATCAACCTGACGACCAATGCACTGGACCACGCGTTCGGTGCCGAGAGTGGGCAGATTCACATCCGCCTGACGGCCGGCCCCGCCGCCGCAACGCTGTCGTTTGCCGACAATGGCCGCGGTATCGCGGCGGTGGATTTGCCCCGCGTGTTCGAGCCCTTCTTCAGCACCCGCCGCAACGCCGGCAACTCCGGTCTCGGCATGCACATCGTCTCCAGCCTGGTGACGGCGACGCTGGGCGGCACGATCGCCCTCGCCAGCCAGCCGGGCCAGGGCGCGACCTGCACATTGACACTGCCGCTGGCCGCGCCCTAGCCCGACGTAAACAGGGCGATCAATTCATCGGCCACCGCGCGCACCGGCGCGGCGCGGCGCACATCCTCGTGCATGACGATCCATAGCTTGCGCTTGATCGGACAGGCCGGCGTGTCGATGGCGACCAGGTCGCCGTGCCGCATATCGAAGAAGTACTCCGGCAGCACCGCCACGCCGCAGCCGGCCAGCGCCGCCTGGTACAGGGCGCCCAGGTCATTGGCGCGCAGGCAGTAGCGACGCCCATGGCGTATCTTCTCCAGCCATCGCTGCTGCGGCGTATCCTGCATCAGCTCATCGTAGCCGACGAATTCCCATTGCTCAGGCGTGCGCGCAGCGAGATAGGCGGCGCTTGCGTACAAACGATAGGCCACGGTTGTCAGCGCCCGCACCGCCAGCCCCGGCGCGACAGGCCGATTGAAGCGCAAAGCGATGTCCGACTCACGTCGCATCAGGTCCGTCTCGCGCGCTTCGCCGCGCAAATCCAACTCAATACCCGGCAGGCGGAATAGCGCCGCCTTCAGGCGCGGCGCCAGCAGATACGCCGCCAGCGCCGGAGGCGCCGATACCCGTACCTTGCCGTTCAACGTGGCGGCGCCGCCGGCTGCCCGCATCAACCCGTGCAGGTTCTCTTCCATCATGCGCGCATGCGGCACCAGCGCCTTGCCGGCCACCGTCAGCGACCATCCCTTGGGGAAGCGGTCGAACAGCGTCACCGCCAGCGCGGCCTCCAGCGCATCGATGCGCCGCGCCACCGTGGTGTGTTCGACGCCGGCCGCGCGCGCGGCGCCGCTCAAGGTGCCTGCGTCGTGCAGGGCCAGGAAATAACGGAGGTGATCCCAGTCAGGTTGGTTCATTGTGCAATTATGCACATATATCGGGCGGATTTCGCTAATTTCGTTCAGATGGCTTTGGCGCTATCTTGAACGTATCGTCACCAAGGAGATCGCCATGAAACTGCTGAACCGATTATTTTTCCTCGTCATGTGGGTGCCCGCCACGCAAGCCGCCGGCGCGGCGCCGGACTTTCCACTGGCCGGTACCTGGACCCTGGTCGCCGCCGACCGGATACTCCCGGACGGCACGCGCGTGCGCGACTACGGCGAAGCACCGGCCGGCCTGATGATGATCGACAAGCAGGGACGTTACAGCGTGCAGATCTACCGCGCCGACCGGCCGCGCTTCGCCGGCGGCGACAAAAAGAACGGCACGCCGGTGGAGTTCGAAGCCGCCGTACTGGGATCGAGCACCCACTACGGCACCATCGCCCTCGACGGCGAAGCGCATACGCTGACCTTCAGCATCGCCGGCGCGGCCTTTTCAAACTGGGAGGGAACGCAGCAAAAACGCAGCTACGAATTGAACGGGGATGAACTCAGCTACCGCGTGCCGGCCAGGCCGGACGGGCAAATTCCGCTGTCAGTCTGGCGCCGCCTGCGCTGACAGCGAAAGCGAAGCAACGCAGTAGTCGGACAAGGCGTTGAGCACGGCCGCGTTCTCGCCGGCCGCTTCGGCCACGTTGATCGTCGCCTGCGGATAATCGATGCGCAACTGCTCGACCATCAGCGGCAGGTCGCGCAGCACATGCCCGCCCTGCCCGAGGAATACCGGCACCACGGTGATCCGCGTGACGCCGTCGGCGGTCAGCTCGGCCACCAACTCCGGCAGGGGTGGCGTCATCAGCTCAAGGAAAGCCAGCGCCACGCGCACCTCAGGCATACGCGCCTGCGTCAGCTCGCGCAGCCGCTCGAACGGCGTGGCCCACGAAGCGGCGCGGGCGCCGTGCGCAAACAGAACCAGGGCTTGTTTGTTCATTTAATGTCGCTCCACCCACCACAAGGCGCCCAGCGCCAGCAGCAGGAATAACAGGCTAGGGGCGATCGCCGTGACCACCGCCGGCCAGGTGCTCAGCAGGCCCAGATGCGAGAACAGCGTGTTCACCAACTGGAAGCTGACACCGATCATGATACCGACAAAAATCTTCAGACTCACGCCGCCGCTGCGCGTGTGCAGGTAGCCGAACGGCAGCGCCAGCGCCATCAGCACGAAGATCGCCAGCGGGTCGAACAGCTTCTTCCAGAACGCGATCTTGAAGCGCTCGGTCTCCTGCTTGTTCTCCTGCAGGTGGCGGGTGTAGACCGCCAGTTCGTTGGCCGACATGCGCTCCGGATCGGAACCGGCCACCGACAGGATCTTCGGCGTCACCTCGGACAGCAGGTCCTTGGTGGCGCTGTGGCGGGTTTCGATCAGGCTGGTGTCCTGGGCGAAGTTGTTGGCCAGGTTGGCCTCGCTGCCCGGCTTGAGCAGCGCCGGGTTGGTGAAGATATTTTCCGTCACATCCGACAGCTGCCAGTTGTTATTGCCCTTGAAGGTGCCGATCTTGGCCAGGGTGATCGAGCGCAGGCGGAAATTGGTGTCGAACTCGTACAGCTTGACGTCGACCAGCGTGCCGTCCGGCTTCACCTGGCGCACGTTGAAGAAGCGCGAGCCGGTCACGCTGCCGCTCATGCCGTCGGACTTGACGATATCCTTGGTCCACAGGCCGGAGCGGAACTCCGACGAGATCGCGGCGCCGCGCGCGCTCAGCTTGATCTTCTCGGCCAGCGGCGCGGTGCGCGGCGCTATCAGTTCGCCGAAGATGAAGGTGACGACCACCAGCACGAAGCCGATCTTGGCCAGCATCCACGCCACCATCCCGGTCGACATGCTGGAGGCGCGCATAATGGTGAATTCGGACGTCGCCGCGAACTGCGCCATCGTGTAGATGGTGCCAATCAGCGCCGCAATCGGCATCACCTCATACACGTGCGCCGGCAATTGCACCAGCACGTACAGGAAGGCGTACTGGATAGCGTAGCCGTTCTTGCCGACCGACGGCAGCTCGCCCGTCAGGTCCATGAAGGCTTGCAGGCCAAGGAAGGCGACCAGCACAAAGGCCACCGCCTGCAGGATCGAGACGGCGAAATAGCGTTGCAGGATTTTCATGGCGTGACAGCTTTCTTGGCGGCTGCGCGCGAACGCTTCAGCGCCGCCAGCAATGCCAGCGGATGGTAGCGATGGTTGAGGTTCAGGCGCCAGGCAAACAGCGCGAACACCAGCAACGCCGCGAACACGTGCAGCGGCCACCAGGACAGCGCGAACGATGACTTGCCCTGCTTGACGCTGGCCTCGACCAGCTTGACCACGTTGCTGTAGCTGAAGAAGATCAGCAGTGCGATGATCAAGTTGGCCGAACTGCCGGCGCGCGGATTGACAAAGCCCAGCGGCACCGCCAGCAGGATCAGGATCAAACAGGTGGCCGGCGACGAGATGCGCCACAACAGCTCCGCGCGGCCGAAGGCGGTGGTGTCGTGCAGCAGCGCCATGATAGGCTCGGCGTCGGTGTTACGCTCGGACTCCAGGTCCTGGGTCTGGCTGGTCACGCGCATGCTGTAGCTTTCGAACTCCATGGTCTGGAAGTCCGACTGGCCCGGCGTACCCTGGTAGCGGCGGCCGTTCTTCAGCACCAGATAGCGCTCGCCCTTGGCGCCGGTGTTGATCACGCCCTCGCGCGCGACGATGACGGCGGTGCCGTGTTCGTCGACCGTGTTGACGAACACGTTCTGCACCACGGCCGTCTTGCCGGCCACGCCTTCGACGAAGAAGATGCGGTTGGCCGACGCCGATTCCTTGAACTGGCCCGGCGAGACCTTCTGCAGGTCTTCGCGTTTTTCGAAGCGCTCCACGTATTCCGAGCTTTTCTGCTTGGCCCACGGCGTGGCGACGAAACTCAGGGCGCCTGTCAGCAGCACCATCGGCAGGCCGAAGCTCAGTACCGGGGCTATCCACTTGGTCAGGCTCAGGCCCGAAGCGAACCACACCACCATCTCGGAATCGCGGTAGCTGCGCGTGACCACCATCAGCACTGAAATAAAGCTGGTGAGGATGAGGATAGTTGGCAGATAATTCAGCGTTGCGAATGCGATCAGCGCGATGACGTCACTGGAGGCGACCTTGCCGCCTGCGGCCCGGCCCAACACGGCGATCAGGGTCCAGGTAACACATATGCTGAACAGCACAGTGAAGGTGGCGCCGGCGGCACTTGCCATTTCACGTCGTAGGGCGCGTTGAAAGATCATTCGAAAGTTATAATTCGGTAGTTAAGGGCCTCGCAGGGCCACAAGTTAAATAACAGCCTGTCAAACAGGCTGGCAATTCGTACACGACACGGAGAATCAAATGGACTTTAGCATAAAAGCATTCGACACAAAAAACACCATCGCTTCGGCCAAAGCCGGCGTTGTCGCCGTCGCGGTCTTTGAGAACAAGAAGCTGTCGCAGGCCGCCAAGGCGCTGGACGGTTCCGGTGAAATCACGGCTGCGCTGAAGTCCGGCGACATCTCCGGCAAAGCCGGCACCACCCTGCTGCTACGCGGCGTGAAAGGCGCAAGCGCCGAACGCGTGCTGCTGGTCGGCCTGGGTAGCGACGATGGCGTCAGCGAGAAGAATTTCGCCAGCGGCGTGTCCGCGGTGCTGAAGGCTTTCTCCGCCCTGGGCGCGAGCGACGCTATTATCGCACTGCCGATGACCGAAGTGAAAGAGCGCGACGTCAATTGGGCAATCCGCTGCGTGGTGCAAAGCGCGCACGAAAGCGTGTTCCGCACCGACGGCCAGAAGAGCAAGAAGGATCCGGCGCCGACCGGCGTGAAGAAAATCGCGCTGGCCGTGCCAAGCACCGCCGCCACCAAGCTGGCGCTGGCCCAAGCCGAGGCGATCGCCAACGGCATGGACCTGACCAAGGAACTGGGCAACCTGTCGGCCAACATCTGCACCCCGACCTACCTGGCCAACACCGCCAAGAAGCTGGGCAAGGACTACAAGTTCGACGTTGAAGTGCTGGACCGCAAACAGCTGGAAGCGCTGAAGATGAACAGCTTCCTGTCCGTGACCAACGGCAGCGAGCAGCCGCCGAAGTTCATCATCCTCAAACACATGGGCGGCAAGCCCAAGGATGCGCCGGTGGTGCTGGTCGGTAAAGGCATCACCTTCGACACCGGCGGCATTTCGCTCAAGGCCGGTCCAGGCATGGACGAGATGAAGTACGATATGGGTGGGGCGGCGTCTGTCCTCGGTACCTTCCGCGCCATCGGCGAGATGAACCTGAAGCTGAACGTGATCGGCGTGATTGCCGCCTGCGAGAACATGCCTTCCGGCCGCGCCACCAAGCCGGGCGACATCATCACCTCGATGAACGGCCTGACCATCGAGATCCTGAACACCGACGCCGAAGGCCGCCTGGTGCTGTGCGATGCGCTGGCCTACGCCGAGCGCTTCAACCCGGCCGCCGTGATCGACATCGCCACGCTGACCGGCGCCTGCATCGTCGCCCTGGGCCACCACAAGAGCGGCCTGTTCACGCGCGACGACGACGTCCACAACAAACTGGCCGACGAGATCATGGCTGCGGGTAAAGCCGCCGGCGACACCGCGTGGCGCCTGCCGATCGGCGAGGAGTACAACGAGCAGCTCAAGTCCAACTTCGCCGACCTGGCCAACATCGGCACGCCGGGCGGCGCCTCGTGCACCGCCGCAGCCTTCCTGGAGAACTTCACTCGCAAGTACACCTGGGCCCACCTGGACATCGCCGGCACCGCGTGGAAATCGGGCGGCGCAAAAGGCGCGACCGGCCGTCCGGTACCGCTGCTGTCGAACTTCCTGATTAATCGCACCTAAGCGCGCGTAATCAGTACAAAGTAACACCCGCAGCCGGCGGCGGCAGCGCATCGCGCTCCACCGCCGGGTGCATCACCACCGTCAGCGTGGCAGGATAGTCATAGGCCGCGCCGGTGTTCTTGTCGATGAAATAGCCGACACCGGCCGTCAGCGCCAGATTCCCCCACAGATTCCCGTCCACCTTGGAGTCGACCTTTTCGTAGGCCCAGCCCGTGCCCTCTTTCTGGCAGTCGATGCGCAGCGCGCCCGCGCTCTTGCGCAGCGTAATGCGCGCCGGCGTGGTCACGAACCATTTGCCGACGTCGTTGTACAGCACGCAGCCGACGCCCGCGATCTCGCGATGATCGAGCACGGTTTGCACCAGCACGTTTTGTTGGGTGGATTCAGTCAGGGAAGCACAGCCGGCCATCAGGGCCGGCAGTACAATTGCCGCTGCAACGGGGCGGAAATACATGGTCTGCCTCAGGGTTAGTGGGTCAGACCAGTGTAGCAGCCCGCGAGTGGTTCTAAATGCTCAATCAAGCGGCGTAAAGCGTTGCACTTTTACGCCATCGACTTCGACAATTTCAAAAAACACGTCTTTCGGCCGGGTCCAGATGGATCCGTTCGCGGCGCGATAAACGATCATGGTACTCAGGTCGGATTCCAGGGTGGCCTCGCACACCAGCTCGTAGAGGCCCCCTTTGTAGTGCTTGAAGCGCATCCGGGTCAGGCGTTATGCCGTACCGGCTCGGCCGCAGCAATGCGTTCTTCCGCCTGCTCCAGCTGCTTCTTCTTCAGACCCTGTACCACTTTCAGGATATCGTCCATGCCGCGCTCGCCGCCCAGGGTGGAGAACGCATCCAGCACTTCGTTCAGCACCTGGTTGCGCACAGCAGCCTCGTCGGAATTGATGGCCGGCGGACGTTGAACGGCAGCCTTGGCCTTTTCCAGCGCGGCGGCTTCCTTTTGTGCAGCCGTCTTGCGGCCGCCCGGCGTTTTGCCGTGCTCCAGCGCAGCCTGCCAGATGACCCAGCGGCGTTGCGTTTCAAAAACCAGATACTCTTCTGGTTTGTCTTCCCGGCGTCGGACGATGTGACCGTCTTTCTGCGCCCACGTCTCGAATGCAGCTCGCATTTTAATTCCTTTGCAAATGCGCTACGCGCAATTCACTGTTAAAACCACAAGTAATTTCCCTATAGTACCATTTCTTGTTGAGTTACAACACAAAAATGAACCCTGGACACTACTATTTTTGATTGCTCGACGGAAATACAAGTTTTCCACCCAATTTGTATCAGTATATTTCTCTTTTGCTTATTTTGTCTTTATTTACCGTTCTATTTTGACAACAAGGAGACACTCCTAGCAATTTTTTTTTAATTTCACACATTTTGCAACATTTTAGGCGCTGACAGTGCCCGCACGAAAGACTTTTTCATGTTTTTTTATAAAAATCGTCAAATTAACAATCGTATGTGTTAAATCAAGATGCTGTAAGATTCGCTGATATAGGCTAGCGCCTCCCCCAAAACCCGCAAGGACACTGACTCAGATGAAAATAGCCACATGGAATGTTAACTCACTCAACGTTCGCCTGACGCACGTCTTGAAATGGCTAGAGGAGAACCCCATCGATGTCCTCTGTATTCAAGAAACAAAATTAACAGATGACAAGTTTCCGGTGGCCGCCATCGAGGCTGCCGGCTACCACGTCGCCTACAGCGGCCAGAAGACCTACAACGGCGTGGCCATCCTGTCCAAACTGCCGATCGCCGACGTGATCAAGAACAATCCGCGCTATGAAGATCCGCAGCAGCGCATCCTGGCCGCGACCATCGACGGCGTGCGCGTGGTGTGCGCCTACGTGCCTAACGGCCAAAGCGTCGACTCCGACAAATACGAGTACAAACTGGGCTGGCTGTCGTCCTTCCACGACTGGATCAAGGAAGAAGCCGCACTGCATCCGCAACTGGCGGTGCTGGGCGACTACAACATCGCGCCGGAAGACCGCGACGTCCACGATCCGGCCGCGTGGGCCGGCCAGGTGCTGGTGTCCGACAAGGAACGCGCCGCCCTCACCCGCTTGCTCGACATCGGCCTGACCGATTCCTACCGCCTGTTCGAGCAGCCGGAAAAATCGTTCAGCTGGTGGGACTACCGCGCGCTGGGCTTCCGCCTCAACAAAGGCCTGCGCATCGACCACATCCTGCTGTCGCCGGCGCTGGTGGCCCGTTGCAGCGCCTGCGTGATCGACCGCGCGCCGCGCAAATGGGAACAGCCGTCCGACCACGCTCCGGTGATCGCCACGCTGGATTAACTAGAGCCTTGGCAGCAGCAGCTGGGCCGTCGCGTGCGGCACCGGCTGCGAGAACAGATAGCCCTGCGCGTACTGGCAGCCATTGCGCTGCAGGAGCGCGTACTGGCCTTCGGTCTCCACGCCCTCCGCCACCACCGACAGCTGCAGGCTGTCCGACAGCGCGATGATCGCCGCCACAATCGCGCGGTCTTCCGCGCTCTCTTCCAATTCCTTGATGAAGGCGCGGTCGATCTTGATCTTCTTGACCGGGAAGCGCTTCAGGTAGGCCAGGCTCGAATAGCCGGTGCCGAAATCGTCGATCGACAAACGGATGCCCATGGCGTTGATCTGGCCCAGGATGTCCAGCGTCTGCTCGCCGTGCTGCATCAGCGCCGTCTCGGTGATCTCGAATTCGATCAATGACGGATCGATGCCGGTCTCGTCGAGGATGGCGCGGATCGACTCGATCAAGCCGCGATGCATGAACTGGCGCGGCGACAGGTTCACCGCCAGCGGCACCGGCGCCAGCCCGGCGCGCTGCCACGCCATGCTTTGCTTGCAAGCCTGGCGTATCACCCACTCGCCGATCGGCACGATCAGGCCGTTCTCCTCGATGATGGGGATGAAGTGGTCCGGCAGCACCAGCTCGCCGTCCCCGCGGCGCCAGCGCAGCAGCACCTCCATCGTATGCAGGCGGCGCGTGCCGATGTCCATGATGGGCTGGAAGTGCAGCTCGAACTCGTCCTGCGCCAGCGCGCCGCGCAGGCTGGACTCCAGCTCGAAGTGCGCCGCCGCCGTCTGGTTCATCGCCTCTTTGAAGTACTGGTAATTGTTCCTGCCGCTGGCCTTGGCGTGGTACATGGCGGCGTCGGCGTGGCGCATCAGCGTCTCGACGTCGCCGCCGTCGTCCGGATACACGCAGATGCCGATCGACGGCGTGATGTGCAGGTTGCGGCCTTCGAGCGGGAAGCTGTCCGACAGCGCCTCGATGATCTTCTCCGCCACGTGGCTGGCCTCCTCCGACGAACGGATGCCCGGCACCAGCACCACGAACTCGTCGCCGCCCAGGCGGGCCACGGTGTCGCTGGCGCGCACCGCGCGGCACAGACGGCTCGCCACTTCCTTCAGCAGCTGGTCGCCGGTCATGTGGCCCAGCGAATCATTGATGGTCTTGAAGCGATCCAGGTCGATGAACATCACCGCCAGCCGGCGTTCGGAACGCTGCGCCGCCAGCATGGCGCGGTCCAGCCGGTCCGACAACAGCGCGCGGTTCGGCAGGCCGGTCAGGCTGTCGTGGTAGGCCATGTGGTGCACGCGCGCCTCGGCCTGGCGGCGTTCGACGATCTCGCCTTGCAGCAGCGCATTGGCGCCGGCCAGCTCGGCGGTACGCTCCAGCACCCGCACTTCCAGGTCGTCGCGTGCGCGGCTGACCGCTTCGGCCGCCTCGCGCCGCTCGGTGATGTCGTCCACCAGCCATACCGAACGCCCGGTGGCCTGCGCCAGGTCGAACGGCCGGCCGGACAGGCGACCCCAGAACGTGCTGCCGTCCTTGCGCACCAGCTGGTACTCGGAGGCGTGCACGCGGCCGGCGTGGAAGTCGTCGGCGGTGGCGGCGCGCGCCGCTTCCCACGCATCCTTGTCGGCATAGAAGGCCTGCACGCTCAACTGGTTCATCTCGCCGGGCGCGTAGCCGAACAATTCCTCCATCTTGGTGTTGCAGCGCAGGTTGCGGCCATGCTCCACCACCGAGATGCCCAGCACCGCGCTGTCCAGGATGGCCTGGTTTTCCAGCAGCGCGTTGCGCAGCGATTCCTCGGCGTTCTTTTGCTCGGTGCGGTCCTCGATCACCCAGATCGTGCCCTGGGTCGGGTCGTCGGGATTGACCACGTAGCCGATCAGCTGCGCCCACATCAAGGTGTCGTCGGAGCGCCGCATCTCCATCTCGATCTGGAACGGCTTGCCGACCGACAGGAAGGGATAGGCCTGCGCGCCCAGCTTGTCGTAGGACTCCTGCGACGGATACAGCGCGCGGCCGGGCAGGCCCAGGCCGGCGTCGCCCTCGTAGCGGAACATCTCGGCGAAGCCGCGGTTGTAGCGCGTGATGACGCGATTCTTGGTGAACAGGATGCTCATCGAGGCATTGGTCATGATGGCCTCGACCTCCATCTGCGTCTGGCGCGTGCCGGTCACGTCCTCCAGGATCCAGATGGTGCCGCCTTCGCTGTGCGCGTCGTCCACCGCCTTGGCGCGCACGCGGCACCAGAACACGCTGCCGTCCTTGCGTTTGAACTCGTATTCCTTTTTCTCGAACGGCTGGCCGGTGCCCAGCAAGGGCGCGGCCTCGCGGCCGAATTCCTCGTAGCGCTCCTGCGACGGGAACACCATCGCCGATGGATGCCCCACCATTTCGTCGATGTGATAGCCGAACATCTCCGCCATGCGCGGATTACAGCTCAACATGACCTGCGCCTTGCTGAACAGGATGCCGACCGAGGCGTTGTCCAGGATCGCCTTCTGTTCCAGCAGCAGCTGGCGGGTCGCCTCTTCATGCCGCTTTTGCGCGCTGCGGTCGTCGAAGATCCAGATGGTGTCCTGCTGCGTGCGGCCCGGATTGATCACGTAGCCGAAAGCATGCGCCCAGAAGGTCGAGCCGTCCTGGCGCCGCATCTCCATCTCGGCCTGGTATGGTTTGCCGCGCGCCAGCAGCGGCCGCGCCTTGCGCACCACCGCGTCGAACGCTTCCTGCGACGGATACAGCGTCGACGTCAGCTGGCCGACGCCGCCATCGTCGTTGAAGCCGAAGAATTCGGCGAAGCGGTGGTTGTAGCGCAGGATGCGGTTATCGCGCTGGAAGCCGATTGCCAGCGGCGCGCTGTCCATGATGGCCTGCATCTCCAGCAGCGCGCGGCGCAGCTTCTCTTCGTCGATGCGGTGCTCGTTGATATCTTCCATGATCCACACCGTGCCTTCGGCGGTGTGGATAGGATCGATGGCGCGGCCGAACAGGCGGGCCCAGAACAGCGTGCCGTCCTTGCGGCGCATCTGCGCCTCCTGCATGAAGGACAAGCCCTGCGACAGCGGTGGACTGGCCTTGCGGCCCAAGTCGATGAAGTCCGCTTCGCTCGGATAGACCTTCACGCTGGACACTCCTTCCAGCTCCTGGCGACTGTAGCCCAGCATTTCGGCACAGCGGATATTGCACTCCTGGATAACCCCGTCCTTGGTGAACAGGATGCCGACGGCGGCGTTCTCCAGGATGGCCTGTTGCTCCAGCAGCGTCTTGCGCAAGGCGCGCTGGTCGCGCTCGACCGCGCTGATGTCGTGGAAGACGATGGTGCCGCCCGAGGCACCGGCTGGCAACGCCTTGGCCTTGGCCTGAACCGACAGATATTGTCCGTTCGCGCAAGTCAGGCAGCTGTCCCAGCGCATGCCAAAGGTCCCGGACAGCATGGCCGTATCGAGATGCTCGGCGCTGGCGGCACGCACGTGGCGCGCAAACAGCTCGATGACGGGCTGTCCGCAAGGGTCGGCCCCCAGCAAATCGATCAGTTCCCAATTGGCGGCCAATACTACGCCCTCATCGCTGTAGGCGCACGCGGGAACGCCGATCAGCGCCAGCGCATCCGCCACAAAATCAGGATTAGTCGAAGCTCGATTCATGTACACCAAAGGCACCCAAAAGAAGATGCCACCTCGCCCGTTACTTCTCGGCAGCATAGTTGGCAGATCATAAACCACATTGGGCGCATTAGCCATCGCGCGCGCAGAGCGGCGGCCCTAAAAACGACAATGCCCGGAGAGCCGGGCATTGTCGTCATCCGATCACTTGACAATTAGATCAGTGCGCGGCGGCTCCAGCGGCTCCGATACCGGTCTCGGAGCGCATCTCCTGCGCCTCGTAGCCGGCGCGGTCGACGCGTACGGGAACAGCGCGTCGGCATGACCCAGCACATCGACCCAGACCGATTTCGACACCACGGTCAGCACCACGGCGGTGGTCAGGCCGATAAAGCCGCCCATGGTGGCGCCGCGGGTGGTGCAGTTCTTCCACAACACCGACATGAACAGCACCGGGAAGTTGGCCGAAGCGGCGATGGCGAAGGCCATGAAGGTGGCGCCGCCGAGCAGCATCACCTCCTTGATGATCTGCACCCAGGTGGTGGCGGCCATGCCGCCGAACAGCACGTAGATCATCATCAGCGAGCCGACCAGCGCCACCGCGATCCAGTACTCAAGACCGAACAGCAGTTTGATCAGCTGCCCCGCGCCGACCATCTGCGCGATCAGGTAGAAAGCCACCACCACCAGCGTGCCGGAGGCGGAGAAGATGCGGATCGGCGCCTGCTTGAAGCGGTAGGCGGCGACGTCGGCAAACGTAAAGCGGCCCAGGTTGCGCAGGCGCTCCGCCATCAGGAAGGTGATCACCGGCCAGCCGACCAGGAAGCCGATGGCGTAGATCAGGCCATCGTAACCGTTCAGGAAGACCGCAGCGGAGATGGCCGGTTTCGGTCTGCCAGTAGTTGTCGATGATGGGCACGCGCAGCTCGTCGTGTATCCATTGCGACGTGGTCTCGTCCAGCGGTTCGCCGGCCAGGTACAGGGTGCGCAGCGACGACAGGTCGTACTTGCGCATGAACTCCGGCCACCACCGAGTGGATCGCGCCGATGCGGGCGCAGGCCAGCATTGCAAACGCTGCTTCGGCGATCATCGGCATGTAGATCAACACGCGATCGCCACGGCCGACGCCCAGCGCCAGCATCATCGCGGCGCAGCGTTCGACCTCGGTGCGCAGTTCGTTGAGCGAGTAGCTACGCTCCGTATTGGTTTCGGTGGAAATGGCGATCAGCGCGGGCTGGTCGCCCTGGCTGACGCACCAGCGGTTCAGGCGTGACGATAGAGCGCTGATAAAAATCAGCGTAATTCATTTCTCCTCCGTTATGGTGTGTTCAGCTTAGAACGTGTCGCCGGGGATGCGTACCCAACCTTCCATCAACACGCGGGCGCTGCGGCTCATGACCGCCTTGGTCACGCTCCACTCGCCGTTCTGCTGCGTCGCTTCCGCGCCAACCCGCAAGGTGCCGGATGGGTGGCCGAAGCGCACCGCATCGCGCGCGCCGCCGCCCGCTGCCAGGTTCACCAGCGTACCCGGTATCGCCGCAGCGGTACCGATAGCCACGGCGGCCGTGCCCATCATCGCGTGGTGCAGCTTCCCCATCGACATCGCGCGTACCAGCAGGTCAACGTCGGTGGCGGCGACCTGTTTTCCGCTGGACGAGGTGTACGGCGCCGGCTTGGCGACGAAGGCCACCTTGGGTGTGTGCTGGCGCGTGGCCGCATCGTCGATGTGCTTGATGAGGCCCATGCGCAACGCACCGTGGGCGCGTATCAGTTCGAAGCGTGCCAGCGCTTTTGGATCGCTGTTGATGGCATCCTGCAGTTCGGTGCCGAGGTAGCCGATATCTTCCGCGTTAACGAAGATGGTCGGGATGCCGGCGTTGATCATAGTCGCCTTCATCGTGCCGACGCCGGGCACGACCAGCTCATCGACCAGTTGACCGGTCGGGAACATGGAGCCTCCAGCGCCCTCTTCTTCCGCCGCCGGGTCCATGAATTCCAGCTGGACTTCGGCTGCTGGGAAGGTGACGCCGTCGAGTTCAAAGTCGCCGGTCTCCTGTACTTCGTCGTTGGTGATCGGTACGTGGGCGATGATGGTCTTGCCGATATTGGCCTGCCATACACGCACCACGGCCATGCCGTCGCGCGGAATGCGGTCTGCGTCCACCAGACCGCCGCTGATGGCGAAGGCACCAACCGCAGCGGACAGGTTGCCGCAATTGCCGCTCCAGTCGACGAAGGCCTTGTCGATGGAGACCTGGCCGAACAGGTAGTCGACATCGTGATCCGGCTTGCTGCTCTTGGACAGGATCACCGACTTGCTGGTGCTGGAGGTGGCGCCGCCCATGCCGTCGATCTGCTTGCCGTAGGGGTCAGGGCTGCCGATCACGCGCAGCAGCAAGGCGTCGCGCGCGGCGCCCGGCTGCTGTGCCGCTGCCGGCAGATCCTGCAAGCGGAAGAACACGCCCTTGCTGGTGCCGCCACGCATATACGTGGCGGGGATCTTGATTTGCGGTGTATGAGCCATGATCAGGCTGCCTTCACGGATTCGAGGAAGTCCTGGGCGAAGCGCTGCAGCACGCCGCCCGCTTCGTAGATCGACACTTCTTCCGCCGTATCCAGACGGCAGATCACCGGCACTTCGACGCGCTCGCCGTTGCGGCGGTTGACCACCAGCGTCAACGTCGAACGCGGGGTGCGCTCGCCGATCACGTCGTAGCTCTCGGTGCCGTCCAGCGCCAGCGTCAGGCGGTTCACGCCAGGCAGGAACTCCAGCGGCAGCACGCCCATGCCCACCAGGTTGGTGCGGTGGATGCGCTCGAAGCCTTCGGCCACGATCGCCTCCACGCCCGCCAGACGCACGCCCTTGGCCGCCCAGTCGCGCGACGAGCCCTGGCCATAGTCGGCGCCGGCGATCACGATCAGCGACTGCTTGCGCTCCATGTAGGTCTCGATAGCTTCCCACATGCGGGTGACTTTGCCTTCCGGCTCCACGCGCGCCAGCGAACCGGCTTTGACCTTGCCGTCGGCGTCGCGCACCATCTCGTTCTTCAACGTCGGGTTGGCGAAAGTGGCGCGTTGCGCGGTCAGGTGGTCGCCGCGATGGGTGGCGTAGGAATTGAAGTCCTCTTCCGGCAGGCCCATTTTCGCCAGGTACTCGCCAGCCGCGCTATTGAGCATGATGGCGTTCGACGGCGACAGGTGATCGGTGGTGATGTTATCGCCCAGGACCGCCAGCGGCAGCATGCCTTTCAGCGGACGAGCGCCAGCCAGCGCGCCTTCCCAGTACGGTGGACGGCGGATGTAGGTGGTCTGCGGACGCCAGTCGTACAGCGGCTTCACTTTGATGCCGTCGTCTTCCTGCTTGGCGAACATCGGGATGTAGACCTTGTTGAACTGCGCCGGTTTGACGCTGGACGCGACCAGCGCGTCGATCTCTTCGTCGGTCGGCCAGATGTCCTTCAGCGTGACCGGCTGGCCTTTGCTGTCGATGCCCAGCACATCTTTTTCGATATCGAAGCGGATCGTTCCGGCGATGGCGTAGGCCACCACCAGCGGTGGCGAAGCCAGGAAGGCCTGCTTGGCGTATGGATGGATGCGGCCATCGAAGTTGCGGTTACCCGACAACACGGCGGTGGCGTACAGGTCGCGATCGATCACTTCCTTCTGGATCACCGGATCGAGCGCACCGGACATGCCGTTGCAGGTGGTGCAGGCGTAAGCGACCACGCCGAAGCCCAGCTGCTCCAGCTCAGGCATCAGGCCCGCTTCCTCCAGATACAGCGTCACGGTCTTGGAGCCGGGAGCCAGCGAGCTTTTCACCCATGGCTTGCGGGTCAGGCCGCGCGCGTTGGCGTTACGGGCCAGCAGGCCTGCGGCGACCATGTTGCGCGGGTTGTTGGTGTTGGTGCAGCTGGTGATGGCGGCGATGATGACCGCGCCGTCAGGCATCAGGCCAGGCTCGTTCTCCACCACGCCGCTGATGCCGCGCGCGGCCAGCTCGGAGGTCGGCACGCGGTTGTGCGGGTTCGACGGACCGGCGATGGTGCGAACCACCGTCGACAAGTCGAACTTCAGCACGCGCTCGTATTCGGCGGTCTTCAGGGCTTCGCCCCACAGGCCGGTTTCTTTCGCATAGGTCTCCACCAGCTTGACCAGTTCATCATCGCGGCCGGTCAGCTTGAGGTACTTGATGGTTTGCTCATCGATGTAGAACATCGCTGCGGTGGAGCCGTATTCCGGCGCCATGTTGGAGATCGTCGCGCGGTCGCCCAGGGTCAGGTGCGAAGCGCCTTCGCCGAAGAACTCCAGGTAGGACGACACGACCTTCTGCTTGCGCAGGAATTCGGTCAGCGCCAGCACGGTGTCGGTGGCGGTGATGCCGGCTTGCGGCTTGCCCGTCAGCTCAACGCCGATGATGTCCGGCAGGCGCATCCACGAGGCGCGGCCCAGCATGACGCTCTCCGCTTCCAGGCCGCCGACGCCGATGGCGATCACGCCCAGCGCATCGACCATCGGAGTGTGCGAATCGGTGCCGACCAGCGTATCCGGGAAGGCCACGCCGTCCACCGATTGAATCACCGGCGACATGCGCTCCAGGTTGATCTGGTGCAGGATGCCGTTACCCGGCGGGATCACGTCGACGTTCTTGAACGCCTTCTTGGTCCAGTTGATGAAGTCGAAACGGTCTTCGTTGCGACGGTCCTCGATGGCGCGGTTCTTGTTGAAGGCGTCGGGATCGAAGCCGCCGCATTCGACCGCCAGCGAGTGGTCAACCACCAGCTGGGTCGGCACCACCGGATTGACCAGCGCGGGATCGCCGCCTTGCAGCGCGATCGCGTCGCGCAGGCCGGCCAGGTCGACCAATGCGGTCTGGCCGAGAATATCGTGGCACACCACGCGCGCAGGGAACCACGGGAAGTCCAGGTCGCGCTTGCGCTCGATCAGCTGCGACAGCGAGGCGTTGAGCGTCGCCGGATCGCAGCGGCGCACCAGGTTTTCAGCCAGTACGCGCGAGGTGTACGGCAGCTTGGCCCAGGCGCCAGCCTGGATCGCGTCGACAGCGGCGCGCGCGTCGAAGTAATCGAGCTTGGTGCCAGGCAGGGGTTTGCGGAATTGGGTGTTCATTATTTGCGGTCCTTGATCGGGACGAACTTCAGGTCCTCAGGACCGACGTAGTTCGCGCTTGGACGAATGATCTTGTTGTCGATGCGCTGTTCGATGATGTGCGCGGCCCAGCCGGACGTGCGCGAGATGACGAACAGCGGCGTGAACATCGCGGTCGGCACGCCCATCATGTGGTACGACACGGCCGAGAACCAGTCCAGGTTCGGGAACATCTTCTTGATGTCCCACATCACGGTTTCCAGGCGTTCGGCGATGTCGAACATCTTCATCGAGCCGGCTTCCTGCGACAGCTTGCGCGCCACTTCCTTGATGACGACGTTGCGCGGATCGGAGATGGTGTACACCGGATGGCCGAAGCCGATCACGACTTCCTTGTTGGCGACGCGGTTGCGGATGTCCGCTTCGGCTTCGTCGGCGTTTTCGTAGCGCTTCTGGATCTCGAAGGCGAATTCGTTGGCGCCGCCGTGCTTAGGGCCGCGCAGCGCGCCGATCGCGCCGGTGATGGCGGAGTGGATGTCCGAACCCGTGCCGGCGATGACGCGGCTGGCGAAGGTGGAGGCGTTGAACTCGTGTTCCGCGTACAGGATCAGCGAGGTGTGCATCGCCTGGACCCAGCTCTCGGATGGCTTCTCGCCATGCAGCAGGTGCAGGAAGTGGCCACCGATGGAGTCGTCGTCGGTTTCCACGTCGATGCGCTTGCCGTTATGGCTGAAGTGGTACCAGTACAGCAGCATCGAACCGAAGGAAGCCATCAGGCGGTCGGCGATGTCGCGCGCGCCTGGTGCGTTGTGGTCGTCCTTTTCCGGCAGCGTGCAGCCGAGGACCGAGACGCCGGTGCGCATCACGTCCATCGGGTGCGCCGATGCGGGCAGTGCTTCCAGCGCGGACTTCAGCGCTTGCGGCAGGCCGCGCAGCGAACGCAGTTTGGATTTGTAGCCTTTCAGCTCGGCGGCGGTCGGCAGCTTGCCGTGTACCAGCAGGTAGGCGATTTCCTCGAACTCGCAGGTGCTGGCGACGTCCAGGATGTCGTAGCCGCGGTAATGCAGGTCGTTGCCGGTTTTGCCGACGGAGCACAGTGCGGTATTACCAGCGGTGACGCCGGACAGGGCGACGGATTTTTTTGGTTTGAAAGTAGCTTCGGTCATTTTATAGGTCTCCTGATTATTTCTTTTGTGCGGAATGTTGAGCCGCAAACAGTGCATCCAGCTTCTGCTCGAAGCTGTGGTAGTTGATGCGTTCATACAGTTCGGCGCGGGTTTGCATGGTGTCGACCACGTTCTGCTGCGTGCCGTCGCGGCGGATCGCGCCGTAGACGTTTTCCGCAGCCTTGTTCATGGCGCGGAAGGCGGACAACGGATACAGCACCAGGCCCACATCGGCGCCGCGCAGTTCGTCCACGGTGAACAGCGGCGTTGAGCCGAATTCGGTGATGTTGGCCAGTACCGGCACCTTGACGGCGGCGGCGAATTTTTTATACATATCGAGGCTGATCATCGCTTCCGGGAAGATCATGTCGGCGCCGGCTTCCACGCAGGCCACGGCGCGTTCGATCGCGGCGTCCAGTCCTTCGACGGCCAGCGCATCGGTGCGGGCCATGATGACGAAGTTCTCATCGGTGCGCGCATCGACGGCGGCGGCGATGCGGTCGACCATTTCCTGCTTGGAGACGATCTCCTTGCCCGGACGATGGCCGCAGCGCTTGGCGCCGACCTGGTCTTCGATGTGCATCGCGGCGGCGCCGAACTTGATCATCGACTTGACGGTGCGCGCCACGTTGAAGGCGGAGGCGCCGAAGCCGGTGTCGACGTCGACCAACAGCGGCAGGTCGCACACGTCGGTGATGCGGCGCACGTCGGTCAGCACGTCGTCCAGGCTGGAAATGCCCAGGTCCGGAAGGCCGAGCGAACCCGCCGCCACGCCGCCACCCGACAGGTAGATCGCCTTGAAGCCGGCGCGCTTGGCCAGCAGGGCGTGATTGGCGTTGATCGCGCCGACCACCTGCAATGGGGATTCTTCTTGGACGGCTTTGCGGAACGCGGCGCCTGCGGAGTATTGGCTCATGTTAGACCTTTCAATGTTGCAGTGAAGTTGGGGTATCTAGTGCAAGGGGCGTGCCAGACCATCACCCTATATAAATCAAACATTTACGTATTTCCAATATTTCAACGACGTTTCAATTTGAAACAACGAAACAGATGAACTACAATTGAAACATGCGCCACTCCACTCCCCTGCCCTTCGATGCCAACGACAAACCGGTGATCTGGACGGTATCCGTCTCGCGTCTGTACGACCTGTTCCGCGACATCACGCTGGAATACGACGACCTGGCCACCATCGAACCGATCAACCTCGGCTTCGACGAGGCCGCGCGCCATATCCGCGAGCGCATGGCCACCGAGCGTTGCGACGCCGTCATCGCCGCCGGCTCCAACGCGGCCTACTTGAAGGGCCGGCTGTCGGTGCCGGTGGTGATCGCCAAGTTCAGTGGCTTCGACGTGATGCAGGCGTTGGCGCGGGCGCGCCGCATATCGGAACGCATCGGCATTGTCACCTACCAGGAGCGCCTGCCGGAGCTGGCCGAATTTGCCGGCACCTTCGGCTTCGATGTCGAACAGCGCACCTACGCGACAGAGGAAGACGCACGCGCCCAGATCAACGACCTGAAAGCGGCCGGCATCAAGGCCATCGTCGGCGCCGGCCTGATTACCGACCTGGCCGAGGAGGCGGGATTGACCGGCGTATTCGTCTACTCCGCCGCCTCGATCCGCCACGCCTTCGACGATGCGCTGGAGATGGCGCGGCTGACGCAACTCGAATCGAACCGCAGCCGCACGCGCGGCGCCGTGGTGGCCGACACGCTGCGCGCCAAGCACGGCATCAACGACCTGCGCGGCGATTCCGAGGCGATGGAGGCGCTCCGCCAGTCCGTGGTGCTGTATGCGAAATCGCCGGCGACCGTGCTGATACAAGGCGAAACCGGCTGCGGCAAGGAGCTGGTGGCGCAGGCCATCCATCGCGAGAGCCCGCGTACGCTGGGCCAGAACCGGCCCTTCGTCGCCGTCAATTGCGGCGCGATTGCGGAATCGCTGCTGGAGTCCGAACTATTCGGTCACGAGGAAGGCGCCTTCACCGGCGCGCGGCGCGGCGGCCACGCGGGGCTGTTCGAAGCGGCCAACCGCGGCACGCTGTTCCTCGACGAGATAGGCGAAATGCCGTTGACGCTGCAAACCCGTTTGCTGCGCGTGCTGGAGGAACGCGAGGTGGTGCGGGTGGGCGGCACGCGGCCGATCGCCGTCAACGTGCGCATCATCAGCGCCACCCACTGCGATCTTGAGCAGCGCGTGCGCGAAGGCAGCTTCCGCGCCGACCTGTTTTACCGGCTGGCGGTGCTGCGCCTGTCGCTGCCGCCATTGCGCGCGCGGCAGGAAGACGTGATGACGCTGGCCGAATGGTCGCTGAAGAACGCACTGGCCTCGCTGGGCGCGCGCCCGCATCCCAACCTGCACGCCGAGATGGCGACCTGCGCTCCGCTGCTGCAACGCTACGACTGGCCCGGCAACGTGCGCGAACTGCGCAACCTGACCGAGCGCCTGGCGCTGTTCCTGGCCGCCGAGCCCCTGCAGGCCTTGACCCCGCCCTTCGTCCTCAGCGTGGCGCCGGAACTGGCGACGCGCACCAGCGCCCTGCCCGGCGCCGGTGCGCAAGCCATCGGCTTGGCAGCCGGCGCGCCGCCACTGGCGCTTGCGCCGCCCCGCGCGCCCTCCGAAAGCGTCACCGATGTGCTGGCCCGCTTTGGCGGCCGGCGTGACGCCGCCGCCGATTATCTCGGCATCAGCCGCACCACGCTGTGGCGCAAGCTGCGCGCCGAAGCCGGTTAGGAAGGCGGTACTGCCCAACTACCGTTCATCCTTTCAAAAAACCGCTCATCCAGTAGCCGTCGTCGGCGCGATGCCGGTTCGATAGCATGGCCTCACTTATTTGACACAACGTCACAACCAAGGAGGTCACCATGCAACGCTCGCTCATCCAACGTATCGCCACCATCGCCGCCAGCCTGGCGCTGGCCTACGCCGCAGCACCGGCCGTCGCCGCCGGCACTGCCGCAGCCGCAGCTCATCCGGCCTTCAAGGTCGAAGTGACCGGCAAGGGTGAACCCGTGATCCTGATCCCCGGCCTGGCCTCGTCCGGCGAAGTGTGGAACGGCACGGTCGCGCACTACTGCGGCAGCCGCCAGTGCCACGTCGTCACGCTGGCCGGATTCGCCGGCGTGCCCGCCATCGAAGGACCGCTGCTGCCGGCCGTGGAGCAGCAACTGAGCGACTACATCGCCGCCAATAAATTCGACCATCCCATCGTCATCGGCCATAGCCTGGGCGGCTTCCTGGGCATGAAGCTGGCCGTGGACCATCCCGACCAGGTAGGCCGCCTGGTCATCGTCGATACGCTGCCGGCACTGGCGGCCATCCAGATGCCCAGCATTACCGGCGCGCAGATGAAGGAAATGGCGGCAGGCATGCGGGCTCGCATGGAATCCATGGACGCGGAAGCAAAGCGCAGCAACCAGATGAAAACCCTGCGCTCCATGATCACCAAGCAGGAAGATATCGATCGCGCCACCGGCTGGGGCAAGCAGTCCGACCCGGCCACGGTCACCAACGCGATGGTCGAGATGATGAGCGAAGACCTGCGCCCCGAAGTCAGCCGCATCAAGGCGCCGACGCTGGTGTTGGGCTCCTGGATCGCCTACAAGGACTACGGCACCAAGCCGATGTTCGAGCAGTTGTACAAGACCCAGTACCAGCAGCTGCCCAACGTGAAGGTGGAACTGGCCGACAACGCCCGCCACTTCATCATGTACGACGATCCGGCTTGGATGTATGATCGCATCGACAACTTTTTAAAATAAACCCATCATGACCAACGACCGTCCACTGCTCGCGCGCCTGAACTGGTACTGGCTGTGCCAGCTCGCCGGCTGGAACTTCCTGCCGCTGCTGATGCTGACCATGAGTCCGGGCGCCAACCACACACCGCGCCTATATGCCATAGCCGCTTGGGGCGTGGTGGCCGGGCTGCTGATTTCCGATGTCTGGCACCGGCTGCTCAAGCGCCAGATTCGCAATGGCGTGCGAATCAGCTGGAAGATGATGGCGGTCGCCATCCTGGTACTGGGCGCCCTTCACGCTGGCGTGCAGACGATAGGCTATCTGGTCATCAAACCGATGGGCGAAGTGCACGGCCTGGCCTGGGTGCCGGGTGTGTTGATGTTCTGGTGGGGCGTCTATTTGGTGTGGAACACCTTCTACATGGCGGTGCAGTCGCTGCGCCGGGCCAACCGCTTCGAACAGGAGGCGCTGCGGCTGGAGATCAGCGCCAAGGATGCCGAGCTGCGCGCCTTGCAGGCGCAGGTCAATCCGCATTTTTTCTTTAACAGTATGAACAGCGTACGTGCGCTGATTTACGAAGACCAGAACGCCGCCGCACAGATGATCGACCAGTTGGCCAGCGTGATGCGCTACGCGCTGCAATCGGGCCAGCACGACACGGTGCCGCTGGCGGCGGAAATCGAAGCCGTGCAGGCCTATCTGGCGATTGAAAAAATCCGCTTCGAGGAACGCATGCGGGTCAGCGTGGACATCGGACTGGGGCTGGACCAGGTGCGCATTCCGCCGATGGCCTTGCAGACGCTGGTGGAAAACGCCGTCAAGTACGGCGTCGAGACCAGCCCCACGGGCAGCGAGATCCGCATCCGCGCGCAGCGCATGGACGACGGCAAGATCCATATCGAGATCGCCAACCTGGGCGCCATCCTGCCGTTTGCAAATTCCACCAAGGTTGGCCTGGTCAACACCCGCAAGCGCCTGGCGCTGGCGCTGGGCGCCAACGCCAGCCTGGATCTGACTGAAAACAGTGGCTGGGTACGCGCCACGATGACCTTGCCGGAGGCCGCCTGATGCGCGCATTGCTGATCGACGACGAACGCCTGGCGCGCGCAGAGCTGCGCCGTTTGCTGGCGGCACACCCTGAAGTGCAAATCGTCGGCGAGGCGGTCAACGCGGCCGATGGCATCCAGCAGATCACCGCGCTCAAGCCGGACCTGGTGTTCCTCGACGTGCAGATGCCGGGCGGTAGCGGCTTCGACATGCTGGCCGCGCTGGAGGAAGCGCCGGAGGTGATCTTCACCACGGCGTTCGACCAGTACGCGTTGCAAGCCTTTGAAGTGAACGCGCTGGACTACCTGCAAAAGCCGATCCAGGCCACGCGCATGGCGGCGGCGCTGCAGCGCTGCGCGCTACGCTGCCGGCGCGCGCTGGAATACGCGGCGGCCGGCATCAGCGCCGTCGCGCCGGTGGCGGCAAAGAAACTCTTCATCAAGGACGGCGAGCGTTGCTGGTTCGTCGCCCTGCAGGATGTGCGCCTGTTCGAATCGGACGGCAACTATACCCGCGTGTATTTCGACCGCCACAAGCCGCTGATGCTGCGCTCGCTGAACCAGTTGGAGGAACGTCTGGATCCGCAACGCTTCTTCCGCGCCAGCCGGCGCCATATCGTCAACCTGGACTACGTCGAACGCGCCGCCCCCAACGAGGCCGGCGGCCTGGACCTGACCCTGCGCGACGCCTTGATGGTGGAAGTCTCGCGCCGCCGCGCCGCGCAATTCAAGAGTCTGGCCAGCTTGTAGGGCAACGCTGAGGACACACTGACTAAACAATCAAGACCTTCGATCGGAACTTTCTACGATCGGGCCCGTCTAACCCCTACCGATAACAGTATATGCGGTACTGATTATGTCAACTCATCTTGATTTGGAATAGTCAACATGAAACTTCCAAAAGAATGTCAGAGTTTGGACGATGTACGCACGGAGATTGACCGGCTGGATTCGCAGATTATTGCCGCGCTTGGCAGCCGCCTCGATTACGTCAAAGCCGCATCGGCATTCAAGGCCGATGAAAAAAGTATACCAGCGCCTGAGCGGGTGGCGGCGATGATACCGCCAAGACGCATGTGGGCCGTGAAAGCCGGACTTGAGCCGGACTTTATCGAAAGAATATTTCGCGAACTGATAGCCTGGTTTATCAATGAACAGATACTCTATTATCGATCGACAGCGCGCGGCTTGTCCCTGGATCGCGGCAACCTAAGACAGGCGCTGGACGCGGGACATGAGCGGGCAAAAGCGGCAGGCCGCCCGGTGTTGGTCAGCGTAACCCAGCGCATCGACGCTTTCGATCCGATCAAGGTGTTCGACGCCGCCCGTACTTCAGCAAGCCCGACGTTTTTATGGACGCAGGAAACAGCCAACTTCGCGATGGTCGGTGTCGATGCCGCCCGGGTGCTCGAAGGCCAGGGCCAGGACAGGTTTGCGCAAGTCCTTGCCGCCTGGCGCACCTTGCTGGACGGGGCCTTGATCGACAAGCCGGCAGGCGAACTGAACGCCGGCCCCATGCTCTGTGGCGGATTTTCTTTCGATCCAGAACAGACCAGGACGTCTCGTTGGCACGGGTTCGCGGATGCCTCGTTGATACTTCCGAAATTGCAATTAACGAAAGCGCTGGACGCCAGCTATTTGACGGTGAATATCATCGTCGAGGCGGACCAGCAGCCGGCGACGGAAGCGGCGCGGCTGGAACAGCTCTGGCAGCATATACTTGGCCGCACTGAACCGGATGCGGAAGTGGCAAGCACACCGGATCAGCTACATTACCGCAACGTCCTGCCTCCCACGCAATGGAAACAGCTGGTGCGGGATGCGGCGGCCACCATACGCGGCGGTGCCATCCAGAAAGTGGTACTGGCGCGGGAAGTACAAGCGGTCGGCACACGGCCATTCGCCGTCAGGCACGCCTTGCAAAGGCTGCAAGACATTTACCCGCAGGCCTACCTGTTCGCTATTTCGCGGGGAGAAAGCTGCTTCCTGGGCGCCACGCCAGAAAGGCTGGTGCGGCTGCACGCGAAAACGGTGGACGTCACCGCGCTCGCCGGCACTTGCCGCCGGGGCCGTTTTGTCCAGGAAGATCAACTGCTGGGCGAGCAACTGCTGAACAGTAACAAGGACAGGCACGAGCACGCGCTGGTGGTGGAAATGTTGCGCAACGCGCTGGATGCCTACTGCGAGAATCTGGACATCCCCTCGCAGCCGGTCCTGCTTAAACTCCAAAACGTACAGCATTTGTATACCCCGATCGCCGGGCGCTTGCGTAGCGACGCCCATGTGCTCGACCTGGTCGCTGCGCTGCATCCCACCCCTGCCGTCGGCGGACTTCCACGCTCGACGGCGCTGACGTATTTGCGCAACCACGAGCAGCTCGATCGCGGCTGGTTTGCGGCGCCGGTGGGATGGATGGACGCGCATGGACAAGGAGAATTTGCTGTGGCGCTACGTTCTGTACTGGTGAAAAATAATGAAGCATCCTTATTCGCTGGCTGCGGCATCGTTGGCGATTCGGAACCGGAAAGCGAATTCGCGGAAACGGAACTCAAGCTGCGTGCGATGAAGTTCGCCCTCGGGCAGGATGAACGACAGATGCAGTAAGCGCGGAAACGCCGCGGTATCCCGCACCGGCGAAAAATCCGGAAAATCCCGGATTTTTAGCCGGATATGCCAGTAGTGAGGCAAGCAATGCGGCTAGCAATGCGCCGCACTACGGCGCCGCACGAACGCCATCGCGCCCAAGCCGCCGCCGAGCAAGAGCAGGGTGGCCGGTTCCGGCACGGCCGCCAGCGATGTGACAGTCGCCGCGCTGCTGGTCAGCAGGCTGACGGTGTAATTCCCGGCGTTCAGCAGTCCCGAAGTGTCCGAGAACGTTCCGCTGAGCGGACCCGAGTCGCAAACGCTGGGCACACCGCTGTTGGAAGCGCAATTCACGTTGAGCACTGGCTGGCTGTCGTTGAAGACCGTATTGCCGGCAGCATCGTTAATCGTGAAGATGTTCGCAATCGTGCCCTGCGCGCCTTCGCCGTTGGCGGTGGTGGACGCGTAATACCGGAATGCGTCACTGAAATTGAAGGTGATGCGGCCCGGGCCCGTCAGCACAAAAGAAAACGCGATGGCGGCGTTCGCGGTATTCATCCCTCCCGACGATCCCGCTTTACCGGCCCCGGTGGTGACCCGCGCCTCGGCGACATTATTCACTTGGGGAACTCCGGCGGGAGAGAACGGGTTGCCGGCCGATGTATCGCTATCGCCGCGGGAGCCAACCATACCGCCACTGGATCCCGCCAAAAAAACGTAGTTGTTCTGGCCGGGCACGGGCCCCGTACCCGAAAAAGCTTCCAGCGCATTCGAAGCGCTCCCCAGCGGCACAGGGTCTTGAAAGACCGCCCCCGGGAAACCGGTGAACGTCGCAAAGTTGCTGGTATTGCGTTGCGGCGTACCTGTCACGCTAATGTTGGATCCCAGGCTCGACGTTATCGCAAAATTTGTCAGCATGTTTTCAGCAAACGCTATGGCGGTCGCTTGCGCACTGCCGGCAGCCCCGAATCCTGCAACCGCAATACCGATGGCGGCGGCTAGCGTTTTTTTCTTCAGTATTTTCGCATTCATGATGGTCTCTCTTATTTAAAATTTCCGAAGTAAAAATTTATAATGAAGAACAAGGCAAACAGAAACCCTTCCTTCAAAAATAGAATAAGCAGGAATCGCTCCAGTATTTTATTCCATATAAATCAATCACTTACGAAAAATAATAAATATTATTGGAGATCACTGTAAAAAAATATGACCAAGTAATTATTTATTATTTCCGGCTTTACTTTGCCTTATCCTGAAAGTAAAACGGGGGCAAAAAACGGGGTCAAGTCTGACATTCGGACACGAACTCAACCGTAGCGGTCCGCAAGGGCCGAGCTCGTGTCCGAATGTCAGACCCCGTTGTGACTACGTCCGCAACGCCTCGGCCGGCACCATGCGCATGGCGATCCAGGTGTGACGGGCGATGGCGATGAGGGCGATGACCAGCGTCAACGACAGGGCAAACAGCAAGGTCCAATAGCCTATCGGCGCGTGTTCGACATAGCGCGACAGGTAGCGGCGGATCGCGATCACCGCGATCGGCAACGCGATCACCGCCGCCGCCAGCACCAGCATGCCAATTTCCCGCACCACCAGCAAGCCAATGTCGGCGCCGCGCGCGCCGTGCAGCTTACGCATGACGATCTCCCTGGCGCGCCGCTGCACCGTGTTCGCCGACAGCACATAGGTGCCGAAGGCGGCGATCGCCAGCGCGATGCCGGTGGCGACCGACATCAACTTGGCCAGGCGGGCGTCATCCGCATAATTGGCAGCCAGTACATCGCCGGCGCGGATGATCTTGGGGATCGCATCCGGGAAAAAGCTGGGCCACAACGCCCGCGCGCTGCGCTCGACGGCCGCCGGATCCGTCGCTGCACGCACGCTCAACACCGTCCCCGCCGTCCACAGTTCATAGGCCGTCGCGATCGGCTTGTCGCGCAGCGAATGGAATCTCAACTCCGGAGCGATGCCGACGATGCGCTTGGAGA
This sequence comes from Duganella sp. GW821-FHT07G03, assembly GCF_059418605.1. NCBI lineage: Bacteria > Pseudomonadati > Pseudomonadota > Betaproteobacteria > Burkholderiales > Oxalobacteraceae > Duganella > Duganella sp. GW821-FHT07G03. The sequence continues at coordinate 44,233 of NZ_JBWKQE010000026.1, forward strand.
TCACCCTATTTTCGAATCCCTTGAACAGCAAGGTCTGGCCGATTGCCGCCTCGGCGCTGGCGAAACCCAGCTCGCGCGCAGCGACCGCGTTCAGCACCACCGGCACCCGGTCATCCTCCTTGTCCACAGACGCCTGGAACAAACGTCCGGCCAGCGGCGCGATGCCGTAAAGCTCGAAGAAGTTCGCGCTGACCGATTTCATTTCCATCCCCGCGCTCTGCCCGCCGGGACGCGTCATGTCATGGGTCCAAGCCCAATCGAGCCGGCCCACCGGATCTTCCGATATCGCCACCCCGGCCACGCCTGGCTGCGCCGCCAGTGCCGAGTAAAAGCGCCGCGCCTGCTCGCTGTCCTTGACCCGTTCCGGCATATCGACAATCACGAACGGCGTCGGATCAAAACCGGGCGAGGCGTGCATCGCATAATGGGTTTGCCAAGCGACGGCAATCGTTACGCTGGCAAGCCCCATCGCGACCGACACCTGCAGCACAGTCAAGGCGCGCCGGCATTGCATGCTGGCGCGCGACTCCGTGTCGGGACGGCCGGCCAGCACCTGGGTCGGGTGTACGCGCAGCGCCACCCAGGCCGGATAGATCGCCGTCAGCACGCCGAGCAAACCACCAAGGCCGAACGCCGCGACCACGTTCCGCAACGAGAGCAGGCCATCGAGCTGGCGGTTGACCAATTGCGAAAAGACCGGCAACGCCAGCCAGGCCAGCACCAATCCAAGCGCGGTGGCCGTCAGCGCCACCAGCAGCGATTCGAGCAGGAACAGCAGCATGAGCTGCGCCACGCCGGCGCCGAGCACCTTGCGCATCGCCACTTCGCGCTGGCGCCGCAGCACGCGGACCATGCTCAGGTTGACGTAATTGATCGCCGCCATGGTCAGGATCACCACCGCCAGCACCGCCAGGGCGGCGACCAGCGCAGGATTGGCCCTGTCGCCGGGCGCCGATACAAAGCTGTTCTCCATCTTGTAATCAAAATAGGCATCGCGCAGCGGTGACATGGTGAGCTCAATCGCCTTGCGCTTGCCGAGGCGGGCGCGCGTCTCCGGCGAAAAATTCTGCATGCTCGGCGCGCTGTCGACCACTTGCTGCAAACGGTCGATGATCGCCGGCAGCGAGGCGCCGGGCTGCAGGCGCAGCAGCATCTTGCCCATCCAGCCATGCTCGCCGGTCAGCATCTCATGCCGGATATCCGGCCCGGCCACCAACGAGTTGACGCCGAAAAGCAGCTCGAACGGGATCGTCGTGTTGGCCGGCGGCGTCGGCACCACGGCGCCCACCTGCACGGTGTTCCCCTCCGCCAGCATGGTGCGACCCACCGCGTTGGTCGTGCCGAACAGACGCAACGCGCCGGCCTCGGTGACCACAAAGCGGTCAGGCTTGTCCAGCGCATCCGCCAGGTTGCCCTGCAGCGCGCGCAGCCCAAGCATCTCGGCAAAGCCTGGCATGACGGTCAGGCCGCGCACCGCGAAGATATTGCGATTGATCCGTACCGTCAGCGGCGTGATCTCCGGCCGCGCCGGGATGTAGACCACGGCGCCTGCCACGCCTGGCGTCTTCAGCGCAGGCTCGCGCAGGAACATCGGCACCACCTCTTGTAGGGGCGACGTCGGATCGACGTTGAAATGCTGCTTGACGACGTAGACCCTGTCCACATCCGGAAAATGGGCGTCGTACTCCATCGAGTAGCGCACAAAGCCAAGCAGCAGCAGGCACGCGGCCAGGCCGACGCCCAGGCCCAGCACCACCGCCAGCGTGTAGGCCGGCTCCTGCACCAGCGCGCGCCAGCCGATACGAAAATCTCTTAGCTTCATGTGATTGAAAATCCGTGGTGGGAAAACCCATAGCGTTTGCAACATCCATGCCACGGTTATCCAGGCGCTTGTATGGCCGCATTCGGGCGGCCGATGTTCGGAAGTGAACGTTATGGCTGTTCACTTCCGAACACTTTGCCTTACTTCGCCTTGATCGGGAAGGCCGGGTGCACCGGCCGCACCGGCGGGTTCTTCGCCAGTTCGGCCTTGATGACCTCTATCGCCTTTTCCAGCTGAGGATCGCGGCCGGCGATGACGTCGGCCGGATTCTGGTCGATTTCGATATCCGGCGCGACGCCTTCGTTCTCCACGCCCCAACCGCCGTCGCGGGTCCAGAAGGCCAGGTTGGGCGCGGTGATGCCGCCGCCGTCCATCAACGTCGGGAAGCCGAGGACGCCCACCAGGCCGCCCCAGGTGCGCTTGCCGATCAACGGCCCCATTTGGTTTTTGCGGAACATCCACGGCAGCAGGTCGCCGCCCGAGCCGGCCGTTTCGTCGATCAGCATCGCCCGCGGTCCCTGGATCGAGGCCGACGGCGTTTTCATGTCGGCGCCGTAGCGCATGGTCCACCAGGCGATTTCCTTCTTCTGTAAAATCTCCAGGTAGTAGTCTGCCACGCTGCCGCCGCCGTTGAAGCGTTCATCGATGATGACGGCGTCCTTGTCGGCCTGCGGGAAGAAGTAGCGCTTGAAGTAGGTGTGGCCCAAGGTCGCGGTGTTCGGCACGTACACATAGGCGACCTTGCCGCCGGTGGCCGCGTTCACCTTGCGGATGTTCCCTTCGATCCAGTCGCGGTTGCGCAAGGCGTCCTCGGTCGCTACCGGCACCACGGTGATGGTGCGCGATTTGCTGCCGTCCGCGTTCGGGCCGACGGTGATGTCGATGGCCTTGTTGGCGGTGTTCTCGAAGGCGCTGTACAGGTTCGTCGGCACCAGCAGCGGACGGCCTTCCACCGCCAGCAGATATTCGCCGGCTTTGACGTTCAGGCCAGGCTCGGTCAGCGGCGCGCGCAGCGCCGGGTTCCAGTTCAAGCCACCGTAGACTTTCTTGAAGCGATAGTGACCGTCGCTGACCTCGTAGTCCGCGCCCAGCAGGCCGCCCGACACCGCCTTGGCGTCGGTGAAGAAGTCGCCGCCTCCACCGCGATGGTGGCCCACGCCGATCTCGCTGCACAGCCACTGGATCAGGCGATTCAGGTCGCCACGGCTGGACAGCTCGGGCAGGAACTGCGCGTACTTGGCGCGCATCTTGTCCCAGTCGGCGCCGTGCATGCCGGGGTCGTAGAAGAAGTCGCGGTTGATGCGCCACGCTTCGTTGAAGATCTGCGTCCACTCGGCGCGCGGTTCGGCGTGCACCTCGATCGCTTCGACCTTGATCTTGCCTTCGCCCGGCGTCAGCGTCTTGGCGGTGGCGCTGCCCATGGCCCAGGCTTCTTTGGCGCGGTACAGGATCTTTTTGCCGTCGGCGGAAACTTCAAAGTCGTCGGCTTCGGCCAGCAGGGTTTCGGCCTTTCGGTCCTTCAGGTCGAAGCGCTGGATGGCTTTCTTGCCGTCGTTCTCGCGCAGGAAGAAGATCTGCCCTGCTTCGCCGGTTCCCAGATCGGACAAGGCGGCAGCAGGAATGGGCAGGTCTACGATGCGGGTTTCGATGCCGTCGAAGTCGATCGAGATCGGCGCCACCGGCGCGACCGTCACTTTCGGATCGTCGCGGCCCGTCTTCGGATCGACCTTGGCCGGTTCCGGCTTGGCCGCTTCCTTGGCGGTGGCCGGCGCGGAGGCCGCTGCGCTCTTTTCCTCGTCGCTCTCCTTGATCAGCGGCGACGGCAGGTCGCGCCGCAGCACCGCCATCCACACGGTGCGGGTCACGCGGTTGTCTTCGTTTTGCTGCGAGAACCAGTTGTTGCTAGGCCCGGCGTTGGTCGAGGCGAAGAAGTACAGATACTTGCCGCTCTTGTCGAACACCGGATCGACGACGTCGGACAAGCCATCCGTCACCGGCCACGATTTGTTCTGCTCCAGCGAGTAGATGTAGGCGCTGCGGGTGTAGGTCATCGAGTTCAGCGCGTAGGCGATCCAGCGCGAATCGGGCGCCCAGGCGGCGCGCAGCGTCTTGTTCACGCCGTACAGCGGTTCGCTGGCGATCTTCTTGATTGTGCCGCTCGCGACGTCCAGCACATACAGCGTCCACGCGTTGTCGGTATAGGCGATCTTTTTGCTGTCGGGCGACCAGACCGGGTTGTCGTAGAAGCCGGCGCCGGTGAGTTTGAATTTGCGCGGCTCGCCCTTGCCGTCCTGCGCGCGGATGTGCAGCGCGTATTCGCCCGATTCGTCCGAGAAGTAGGCGACGGAGCGGCCATCCGGCGACCACGCCGGCGAACGTTCATGCGCGGCAGGCGTTTGCGTCAGGTTGCGCACATCGCCTTTATCTGCAGGGATGGTGACGATCTCGCCGCGAAACTCATACGCCACGCGCGCGCCGGACGGCGAGATCGACGCATTGCGGATGTACTTGGCGCCGCTGACCCAGCGCGGGCGCGACGCGCCCAGGTCGCTGTTGACGCCGATGGTCAGCTTGCGCGACTGTCCGCTGGCCAGGTCCAGCGCATGCAGATAGCCGGCCTGCTCGTAGACGATGCCACCGCCATTGGCGGCGATGTTCAGCACCGGGAAGTCGGTATGCCGGGTCAACGCGCGCACGGCCTTGGTCTTGACGTCGTAGGCGTACAGATTGAATTCGCCGTCGCGGTCGGAGCGGAAGTAGACGGTGTCGCCTATCCACACCGGATCGACGTCGTTCGAGTGCGTGGCCGGCTGCGGGATCTGCTGCACCGATTTGTCCGCGCGGTTGAACAGCCACAGGATGGAGTTGGTACCGCCGCGATAGTGCTTCCACTGCATGAAGGCCGGCGAGAACGGGTTGTAGGCGATCTGCTTGCCGTCCGGCGACCAGCCCGCGCGAGCGGCGTTGGGCACTTCCAGCTCGGTCTCCACGCCGCCGGTCACCGGTACCGTGAACAGCTTGCGATAACGGTTGTTGAACGCCGCGCGCGGCGACGTGAACATCACCGCCTTGCCATCCGGCGTGAAGCCTTGCGCCACGTCCGCGCCGGGATGGTAGGTCAGCCGCTTCGGCACGCCGCCTTCAACCGGCAGCAGGTAGACATCGGTATTGCCGTCGACCTGGGCGCTGTAGGCGATCGATCTGCCGTCCGGCGAAAACACCGGGTTCGATTTCTCGCCCGGATCGGAAGTGAGGCGACGCGGCGACGAGCCGTCGCGGTTCGCCAGCCAGACGTCGCCGGCGTAGATAAAGGCCAGGTGCTGCGCCGACAATGCCGGCTCGGTCAGCATGCGGGTGTCGCTGGTGCTCGGCAGCGCCAGCGCGCCGTGGCTCATCGTCAGCAAGGCGGCAGCAACGGCAGCGGATAACGCTGCGGATAACATCTGTTTCATCGTCTCTCCTTATTTGAGCGCGGGGATGGCTTGCGGCTGATAGGCCTTGATCGGCTGCGCCTTCAGCTTCTTGTCCAGCAGGTCCAGCGCCACTTCCAGCTGGCGGTCCTGGCCTTGATAGGTGGCGTGAGGTGGGTTGTCCACTTCCACATCCGGCGAGACGCCCACGCCTTCGATCAGCCACTGGCCGTCGGCCGTGTTGAACTGGCCGTTTTCGGCCACGCGCGCCATGCCGTTGTCGCTCAGGCGGTTGTTATCACTGAGCCAGACGCCGGCGCCCGCCGTGCGCTTGCCGACCAGCGGCGCCAGTCCCAGCGCCTTGATGCCGGCCGCGAAGGTCTCGCCGTCCGAATACGTGTATTCGTCCACCAGCACCACCAGATGGCCGCGGAAGGTGTTCTGCATGTTCGGCGCGGGCAGCGCGCCCGGCGACGACCAGAAGGCCCAGGCCTTGCGCAGCAGCTTCTCGATCACCCAACTGTCGATGTTGCCGCCGTTGTTGCGGCGCACGTCGATGATCAGGCCTTCGCGGTTGACGTTGGCGTAGAAGTCGCGCGCGAACGAGGCGATGTCGCGCGGGCCCATGGCGCGCAGGTGCAGGTAGCCGATGCGGCCCTTGGATACGTCCTCCACCTGGCGCGCGCGGCTCTGTTCCCAGTCGCTGTAGCGCAGGCCGGCCTGCTTCGCCATGTTGACCGGCGTGACGATCACCGAGCGCACGCCACCCTCTTTGCGCTTCACCTGCAGCAGCATCTGCTTGTCGGCCTGGTTCAGCAGCAGGTCGGCGATGTCGCGCGCCTCCAGCACCGGCTTGCCGTTGACGGCGGTGATGATGTCGCCCTCCTTCACGTCCACGTCCGGTTGCAGCAGCGGGCCGCGTTCGGACGGCAGCTCCGGCTCGCTGCGGTAGATGTGGTCGACGCGGTAGCCGTCGGCGGCGCGCGTGAGCAGCGCGCCCAGGCCGGCCGGCGAGCCTTCCGGCGCGGGACGGCGCAACTCGCCGGGCGCGATCTGCGAGTGCAGCGCGCCCACTTCGCTGATCATCATGCCCAGCACGTCGTTCAGTTCCGCGCGGTCGGTGACACGCTCGACGAGCGGCGCGTACTTGGCGCGCACGCCGGTCCAGTTCACGCCGCGCATCTTGGCGTCGTACAGGAAGTCGCGGTGCATGCGCCAGGCGTCGTTGAACATCTGCGTCCATTCCAGGCGCGGATTGGAAGTGAAGGTCCAGTCGTCCACCTTGACCTTGGCCTTGGAGACGTCCGTCGGCGCCTTGGCGCCCGCCTCCACCACCAGCATGTCGCCAGGACCGCTGGCGGCGAAGCTGCGGTAATACAGGTGCTTCTTGTCGAAGGCCAGGTCGTATTCGCGCACGCCGCTGGCGAAGACTTCGGGCTGCGGGCCGTTGGCGGCGATCGCCAGCGTTTTCAGGTTGGCCTTGCCGTCGCTGCCGTCGGCGTCGAGGAAGTACAGGCGCTTGTCGTCGATTTGCAGGTTGCGGTAGTTACCGGCTGCCAGCGGCACTTCGAACAGACGATCCGCCAGGCCGGCGTAGACGATGGCCGGCAGCGCCTTGCCGGATTTTTTCTCCGGCACCGCCTTGGCCACGGCTTTTTCCACCGCCTTCTCGGCGGCCTGCTCGACGGCTTTCTCGGCCGCGCCTTCGGCCGGTTTGTCGCCCGGCTTGTTCAGTTCATCGTCCGGCTTGAACGGGAAGCGGTTGCCCGGCTGGAGCGCCAGCGCATACACGCCGGTGCGCTTGTCGAACACCGGCCCCATATTGCGGTCGCCCCAAGGCGAGCCATTCGCCAGCTGGAAGTTACGGGCCGAGAGGAAGTACAGCCATTTACCGTCCGGCGAAAACGCCGGCGAGCGCGAGTTGTAGCGGTCGCCGGTGACGAAGGCCAGCTGCTTCGAATCGAGGTTGTACAGGCCGATCTGGTTGCGCTGCTCGGTGCTGGCGGCGCGCACCAGCACCAGGTTCTTGCTGTCGCCGGACCACAGGATTTCGTCGTGCCGGTCCGAGCCTACCTTGCTGCCGTCGTCGATGACGGTGTTGGCCCTGGTGGCCAGGTCCAGCATCCACAGGCGGCCCTTCTTGTCGGTGTGGGCCAGCCAGCGGCCGTCCGGCGACGGGTACAGCTGCCAGCGGTGGTTGTTGCCATCCTTGGTCAGCTGCTCGCCCTTGCCGGAGCCGTCGGCGGCGAATTTCCAGATTTCGTTTTCGCCGGTGCTGTCGACGATGGCGTAGACCCATTTGTCGTCGTGGCTGAACACGGCCTCGCGGGCGCGCGCGCCTTCCGGCACCGCGATCTCGACCCGGCGCTGCGAGCCGGTGCCGGCCACGCTGACGCGGCCGCGCGCGGTCAGCACCAGGCGTTCGTCCTTGCCGGAGATTTGCACGTTGGTCAGGTTCTCCAACGGCGAACGGATCTGGCGAGCGCGCTGCTGGTCGAAGTCGGAGACCAGGCCGATGGCCAGCTGTTCATCCCTGGCCGCGGCCAGGTCCAGCACATGCAGGTCGGCGCCCAGCTGGTAGACGATGCGGCCGTCGCCTAGCGCGGCGTTGCGCACGTCCCAGTCGGTGTGGTTGGTCAGCTGACGCGGATCGCCGCCGTCGGCCGCCATCGACCACAGGTTGTCGGAGCCGCCACGGTCGCTGATGAAGTAGACGCGGCCCTGCCACCACATGGGGCGCTTGTTGTTGCCGGCGTCGGAGGCCAGCAACGGCGCGGCTTCCGTGCCGCCGGCCAGGTCATAGCGCCACAGCTGCGCGTGCGCGCCGCCGCGATAGCGCTTGACGTTGTCGTTGGTCAGGGCCAGGCCGTTGCGGGTGAAGTACAGCGTCTTGCCGGCGTCGTCGAGGACGGCGTCGTTGGCGTCGGCCACGGCGAACACGCGGCGTTGCAGGTCGTTCGGCTTGACGGCGGCGATGACGTTGTTGCGCGACGGGCCTTTGCTATCGAGCGTGGTCACCAGCACCTCGCCCTGCGCGGTCCAACCCAGCACATTCACCGCGCTGTTTTCAAAGGTGATGCGCTTGGGCAGGCCGCCCTCCACCGGCATCACGTAGGCTTCCTGCCCGCCTTCGTAGGAGGCCGAGAAGGCGATCCATTTGCCATCGTGCGAGATGGCGGCATTGGTTTCGGTGGCCGGGTGGGTGGTCAGGCGCTGCGCGGCGCCGCCGTGGGCGCCGGTCTTCCACAGGTCGCCCTCGGCGGTGAAGACCACGGCGTCGCCACGGATGGCGGGGTATCGGTAGTAGGCATCGGCGGCGGAGGCGGTGCCGGACAGCAGGCCGGCGGACAGGAACATCAGGGCGAGAGGACGAAGGCGGAGAGAAGTCGGGATCATGGGACAGTTTCAATGTTTGTCAAATGGAACGACAATTCTGGCATACCTTTAAGCCTAAAAGAAAAAAACCCGCTCCACTTGCGTGGGCGGGTCTTTGATGAGGGCTAAAAGGCTTATTCGACTTCGACGGTTTCCGGTGGCGTCGTCGGAGCGGCGTCCGGCGGTTCCGGGAACTCCAGCTTGACCTGGTCTTTCTCGTCCAGGTCGACCGTCACGCGGCCACCGGTGACCAGGCGGCCGAACAGCAGCTCGTCGGCCAGCGCCTTGCGGATCATGTCCTGGATCAAGCGCGCCATCGGACGTGCGCCCATCAGCGGATCGAAACCTTTCTTCGCCAGGAACTTGCGCAGTTTCTCGCTGAAGATCGATTCGACTTTCTTCTCGTGCAGCTGCTCTTCCAGCTGCATCAGGAACTTGTCGACCACGCGCAGGATGATGTCCTCGTCCAGCGCGCGGAAGCTGATGGTGGCGTCGATACGGTTGCGGAACTCCGGCGTGAACATGCGCTTGATGTCGGCCATCTCGTCGCCTGCCTGCTTGGAATTCGTGAAGCCGATCGAGGTCTTCTGCAAGCTCTCGGCGCCCGCGTTGGTGGTCATGATGATGATCACGTTGCGGAAGTCGGCCTTGCGTCCGTTGTTGTCGGTCAGCGTGCCGTGGTCCATCACCTGCAGCAGGATGTTGAAAATGTCCGGATGGGCTTTTTCAATCTCGTCCAGCAGCAGCACCGCGTGCGGTTTCTTGGTGATGGCTTCGGTCAGCAGGCCGCCCTGGTCGAAACCAACGTAGCCCGGCGGCGCGCCGATCAGGCGCGACACGGCGTGACGCTCCATGTACTCGGACATGTCGAAACGAATCAGCTCGATGCCCAGGATGAAGGCCAGCTGCTTCGCCACCTCGGTCTTGCCGACGCCGGTAGGACCGGAGAACAGGAAGGAGCCGATCGGCTTGTCGGTCTTGCCCAGGCCGGCGCGCGCCATCTTGATCGCCGAGGCCAGCGCTTCGATCGCCGGGTCCTGGCCGAACACCACGTTGCGCAGGTCGCGGTCGATGGTCTGCAGCTTGCTGCGGTCGTCCTGGTTGACGGTCTGCGGCGGGATACGCGCGATCTTGGCGATGATGTCCTCGATCTCGGTCTTGCCGATGGTTTTCTTCTGCTTCGATTTCGGCAGGATGCGCTGGGCTGCACCGGCTTCGTCGATGACGTCGATGGCCTTGTCCGGCAGGTGGCGGTCGTTGATGAAGCGGGCCGCCAGTTCCGCCGCGGTCGACAGCGCCGACGCCGAATATTTGACGCCGTGGTGCTCTTCGAAGCGCGACTTCAGGCCGCGCAGGATCTGCACGGTCTGCTCGACGGTAGGCTCGTTGACGTCCACTTTCTGGAAGCGGCGGCTCAGCGCGTGGTCTTTTTCAAACACGCCACGGAACTCGGTGTAGGTGGTCGCGCCGATGCACTTCAGCTGGCCGTTGGCCAGGGCTGGCTTGAGCAGGTTGGACGCGTCCAGCGTGCCGCCCGAGGCCGAACCGGCGCCGATGATGGTGTGGATCTCGTCGATGAACAGGATGCCGTTCGGATTGTCCTTCAACTGCTTGAGGACAGCCTTGAGGCGCTGCTCGAAATCGCCGCGGTACTTGGTGCCGGCCAGCAGCGCGCCCATGTCCAGCGAATACACGACGGCATTCGACAGGATTTCCGGCACGTCGTTCTGGGTGATGCGGTAGGCCAGGCCTTCGGCGATGGCGGTCTTGCCGACGCCGGCCTCCCCCACCAGCAGCGGATTGTTCTTGCGGCGGCGGCACAGGATCTGGATCACGCGATCGACTTCGTCCTCGCGGCCGATCAGCGGATCGATCTTGCCTTCGGCGGCGGCCTTGTTCAGGTTTTGCGTGAACTGGTCGAGCGGGCTTTCCTTGGTCTGGCCTTCGCCGCCCGGTGCGCCCTCTTCCACGCCTTCCGAGGCCTTGGCGGCATCGGTCTGCTGGTCCTTGCGCACGCCGTGCGAAATGAAGTTGACCACGTCCAGGCGGGTCACGCCCTGCTGGTGCAGGTAGTAGACCGCGTGCGAGTCCTTCTCGCCGAAGATGGCCACCAGCACGTTGGCGCCGGTGACTTCCTTCTTGCCGTTAGAAGCGGACTGCACGTGCATGATGGCGCGCTGGATCACGCGCTGGAAACCGAGCGTCGGCTGGGTGTCGACTTCGCCCGTGCCGGGCACGGTCGGCGTGTTGTCGCCGATGAAGTTGGTCAGCGTTTTACGCAGGTCTTCGATGTTGACGGCGCAAGCACGCAACACTTCGGCAGCCGAAGGATTGTCAAGCAAGGCCAGCAGCAAGTGCTCCACCGTGATGAATTCGTGCCGTGCCTGCCGAGCTTCGACAAACGCCATGTGCAAACTTACTTCTAATTCCTGCGCAATCATACTTCCTCCATCACGCATTGCAGGGGATGCCCCGCCTTGCGTGCATGCGTTAAAACGAACTCCACTTTGGTACAGGCTATATCTTTTGAGAACACGCCGCACACTCCTTTGCCGTAGCGATGAACACTGAGCATTATCTGCGTGGCCGTTTCACGGTCTTTGTTGAAATACTCCTGGATGATGGCGACCACAAACTCCATCGGTGTGTAGTCATCATTGAGCAGCGCCACCTGGTAAAGAGGTGGCGGCTTCAGCGTTTGCCGCTCCAAGAGGGTTTCGGTGTCATGCTTGGTTGCCATACGCTTATATTCTAATGCTTTCGGGGTTGATGCAATGTGCATTTCACTATACACATTCAATTGTTTTCCATCTTACGCGTTTTCTGAACTTGACGCAGATGGCGCCCCATTCGCCAAAATCAAGAGTTGCTTTTTCACCAATTGGCTTAAAAGTAGCAAAATGCATACAAATCTGCTTGACTTTAGAATTTGGTCCGCTAACAATGCGTTATCGACTGCGTGCAGAAATGTACAAGGTGATAAGAAGTGAGGCGTGAGGAGGGGGCAAGAAGCTTCTTGCTTTTATGGCTCGTGTGATCCGTTTTAATTTTGAAAGTTCTTTTTATGGCAACAGGTACAGTTAAGTGGTTCAATGATTCCAAAGGTTTTGGCTTCATCACTCCAGATGACGGCGGCGAGGATTTGTTCGCTCACTTCTCCGCAATCAACATGAACGGTTTCAAGACCCTCAAAGAAGGTCAAAAAGTTCAATTCGAAGTCACGCAAGGCCCTAAAGGCAAGCAAGCTTCCAACATCCAATCGGCTTAATTTTTTAAGCAGTAGATGTGAAAAACCTCGCGACGCGGGGTTTTTTTTCGTCCCGACCTCAGCGCGACTGTTGCAGAACTCCGACAACCGGCGCCTCCCGCCTCCCCTGTGACAATTCAATAGAATTACCAAAATTGAAAAATGCATAATCTTATGCGTTAAGGTAATAGTGCCTATCAGGCATGCACCACCGCCGCCGTTCGTCTCTTATCAGGAGTCACATGAATAGCATGCACGTCAAGAAAGTCAAGACCGTCGCGATCTATGCCGCCATCCTCGCGCTGGGCCTGGGTGTGGGGCGCGTGGCCTCCAAAGTGCCGCAATGGCTGACGCCGGCCTACGTCGAAGGTAACTTCCAGGCCTACTATCCCGACGCCTCCACCAAGGTGGTGCTGTATGGCACCAAGACTTGCCCTTACTGCCAGCAAACGCGCGCCTACCTCAGCGAGCATCACATCCCCTACGCCGATGTCGATGTCGGCCAGGCCGGCAAAGGCCAGCAGGACTACCGCAGTTTCGGCGAGACCGCTGTGCCGGTGATCCTGATCGGCAACCGCCGCATCACCGGCTTCAAGCTGCCGGTCATCGAGGCCGCGCTCGAACAGTTAAAGCCAGCAGTGAGCCGCTGAGCGCCACCCGGTTTGGGGGCCGTGTATATGGACGGCACGGTTGCAGGCGTCATCTACGTCCAGCCACTTGGAGGAGCACAAAATGAACAAGAAACTGAAACTGTTTTTGTTTGCAATCGGCATCGGCGCTGCATCGGCCCCGGCCATGGCCAGCTGCATACACTACTGCGTGGTCGAATATAAGGCCTGCATAAACTCCGGCCAGCCTGCCGACGAGTGCAACGATGAGCTCACCGCCTGCGAAGACGCCTGCTAAGCACCACCGGGGATGACGGGCCAGCGCCAGCGGCGCTGCCCGTTAATCAGTATCAGGGCATGAACAGCTTGAGCAACAGCCCTGCCCCGGCGCAGACCGCGATCACACGCGGCACCTTTTGCTGGTAGCGCAGCAGCGCCAGCGCCGCCCCCGCCGCGATCAACGCCGCCGCCCAGTCGGGCGAGCCGGCAAAACCAGCCGGCCAGATGACGTGCCAGGCGAAGAACAGCGCCAGGTTGAGGATGACGCCGACCACCGCCGCCGTGATGCCGGTCAGCGGCGCGGTGTAGCTGATATCGTCGCGCGTGGCCTCGACCAGCGGGCCGCCGGCCAGGATGAACACGAACGACGGCAGGAAGGTGAACCAGGTCACCAGCACGGCCGCCACGGCGCCGGCCAGCGGCAGTTGTGCCGCGCCGAACGGCGCCTGCCCCCAGCCACCGACAAAGCCGACAAACGCCACCACCATGATCAGCGGGCCGGGCGTGGTTTCGCCCAGCGCCAGGCCGTCCATCATCTGCGGCGGGGTCAGCCAGCCGAAGTTGACCACCGCGCCCTGGTACACATACGGCAGCACCGCGTAGGCGCCGCCAAAGGTCAGCAAGGCGGCCTTGGTGAAGAACCAGGCCATCTGGGTGTAGCTGTGCTGCCAGCCGGCGGTCAGCACCAGCAGCGCCATCGGCGCCAGCCACAACAGCACGCCGCAGCCGCAGACCAGCGCCAGGCGGCTCCAGCGGAAGCGGGCGTGCGGTGGTGGCGGTGTTTCATCGTCGATCACGGCGGCCCCATACGATGCCTTGGCGGCACCATGCCCGCCGCCGGTCTTGAACGCCTGCGGCAAAAACCGTCCGCCGGCAAACCCAGCCAGCGCGGCGCCGGCGACGATCAGCGGGAACGGCAGTTGCAGGGTGAAGATCGCCACAAACGCCGCGCCGGCGATGGCCCACAGCCAGCCGTTGCGCAAAGCGCGCGTACCGATCCGGTGCGCGGCCTGCAGCACGATGGCCGTCACCGCCGGCTTGATGCCGTAGAACAGGCCGGCCACCAGCGGCTGCTGGCCGAACGCCATGTACACCCAAGACAACAGCACCAGCAATAGCAGCGAAGGCAGCACGAACAAGGCGCCGGCGATGATGCCGCCGCGCGTGCGATGCAGCAGCCAGCCGATGTAGGTGGCCAGCTGTTGCGCCTCGGGGCCGGGCAGCAGCATGCAGTAGTTCAGCGCGTGCAGGAAGCGGCGCTCGGAGATCCAGCGGCGGCGCTCGACCAGCTCCTGGTGCATGATGGCGATCTGGCCCGCCGGTCCGCCAAAGCTGATACAGCCCAGCTTGAGCCAGAAGCGGAAGGCTTGCCAGAGGGTGGGCGCCGGCGGCGCGTCGGAAGGCGTCATCGTGGGGTGCCTGTCAAAAAAAAACCCCGCTCCATTGCAGAAGCGGGGCTGATGTGCGTCGGTGGCCGGCTTACATCTGCTCGATCATCACGTCGCCGAAGCCGGAGCACGACACTTGGGTCGCGCCTTCCATCAGGCGGGCGAAGTCGTAGGTGACCTTCTTCGAGTCGATGGCTTTCTCCATCGATTTGATGATCAGGTCGGCCGCCTCCATCCAGCCCATGTGGCGCAGCATCATTTCGGCGGACAGGATCAACGAACCCGGGTTCACATAGTCCTTGCCGGCGTACTTAGGTGCGGTGCCGTGGGTGGCCTCGAACATCGCCACCGAGTCCGACAGGTTGGCGCCCGGCGCGATGCCGATGCCGCCCACCTGCGCCGCCAGCGCGTCGGAAATGTAGTCGCCGTTCAGGTTCAGGGTGGCGATCACGCTGTACTCGATAGGACGCAGCAGGATCTGTTGCAGGAAGGCGTCGGCGATCGAATCCTTGATGATGATGTCGCGGCCGGTCTTCGGATTCTTGAACTTGCACCATGGACCGCCGTCGATCAGCTCGGCGCCGAATTCTTTTTGCGCCAGTTCATAGGCCCAGTCACGGAAGCCACCTTCGGTGTACTTCATGATGTTGCCCTTGTGGACGATGGTCACCGATGGCTTGTCATTGTCGATGGCGTACTGGATCGCCTTGCGCACCAGGCGCTGCGTACCTTCGATCGACACCGGCTTGATGCCCAGGCCCGAGGTTTCCGGGAAGCGGATCTTGGTGACGCCCATTTCCTTGATCAGGAAGTCCATCAGCTTCTTGGCGCCTTCCGAACCCTGCTGGTATTCGATGCCGGCGTAGATGTCTTCCGAGTTCTCGCGGAAGATCACCATATTGGTCTTTTCCGGCTCTTTGACCGGCGACGGCACGCCGGTGAAGTAGCGCACCGGGCGCAGGCAGACGTACAGGTCCAGCTGCTGGCGCAGGGCCACGTTGAGCGAACGGATGCCGCCGCCGACCGGGGTGGTCAGCGGGCCCTTGATCGAGACCACGTAGTCCTTCAGCACGGTCAGGGTTTCTTCCGGCAGCCAGACATCCGGGCCGTACACGGTGGTCGATTTTTCGCCGGCGAAGATTTCCATCCAGCTGATCTTGCGCTTGCCGCCGTAGGACTTGGCCACCGCCGCGTCGATCACCTTGATCATGACCGGGCTGATATCGACGCCGGTGCCGTCACCCTCGATGTAGGGAATGATCGGGTTATCTGGTACATTCAGGGAAAAATCGGCGTTGACGGTGATTTTTTGGCCGTCGGCAGGTACTTTGATATGCTGATACATCGTGATCTCCGAAATGGACGTTGCCGGTTTGGTACATTTATCCTAGGTCTTCTATAAGACATAAGACTCTGTTTCACATTATGCACCAGTATTTTAGTGGGCGCTACGGTTTTCCTCCACCGGCCGTCAAGCCTACACCAAAATCATCTTAAGAGAAGTATGTCCCTCATTCTATTTAACAAACCTTTCCAGGTGCTGTGCCAGTTCTCGCCGCAGGACGGCCGCGCCACCCTGGCCGACCACCTGAAGATCCCCAACATCTACCCCGCCGGCCGCCTCGACGCCGACAGCGAAGGCTTAATGCTGCTGACCGACGACGGCAAGCTGCAACACAGCATCGCCCACCCCGACCACAAGGAAGCGAAGATTTACCTGGTGCAGGTCGACGGCGTGCCGGACGCCGACAGCCTGGCCCGGCTGCAGGCGCCGCTGGACCTGGGCGACTTCGTCACCAAGCCATGCAAGGCGGTGCAAATCGCCGAGCCGGCGTGGCTGTGGCCGCGCAATCCGCCGATCCGCAGCCGGGCCGAACACCCGACCAGCTGGCTGGCGATCACGCTACAGGAAGGCAAGAATCGCCAGGTGCGACGCATGACGGCGGCCGTCGGCCTGCCGACCTTGCGGCTGGTGCGCAGCGCCATCGGCGCCATCTCGCTGGCGACCCACCCACTGATGCCGGGCGAGTGGATGGAGGTGTCGGCCAAGGACCTGGCCGGGTAGATTGATGCGTTGCAGCAAATAAAATTCTGCTTTTCGCGCGTTTTTGTGTCAACTGGAAATTTTCGGGCAGCGTTAATGAGATAGATTCATCTGAATCTTCGTTTTTTTTAGCCGGTTCAATCCACTGCCAAAGGAACTCATCATGTCCAAGATCATCGCTGCCCTGGTTGCCTCCCTGTTTGCCGCTTCCGCTTTTGCTGCCGCCCCATCGGCGTCGGCATCCGCTTCGGCCGCGGCTTCGGCCCCGATGGCATCGGCCCCTTCCGCATCGGCCTCCGCCTCCGCTTCCGCACCAAAAGCCAAGAAAGCCAAGCACAAGAAAGCATCGGCAGAAGCTTCGGCGTCGGCTTCGATGCCAGCCAAGTAAGCGCTGCCACCCCAGCAAGCCGGCCTCGGGCCGGCTTTTTTTACGTCCACGCATGCGAAAAAACCCGCGCTAACCAGAGGCCAGGCGGGTTCTTGCTTTAAGAAGGCGCTTCAAAATGACTGTGGCGTCGTTTCGGCTCCTTGCCGTGCAGGCGCACTGCCTTCGTCGCCGCGCCTAGCCACACTCATTTTGAAACGCCTTCTACATCCCAGCGAGGGGAATTAAGCGGACAGTGCCTTCAGGGCAGCTGCCAGACGGCTCTTATGGCGAGCTGCCTTGTTTTTGTGGATGATCTTCTTGTCCGCAATGCTGTCGATGGTCGACACGGACGATTGGAAGATTGCCGTCGCAGCAGCTTTGTCGCCGCCTTGGATCGCTTTGCGTACTGCTTTGATAGCGGTACGCAGGGTCGAACGCTGGGACGAGTTGTGAGCGTTTTGCTTGACTGCTTGACGAGCGCGCTTGCGCGCTTGTGCGGTATTTGCCATGGAATTTCCTAAAACAGGGTAAAGGTGCGTTTGCAAACATTATTGTTTGCCAAACAGGTGCGTTCAGTGCGTCTGCCGAACCATGTGAGTCAAACTACTGCCTGCCAAACATTAGTGTCTGCGTAACAGAATTCTGTACAGCCTGCGATTATAGCGATGTTTTCTGTCAGGAGCAACTATAATCACTGCCCATGAACTTGCTTAAAACTCTAGCCGCCATCTCCAGCATGACCATGCTGTCCCGCGTAACCGGATTATTGCGTGAAACCTTGTTTGCCCGTGCCTTCGGCGCCGGCGCCTACACGGACGCTTTCATCGTCGCGTTCCGCATTCCCAACCTGCTGCGCCGCCTGTTTGCCGAGGGCGCCTTCTCGCAAGCGTTCGTGCCGATACTGTCCGAGTACAAGAACCAGCACGGCCAGGAAGCCAGCAAGACGCTGGCCGACCATGTGGCCAACACGCTGGTGTGGTCGACCTTGTTCGTCAGCGCGCTCGGCATTATAGGCGCGCCGTTGTTTGTTTACCTCATCGCCACCGGCCTGGACAAGCAACCGGGCGCCTTCGACGCCGCCGTCTGGATGACGCGGCTGATGTTCCCCTATATTAGCTTCATGGCCTTCGTGGCCATGGCCGGCGGCGTGCTCAACACCTGGCGCGAGTTCAAGATCCCGGCCTTCACGCCGGTGTTGCTGAATATATCCTTCATCGCCGCCTCGCTGTTCCTGCAAGCGCACCTGGAGCAGCCCATCTATGCGATGGCGATCGCGGTGTTCGTCGGCGGCATCTTGCAGGTGGCGATACAGATCCCGGCGCTGATCAAGATCGGCATGCTGCCGCGCCTGTCGTGGAATCCGGCGGCCGGCCTGGGCGATCCGGGCGTGCGGCGCGTGCTGAAGAAGATGGGACCGGCCGTGTTCGCCGTGTCGGCCGCGCAAATCAGCCTGATGATCAACACCAGCATCGCCTCGCGCCTGGCCGAGGGCAGCATTTCCTGGCTGTCCTACGCCGACCGCCTGATGGAGTTCCCCACGGCCCTGCTGGGCGTGGCGCTGGGCACGATTTTGCTGCCCAGCCTGTCCAAGGCCAAGGCCGATGGCGACACCCAGGAATATTCCGACCTGCTGGACTGGGGCCTGCGCCTGACCTTCCTGCTGGCGCTGCCTGCAGCGGTGGGCATGGCCGCGCTGGCCAAGCCGCTGATCGCCACCCTCTTCCACTACGGCAAATTCACCGACGAGGCGGCCACGCAGTCGTCCTACCCGCTGATCGCCTACAGTGCCGGCCTGCTGGGCATCATCCTGGTCAAGACGCTGGCGCCGGCGTTCTATGCGCGCCAGGACATCCGCACCCCGGTCAGGATCGCCATCGGCGTGCTGATCGCGACGCAGCTGATGAACTGGATATTCGTGCCGTATATCAAAGTATCCGGCCTGGCGCTGTCGATCGGCCTGGGCGCCTGCATCAACGCCAGCTTCCTGTATGCCGGACTGCGCAAGCGCGGCATTTACACGCCCAAGCCGGGCTGGCCGCTGTTCTGCGCCAAATTGGCGGTGGCGTGCGTGCTGATGGGCGCTGCCGCGTGGTTCGGCGGGCAGCAGGTGGACTGGCTGGGCATGCAGCACCACACGCTGCTGCGGATCGGCGCGCTGCTGCTGTTGATCGGCGTGTGCGGCGCGGTGTACTTCGCGGCGCTGTTTGCAATGGGCTTCCGCCTGCGCGACGTCAAACGCACGGCCCGATGAACTGGAAACGCCGGACGTAAAAAAACCCGCCGAGGCGGGTTTTTTTACGTCACAGCTGAAACTTAAGCTGCTTTTTTTGCTTTGCGACGAGCAACAACACCCATCAGAGCCAGGCCGCCCAGCAGCATGCCGTAGGTTTCTGGTTCTGGTACCGCGGTCACGGATACGTCACCCGAGTAACCGAAGGCTTTGTTAGCCTTGGTAGCGCCGCCGACCAGGGTCAGCGCGAACGGTGCCAGGCCGGTGTATTCAACGTCAATGAATTGCAGTTTGGTGCCCGTATAGGTGCCGGTAACGCCGTTCAGCTTGGTCAACGCCTGGTTCCAGGTGATGTTCTGCGAACTGATGGTCAGGCTGATGTCGTACTTGTGGCCAGCGGTTACGCCGGCAAAAGTAATCACGTCGTCGCCGCCATCCAGAATCGTCGGGGTTGCGGTGAACGATATAACATCAGTCAGATCCAGCGTTACAACTTGGTCACCAGCAAATGCGCTAACCGAAGCGGCGGCCAGCAGCGCGCCAGCAACGAAAGATTTCAATTTCATGTGATTTCCTTAATCAAACGAATTGTGGCTGCGCTTTCGCCAACCACCGTAGTGTTAATAGGAGTGTAGAAGTGCTACGGGACAAATAATAGCATAACAGCACGAAATGTCATTGTAAATTTTCCATTTTAGTTTACGTGAGAGCAACTTATTTCACAGTGCAAAATACCGTAATGCAACGCAATAAATTTTGTACTTGTTTTATGCAAGCAACGCACGGTTTGATGGATTTTTTTGCCTTGCCAGCACAAATGCGAGGTCTTCCGAGGCGGACGGAGCGGTTCGAGCACCACCGGCGGCAAATCCCAGGCGCAGCGCTATTTTGTTGTGCATTTGACACAGTTGCGGCCGGTGGCGCCTCTCCGGCCTAGCTTGGTCGTTATTCTTGCGGCACCGGCGGCGGTTCGGGCACCTCAGGCTCACGCGGCTGCGGCGGCTCCTCCGGCGCGGACGGTGGCGCGGGTGGCGCGGGCGGCGCGTCGGCTGGCGGCGCCGGCGGCGTGGGAGGACTTGGAGCAGCTGGCATCGGCGGGCTTGCCGTTTGTTGCTCAACCACCCTGGCGGAGATTTGCGGCGCTGGCCCAGTCATCAAACTTGGCTCCGGCCCCGCCTGGGCCATCGCAAACTTCCAGTCAGAAATATGGTTCTTGCTTTCAAACCCGGAATAGCGCGTGGGGAAATTCCCTATCTTTACTGGTTTTGCCGAGGACAGGCTGTACACCGCCAGCACGCCGACCTTGTCGCCGAGATAGACGATGCCCCACTCCGCCGTGCCCGTCATGGGATCGACGAACATTTTGCGCAGATGCCGGCGGGTGCCGGGAAAGCGCGGATCCTTCAGCAATTCCTTCAGCGACGGCGGCTGCGGCGGCAGGCCGGCGGGTGTGGCGTCGGCATAGCTTTTCAGGGCGTCGCTGAAGGCGGCGCCGATATCGAGCAACTCCTGCTCCGCCCGGCTGCGTTGTATCACCGCGCCCAGCTTCAACGCCGACGCCGTCACCAGCCCGATGATCGCCAGCAGGATGATCAGGCTCAGATAGGTAAAGCCGCCGCTGCGGCTCCGGCGTCGCGCGCTCATCACCAGTCGGCGTAGGGTTTGCCGCTGCGGTCGTTGCCGGGGGCGCCGCTCTTGATGTTGTACACGCCGCCCTTGGTGGCGTCTTCCGGCGGCACGATGACCCACGTGGTATCGCTGTCGGTGATCGGATCGACCGGCATCGCCCGCAGGTACTTCTTGTCCACCAGCTGTTCCAGCGAGTCGGGATAGCGGCCGGTGTCGCCGTAGTACTGGTCCAGCACCTGCCGCACATTGCGCAGGTTATCGGCCAGCACCACCTCCTTCGACTTGTCGATGCTGGGGAAGTAGCGCGGCACGGCCAGCGTCAGCATCAGCGCGACGATGCCCAGCACCACCAGCAGCTCGATCAGCGTGAATCCTTTGGTCTTCATGTTCACCATCTTTTGTAGGGTACGCCGTTCAGGCCGGTCTTGTCGCTCAAGCTGTAGACGTCGTAGACATCCTCGCCCTCCTTCGGCTGGTCGGCGTCGCTGGCGTAGCTGCGCTTGCCCCAGGTCTGCGACTCGCTCAGCGTGGCGTCCGGGTTGAACGGATCGCGCGGCACCCGGCGCAGGAAATACATCTTCAGATGCTTGGGGTTCTGCAAATCCGGCACGCCCTCCACCAGCAGGTCGAGCGTCTTCGGATAGCCGGTCGCGGCCAGCGTCTTGGCGACCCGGCCCTGGTCGTAGGCCAGCTTGTAGGCGTCCAGCGCGGCGCGGATCTGGTGCAGCGCCTCGCGCAGCTCCTGCTCCTGGCGACGCTGCACCACCACTTGCGCGGTCGGCACCACCAGGGCGCTGAGCAGGCCGAGGATGGCCAGCGTCACCAGCAGCTCGATCAGCGTGAACCCACGGCCGCGTTTCATCATGGGCTTACTGCACCGGTTGTTGCTGCGGCTGCGGCTGTTGCTGCTGCGGCTCCGGCTCGGGCGGCGGCAGCACCGGCTGCGGCTGTTGTCCCTGGCTAGGCGGCAGCGGCGCCGGCTGGCCCTGCGAGATCGGCATGGACTGCACCGGCAGCGGCGGACGCACCGGCGCCGGTGGCGGCAAGGCGCCCGGCGATGGCGGCATCGCCACGTTGGGGCGTGCGCTCAGGTCCGGGCGGCGGCGGAAGCTCGCCTCCGTGCCAGCCGAGAATTCCGACGCGGCCGCTTCCGGGCGCTGCACGTTGCGGATCAGGTGCGGCGTGATCGACAGCACGATCTCGGTCTTCTGGCTGTCGTCACGCTTGCTGCCGAACAGGCGGCCGATGATGGGCAGGTCGCCCGCGCCCGGCACGTGGTTGGCGGTGCCGCGTTCTTCGTTGTTGATCAGGCCCGCCAGCACCTGGTTCTCGCCATCCTTCAACTGCAGCATGGTGGTGGCCTGGCGCGTGCCGATCTGGTAGGCCGTGCCGCCGCTCTTGGTGGTGATGGTGCCGGTCAGGTTGCTCACCTCCAGCTGCACGCGGATCGCCACCTCGTTGTTCAGGTAGACCGTCGGCTCGACGTTGAGCGTCAGGCCGACGTCGACGTAGGTCACGTTGTCGCTGGCGAAGCCGCCCACGCCGGAGGACACGGTGGTGGTAATCACCGGCAGCTTGTCGCCGAT
The DNA here is from genome assembly GCF_059418605.1 of Duganella sp. GW821-FHT07G03. Lineage (NCBI taxonomy): Bacteria > Pseudomonadati > Pseudomonadota > Betaproteobacteria > Burkholderiales > Oxalobacteraceae > Duganella > Duganella sp. GW821-FHT07G03. The sequence continues at coordinate 66,218 of NZ_JBWKQE010000026.1, forward strand.
GACGATCTTGGCCTTCTCCTTGTTGCGCACGCGGATGCGCGGATTGGCCAGCAGGTTGGAATCCGTGTCGTTCTTGTTGGCGTTGACGCCGAGCGCGATGCCGGTCACGCCGATGGTGCGCTGGTTCAGGTTATTCAGGTCGCGGATGGTGATGCCGGTGCCGCCCGAAGTCGACAAAGGCGTCAAGCCGACACCGGTCGGCCACACCACGCCCAGGTCCATCACGCTGCCGCGCTTCACTTCCAGGATCTCCACTTCCAGCATCACTTCCGCTTCCGGCGCGTCCTGCAAGGCCACCAGTTTCTCGGCCAGGCGGATCGCTTCCGGGCTGTCGCGCACGATCAACAGGTTGAGTTTTTCATCGACCACCACGTCGCGCGACTTGAGGATGGTCTTGAGCGTGTTGGCCACCAGCTTGGCCTCGGCGTTGGCCAGGAAGAAGGTCTTGACCGTCATCTCCTGGTATTCCTTCAGCTTGGCCGCCACGTTCGGGTAGATCAGGATGGTGTTCGCATCCATCACCTGCTGCTCCAGCTGATTGGTCAGCAGCAGGAAGTAGATCGCCGATTCGACGGTGCTGTTCTTCAGCAGCACGGTGGTGCGCTGGTCGGTCTTGACGTCCTTGTCGAACACGAAGTTCAGACCCGAACGGCGCGAGATCACTTCGAACACCTGCTTGAGCGGCGCGTCGCGGAACTCGATCGAGATCGGCTGCTTGTAGGCTTTCGACAGGCCCGGTTCCGCCGCCGGCGGCGCGATCTTGTCGCTGGCCTCGCGCAGCATCAGGCGCGCTTTGTCGTTGGCCGGATTTTCGGTCAGCACCGCGTTGAGCTTTTGCCTGGCCAGTTCGTACTCGCCCTTGTTCATATGCTCGGCGGCGGCGGCCATTTGCCTGGTCTGGCGGTCGTCGCGTTCCAGCGCGCGCAGGCCGGCGCGGGCGCGCTCGTTGAGCGGGTCCAGCGCCTGCACGCGGCGGAAGCCCTGCTCCGCCAGCGCCAGCTGCCCTTCCGACTGCTGGCGCTCGGCCTGGTCGAGGAAGCGCAGCGTGGCGCGGTCGCGCGCCAGCAGATAGGCCGAGCGGTATTCGGCGTTGCCCGGTTCGGCCTTGACGGCCTCCTGGTACTTGAGCAGGCCCGCTTCCAGCTGGTCCTTGGCGATCAGGTCGCGGCCATCGCGATAGGCCATTTGTCCGGCGCAACCGCTCAGGGCGATCGCCAGCATGGCAGGCAGCGCGGCGCGGCGGCCCAAATTCTTCAGATGACTAGCCATCAGTCGAGGACTCCAATATTGATCTGTTGTACCTGGTTCAAAGGCAGATAGGTCACGGACATCAGCGGCGGCGCGATCTTCTCGACCCGATACGTGCCGTCGATGACGGTCTGGTTTTTAACGACGTAAGTCTTGTCGCCACGCGCCAGGTAGACCTCCCAGGCGCCGTCGGCGACGGCCTTGCCGATCACCGTGAACGGCATCGGCGGCGCCACCGGCGCTGGCGGCGGAGCGTTCGATACGGGCGGCGGTGGCGGCGGGGGCGGATTCCAGTTCTGTCCCTGGAACACACCCTCGCCCGATGCGAAGGTCGCCTCGCCGGATTCGCCGACCAGCATGGCGCGCGGCGTCAGGCGCAGGATCGCCACCTCGGCCTGCGGCTTGGCTTCTTTGCCGGCGCGCGGCGCCGGTACGGCCGGCGTGGCGCGGCTGCGCGTCACCGGCTCGGCGATATCGCCCGCCGGCGAGTTATCGCCGAACAGCACCAGGCCACCGGCGACGGCCAGCGCGAGACCCATCGCGATTTGATAAGGCTTCATGGCTCGCCGTCCTTCAGGTACAAGGTAAAGCGCAAACGCGCCTCCACCGTGGGTTCGGCGATGGCTTCGCGGCGGAAGCCGACTTCGTCCAGCGATGCGAACGGCATGTCGCGCAGGCCCTGCATGGCGAACTGCCAGATCGATTGATACGGCCCCTTCACCGGCAGCAGGATCTGGTAGGTGCTGACGCGGCTGGCCTTGTCGTAGGCGGCCTTGTATTCGCCCTGGCTCAGCGACAGCTTGTTCTTGGCCGCCAGGTCGAACAGCACCTTGACCTGCTGCTCGGCGTAGCGCTTCTCGCCCAGCACTTCGTAGAAACCGGCCAGGTTCTGGTTGGCCGACGGCGGCGGCGGTGCGGTCACCAGCGACGCAGGCGTCGGCAAGGGGCGCGCCATCAGCTGCGCCTGCGCCGCACGCTGCGGCAGCAGCCACGCCCACGCAGCGGCGCCGGCCACGCACAGCGCGATGGCGATGCAGGCCGGCGCGCCCAGGCACACCAGCACCAGCCGCGCACGCAGCACGATGGCGGCCAGGTTGATCTTGGTCATCGGGCTATCCATGTCGCCTCCAGCTGGAAGCGCAAGGGCCGGTTCGGATCCTGCTCATTGATTTCATGACGGGTCAGCATCACGCCGCTGAACAGTTCCTGCTGCTTCAACTCCGCCACGTAGGCCACCATGTCGTCGCTGTTCTTGGTTTCGGCGGTGATCTTCAGCACCTGCTTGCGCGGGTCAGGCTCCATCGCCACCAGCGCGACGTTGCGCGGCGTGGCTGCGGCCACCGCATCTTGCAGTTCGCGCCACGGCAGGTTCAGTTGCAGGATGGCGCCGTTGACGAAGGCGGCCTGCCCTTCCGGTATCGCCACCTGCGCCACTTCCACCGGCCGCGCCGAGATGGCCGCCGCGCGTTCCTGCAAGTGGTGCAGTTCATGCTCGCGCAGGCGCTTTTGCTCGACCAGCTTCCAGCCGCCGAAGGCAGCGGCGGCGCTCAGCAGCAGCCCCGCGCCGGCCAGCGCCAGCACCGCCGGATGGGTGTGGAACAAGGTGCGGCGCAGGCTGCGCGGCGCGAAGTCGATATTCATACTCTTCATGTCGTGCTCCCGCCGCGCGCCAGCAGCGCCATCGTCGACAGGCCGCCGCTGGAAGCCTGCTGCACCTGGTCCAACACGGCGCAGGCGATGTGCGCGGGATTGCTCACCGGCTTGCTCCACACGGCCGGCGCGGCGCCGCACACTTGCAGCAGCTCCGGCTCGGGCATGTCCAGCAGCAGCGCTTCGCGCTTCAGCGTCTGGCCCAGCCAGTATTGATCGGCGCCCTGCCCGACCGGCATCGGCAAGGCGCGGATGGCGCGGATGCTCTTGCCATCGGCTTCGATGGCGGCCAGCGTCAGCAGGTGGTCGTGCGCCAGGCCGAACCATGCGCCCGGCTTCACGCCGCGCCGCCAGCGATTGTAGGCGCTGATGAAATGCGGCTCGATGCCGACCACGTGCAGCTTGAATTCCTGCGCCACCAGCCGCAGCACGGCCAGCAAGGAGCGCGGCACGGCGGCGGCGAAGAACGGCTGCGTGGCGCTCCAATCGCCCGAGATCTGCCAGGCCGCCGGCGCTTCGCCGTACAGCGCCTGGAAGCGGAAGCCCGCCGCCGCTTCGATGTCGGCCAGGCGCGCCGCCGCCGGCGGCGGCGTGACGCGCCACAAGCGCGTCAGGTCGTCGGCCAGCACGATGCAGACCGGCCAGCCGGCCACGCTCTTGTCGCCAAGCTGTTCGCCCAGCAGCGCGCGCAAGGCATTGGCGATGGCGTCGAACGGATGCTCGCCCGACGGCGCGAACGCATGCTCGGCCAGCACCGTCACCGGTTCGCCGCGCCAGCGGCTGGTGCGCAGCAGGCTGACGGCAAAGCCGGAGACGCCGATGCGCAGTGATTGTCCAATTGCTCTACGCATGCAAGGTTACTCGTTTGATTTCGGACAGCGTGGTGCCGCCCCGTTTGACCAGTTCCAAGGCCGCCAGGCGCAGGCTGCGCGTGCCGTTCTCGTAGGCCGCCTGCTTGATCTGGCGGATCGGCCGCTTGTCGACGATCAGCTCGCGGATCTCGTCGTTGAGCGTGAGGATCTCGGCGATCGAACGGCGGCCCTTGTAGCCGGTGCCGCGGCAATCGCCGCAGCCCTTGCCCTGCATGAAGCGGTAGTCGTAGACGTCGGCGCGGGCCAGGCCCACGCTGGCCAGTTCGTGGTCGTCCGGCGTGTACTGCGCCGCGCAGTGCGGGCAGTTGATGCGCACCAGGCGCTGCGCCCAGATGCCGTTCAGGGCCGACACAAACGCATACGGGTCGATGCCCATGTGGGTGAAGCGGCCGAACACGTCGAACACGTTGTTGGCGTGGACGGTGGTCAGCACCAGGTGGCCCGTCAGCGCCGACTGCACGGCGATTTCCGCCGTCTCGCGGTCGCGGATCTCGCCGACCATGATCTTGTCCGGGTCGTGCCGCAGGATGGAGCGCAAGCCCTTGGCGAAGGTCAGGCCCTTCTTTTCGTTGACCGGGATTTGCAGGATGCCCGGCAGCTGGTACTCGACCGGGTCCTCGATGGTGATGATTTTTTCGCGGCCGTTGTGGATCTCGGTCAGCGCCGCGTACAGCGTGGTGGTCTTGCCGGAGCCGGTCGGGCCGGTCACCAGCAGCATGCCGTAGGCTTCCTGCGCCAGCACGCGCAAGGTAGCCAGCGACGGCGCGTCGAAGCCCAGCGCCTCCAGCGTCAGCGAGCCGTAGGCCTCGATCATGGCGCGCTTGTCGAGAATACGGATCACCGCGTCCTCGCCGTGGATGCTCGGCATGATGGAGACGCGCAGGTCGATCTCGCGCGAGTTGGCCTCGACGCGGAAGCTGCCGTCCTGCGGCACGCGGCGTTCGGCGATGTCGAGCTCCGCCAGCACCTTCAGGCGCGAGATGATCTGCTCGGCGACGTCGATGCCGTTGACCGAGGTGGCGTGATCGAGCACGCCGTCCACGCGGTACTTGACGGCCAGGCCGCCGGCGGTGCTTTCCAGGTGGATGTCGGAGGCGCCGGCTTTCAAGGCGTCGTACAGGGTCGAATTGACCAGGCGCACGGCGGGACTGGCCGCTTCCGACACCGAGGCGAACGACAGCACGGCGGCGGTCTTGCCGTCGCGCCGGCCTTCGCTGGCGCCGGGCAGCAGCGTGTCGGTGGCGCGCGCCGACTCTTCCTGCTTCGACAGATAGGCCTGGATGTCGGCCTGCAGCGCCAGCCGGGTTTGCAGCGGCGCGTGCGGCGTGGCGCGCGCCTGCGTGCCCAGCCAGGTTTGCAGGTCCAGGTCGAAGGGGTCGGCGATCACGCCGACCACCGTGCCGTCGTGCCCGCGCAGCAGCACAGAATGACGAGCTAAAGCCTGGGATAGTGGCAGCAGCTCGAAGGCCGGCGTGTAGCCCAGCATGTCGATGGTCTCCAGCACCGCCATGCCGAACGGCTGCGCCAGCGCCTGCACCACCAGGCGCGGTTCCATGTCGGTCAGCGCGACCAGTTCCTCGACCAGCGTGCGCTTCGATTGCTGGCGCAGGTGGCGCGCGCGCGCCACCAGGGCCATGTCCAACGCCGGCGTTGCGGCGACTAGGTGGGGGGTGGCCTGGGCCGTCATGACATGTCTCCGGCCAGATCGAAAATCGGCATATACAGCAGCACCACGATGGCGCCGACCACCAGGCCGATCGCGGCCATCAGCAGCGGTTCAAAGGTGCGGGTAAAGCGCTCTATCCAGCGGCTGATTTCGCCGTCGTAGAAGGCCGCGGATTGGGTCAGCATCGGGCCCATGTCGCCGGTGCGCTCGCCCACCCGCAGCATGCGCAGCGAGATCGGCGTGGTCAGGTGGCTGGCCTCGAAGGCGGTCGACAGCGGCAGGCCCGATTCGATGTCGGCGCGCGCCGCTTGCAGGTTCTGGCGGATGCCGGCCGAGACCATGCCCTGCACGGTCTCGATCGCATGCACGATGGTGATGCCGCCTTCGCTGAGCATGCCCAAGGTCAGGTACAGCCGCGACAATTCGTAGATGCGCACCCGCTCGCCGATGCCGGGCAGGCGCCCCATCAGGCGGGCGAAGCCGCCGTTGCCCATCAGCTGGCGTACGCCCAGCACCAGCGCGCCCAGCACGGCGGCGATGCCGCCCAGCAGCACGGTCGTATGCGCGCCGGCGAACTGGCCCCAGTTCAGCATCTGCTGCGACAGCCACGGCAGGTTGCGGCCGGCGCCCTGGTAGACCTCGGCAAAGCGCGGCACCACATAACCGATCAGGAACAGGCTGACGCCGCCGCCGACCAGCAGCAGGATGCATGGATAGATCGCGGCCGACACCAGCTTGCCGCGCACCAGGTCGATGCGCTGCTGGTAGTCGATGAAACGGGACAGGGAACGCGGCAGGTCCGAGGTTCCCTCGGCGGCCTTGACGATGCCGATGTACAGCGGCGGGAACAGTTCGGGCTGCTCGGCCAGCACGGCGGAAAAACGCTGGCCTTCGCGCAGGCCGGCCAGCAGGCGTTCGAGCACGCTGCGGGTGACGGGGCTGGTTTCCTTTTCCAGCAGCGCCTCCAGGCCCTCGACGATGCCGAGGCCGGCGGTCAGCAGCGCCAGCAGCTCCTGGCTGAACAGCACCAGCGAGAGGCCCTTGCCGCGCGCCTTGCCGCCGCGCAGGCCGAGCCCGCCCCGCACCGGCGCGATGGCGCTGACGTACAGGCCGCGCGCCTCCACCTGACGGCGCGCGTCGGCCTCATCACGGCCATCGATCACCAGATGGGAGATGGCCATATCGGCCGACAAGGTGCGGACATCGAACTGCATGGCGAAAACTACTTTCCGTGACGGCGAGACTTATTGTGAGGTGATGTCGGCGTCTTCGCCGGTACCGCCGGGCTGACCGTCGCGGCCCAGCGATGTGATTTCAAATTCGGACTTGCTGCCGGGCGCCTTGTATTGGTAAGGATGGCCCCAAGGATCGGGCGGCACGCCCTTCTTCAGGTACGGTCCGTTCCACTTGGCGCCCGCCGTGGCCGGCGCGACCAGCAAGGCGGCCAGGCCCTCATCGGTGGTCGGGTAGCGGCCGACGTCCAGGCGATAGGTGTCGAGCGATTTTTCAAACGCTTCGATCTGCGCCTTGGCGATGGTCACTTCCGACTTGCCCAGTTGGGCGAAATACTTGGGACCGACATACGCCGCCAGCAAACCGATGATCACGATGACGACCAGCAATTCCAGCAGGGTAAAGCCGCCAGCCTTGTGAGCCGCGGACTGACGGTGTTTCTTTGCAACTTCCATCCGAACCACTCCTTAATTCGCACGCCTTGAGGGCGAGATGTCAGAGGCTACCACGCGGATTGCATACCGGACAATCTTTTCTTGAAAGTCGACACCACGGCACGAAAATAGCAAGTTTTCCATCTTTTATTTTTTAGCAATTTGTGGTGTTTTCATCACGTTTCCAAAATAAAACTATAAGAATTTCGTCATCAAACTGTCATGGTCAAAACAAAACTAAGCGCGGAAAAATGGCTTTAAACAAGTATAAAAATCGTTGACCAATTGCCTACTTAAATTGTGATTATGCCTATACTCGACAGCAACCTGATCAATGAGCAAATCAGGGGTTGAGGGTGTTGTCAAATACATTAAAACATCAAAGGGGTTTTCCTATGCAAGATGATTTCGTCTCTACCGCCGCGCAGTCACCGCTGCACCGCGTGCTGTCCCGCTCTATCAAAGCGGCACTGGCCGGCTCGCTGGCGCTGGCTATCCTGCCAGCCGCCCATGCCACCACCACCATCGACTTCAACAACCTCACCGGCGCGGCGATGTACCACGGTGAAACGTCGTATGTGAACAACGGCTTTTACATTACAAACTTCTCCAACTCCAGCTCTGCCCAACTCGGCGACTACGTCGGCATGATCGTCGACGACGGCGCCAACCAGTGCGCGCTGAGCCTGCAGTGCCCGATCACCAACACCCCCTACCTGGCCGCCGTCAACGACAGCGCGATGTACGCCCAGCGCGACCAGGATCATCAGAGCTTCCAGATCAAGTCGTTCCAGGCCGCCTTCCTGGGACCGGTCGACCCGACCAATCCCAGCGTGACGGGCTTGCTGGCGATTGAGGCCCACGGCGCGTCCGGCACCCAGACGGCCACCTTCAACCTCGGCGCCCCCGGCCCCCACGGCTTCGAGTTCGCCAACTACACCACCAGCGGCGCCTTCAGCACCACGCTGTTCTCCGCGTTCTATGTCTACGGCTACGCCTGCAACGCCACCGGCTCCTGCACCGCGTTCAACAGCGACCGCGGCCAGTTCGCGATCGACAACATCGTCACCTCGGCCGTGAGCGCCGTGCCCGAGCCGTCGAGCTGGATGATGCTTGGCGCCGGCCTGCTGGGCCTGGCAGCCGCCGCCCGCCGCCGCAAAGCCTGAAGCCCCCCTCACGTTCAAGGATAACAACAATGATGAAACTCAATCCTGTGGCCGCAGCCGTGGCGCTGTTGCTGGCCGGCGCCGCGTCGCTGGCCCACGCCGACGACACCCGCCGCTCCTACATCGTGCAACTGGCCGACAAGCCGGTCGCCGCCTACAACGGCGAAGTGGCCGGCCTGGCCGCCACCCAGCCGGCGCCCGGCTCGCGCCTGCAGATGGGCGCGCAAACGGTGCAGCTGTACATGGACTACCTGGACCAGAAGCAGGCCGACGTCAAGGCGCTGGTGCCGAACGCGCCGATCAACCACGACTACAAGGTGGTGCTGAACGGTTTCTCGGCCATGCTGACCGACACTGAAGTGCGCACCCTGCAAGCGAACAGCGCCGTGTCGACCATCACCGCCAACACGGAAAACCACCTGCTGACCAACTATACCCCGACCTTCCTCGGCCTGGACGGCCCGAACGGCCTGTGGGCACAGCTGGGCGGCAAGGAACACGCCGGCGAGAACATCGTCATCGGCGTGGTCGACGGCGGCATCTGGCCGGAAAACCCGTCCTACGCCGACCGCGTCGACGGCAACGGCGTGCCGACCTTCGACCAGGGCGGCAGCATCGCCTACAGCGCGCCGGCCAACTGGAACGGCACCTGCCAGACCGGCGAAGGCTTCACCGTGGCCTCCTGCAACAACAAGCTGATCGGCGCGCGCTACTTCAAGAGCGGCTTCGACGCCTCCGGCAAAGCGCTGCACTGGACCGAATTCGTCTCGCCGCGCGACTCGGTCGGCGGCACCGTCGGCCACGGCGGCCACGGCACCCACACGTCGAGCACGGCGGGCGGCAACAACGGCGTGCCCTCGGTGCTGAACGGCATCCCGATGGGCGCCGTGTCGGGCATGGCGCCGCGCGCGCGCATCGCCATGTACAAGGTGTGCTGGTCCTACAACGACGCCACCGACGCCACCGGCGGCAAGAACAGCTGCTGGACCGACGACAGCGTGGCCGCGATCGACCGCGCCGTGCAGGATGGCGTGCACGTCATCAACTACTCGATCAGCGGCGGCACCACGCCGAACGACGCGGTCGAGCAGGCCTTCCTGCGCGCCACCAACGCCGGCGTGTTCGTTTCGGCCTCGGCCGGCAACGACGGCCCGGCGCAAACGGTCAACCACATCGGACCGTGGCTGTCGACCATCGCCGCCGCCAGCCACAACCGCTTCCTCAAGGCTGACGTCAAGCTGGGCAACGGCGCCAGCTACAGCGGCGCCTCGCTCAACATCGACGCGCTGCCGGCCGGCACCCCGATCATCCGCTCGGAAGACGCCGCCGCGGCCGGCGCCAACGCCAACCTCGTCAAACTGTGCTACAGCGCCGGCTCGAACGGCGGCGTGGCCGTGCTCGACCCGGCCAAGGTGGCCGGCAAGATCGTCACCTGCGTGCGCGGCACCAACGCCCGCGTCGACAAGAGCCTGGCCGTCAAGCAGGCCGGCGGCGTCGGCATGGTGATGGTCGACAACGGCGCCGGCCTGGTGGCCGAAGTGCACTCGGTGCCGACGGTCCACCTGTCGGCCGCCGATGGCGCGCTGGTCAAGGCCTACGCCCAGCTGGCCAACAGCAGCGCCGCGCTGACCCACTTCGTCAACGCGGTCGGCTCGTCGCCGGCGCCGGTGATCGCCAACTTCTCGTCGCGCGGTCCCAACCTCAGCGACGGCAACGTGCTCAAGCCCGACATGGCGGCGCCCGGCGTCGACATCCTGGCCGGCGTGACGCCGGAACTGACGCCGGCGCAGCAAGCCTCGCTCAACACCGGCACCCTGGCGCCGCAAGCCGCCTGGGCGCTGTACCAGGGCACCTCGATGGCCGCGCCGCACGTGGCCGGCGTGGCCGCGCTGTTGCGCCAGCAGCATCCGGGCTGGTCGCCAGCGGCGATCAAGTCGGCGCTGATGACCACCGCCACCCCGACCTTCGGCGACGGCCTGGCCGGCACCCAGCAGGGCATCCTGCCATGGGCGCAGGGCGCGGGCCACATCAATCCGTTCGGCACCATGCTGCACCCGGCCGACGGCCAGTCCTACAACCCGAACGGCGCCACCGATCCGGGCCTGGTGTACGACGCCGGCGCGACCGACTACAAGAAATACCTGTGCGGCGCCGGCGTCGCCAGCCAGTGCAGCAGCGGCTCCCTGGCCGGCTACAACCTGAACCTGCCGTCTATCACGCTGGGCAATGTGCTGGGCAGCGTCACCGTCAGCCGCAGCGTCACCAACGTCGGCACGGCGCAGGCGACCTACACCGCCAGCGCCAGCGTCAGCGGCTACACCACGGTGGTCACGCCGTCGTCGCTGAGCCTGGCGCCGGGCGCGACCGGCAGCTTCACCGTCAAGCTGACCCGCACCAGCGCCGCCGACAATGTCTGGCAGTATGGTGCGCTGACCTGGACCGATGGCAGCCACATCGTGCGCATCCCGGTCACGGCCCGCAGCGGCAAGCCGATCACCGCGCCGGCGCTGCTGGCCAGCACCAAGGTCACCGGCAACACTTCGCTGAGCATCGGCACCGGCTTCTCGGGCCGCATGAACGTCGCCAGCGGCGGCATGAAGGCAGTCACCAAGAGCGCCATCATGACGGTGGCCGAGGCGGTCACCGGTACCGTCGACTCGGTCGATCAGGTGAAGGCGGCCTGCAACAGCGGCGCCACCGGCACCACGGTGGTACCGGTCAGCATCGCCGCCAACACGGTGGTGGCGGCGTTCGAACTGTTCAATGCCGACACCAGCTCCGGCAACGGCGGTGACGATCTCGACCTGGCAGTGCTGAGCGGCGGAAACGTCGTCGGCTACAGCGGACACGGCGGCGCCAACGAGGCGGTGATCCTGACCTCGCCGGACGCCGGCAGCTACAGCGTGTGCGTGATCGGCTACGCCGCCGCCAACGGCAGCGCGACCGACTTCAAGCTGTCGTCGGCCGTGGTGACCCGCGGCGACACCGGTGGCGCGCTGCGGGTCGCCGTGCCGAGCCAGGTGTACGCGGCCAGCACGGCGTCGGTCAGCGCCAGCTGGTCCGGCCTGGCGGCCGGCACCCGCTACTACGGCGGCATCCAGTACCTCGGTCTCGACAGTAGCGTCGCCGCCACCACGGTGCTGAAAGTGGAAACCAATAATCCGGTGCCATTGGCGCAGCCAGACCGGATCGCACGCGGCGTCGGCGCCCAGTAAGCTGTCGACGCGGTGCATGGCGCCGGGCCGCGAGGCCCGGCGCTTTTTTTTGCTCAGGCGGCGCGCGCCAGCGGCGCCGGCGCCTGCTCGAACAAGTGCAAGGCCATGCCGCGCGCGATGGCGTGGGCGCGGTTGGACACGCTCAGCAGGCGGTACGTCCGCTGCAGGTGGTTCTTCACGGTCAGGCCGCTGATGCCGAGGATCAGGCCGATTTCCTCGTTGCTTTTGCCCTCGCGCACCCAGTGCAGGATTTCCATCTCGCGCGCGCTGACCGGCCGCGCCAATGCGCCGGCGCGGGCCTGGCGTTGCTGCTGACCGACCCGTTGCAGCGCCAGGTGCAGATGCGGCAGCAACAGTTCGAAGAAATAGGCGTGGCGCGGGCGCGGCCTGTGCGGCAGGCCGAACAACGCGAAGAAGGTCGAGCCGCCCGGCAGGCGCTCGGTGCCGTGCAACAGCAGGTTGTCCAGGCCCAGCGCGCGCAGCTCGTCGGCGAACGGCGCCAGCGGCTGGCGCGGCGCGTCCAGCGGCCCGGTAGCGCTGGCGCTGGCGTCCAGCAGGGCCGGCAGCCGCACGCCGTCGCGGCAGTGGCGCGCCAGCCGCAGCGCCAGGCCGTCGGCCTTGTCGGCCAGGCGGGCCAGCAGGCCGGCGTCCAGCACCGTGCTGTGCATGCATTCGACGTGTTGCAGCTCGTCCTGGGCGCCGAACTGCAGGCAGACCATGATGCGGTGCGGCAGCAGCGCCTGGAACTGGCCCTGGGTCCACAGGCACAGCTGGCGTGCCTGGCGCACCGGCAGCACCGCTTCGATCGCGTGCAGCAGGTATTCCTGCTCCAGCTTGCTCAGGATGACCAGTTGTTCCATCGTCAGACCCGGGCCGTTTCGAGGACCGCCCGGGCGCCCTGCTCCCAGGCGACGAAACGGTAGCCGCTGCCGCGCACGGTTTCGATGTGCTCCTGGTGGCCGCTGGGCTGCAGCGCGCTGCGCAGGCGGCCGACATGGGCGTCGACGGTGCGCTCGTCGAGGTAGACGGCGCTGCCCCACACCTGGTCGAGCAGCTGGGCGCGGGTGTGGACCCGCTCCGGGTGGTGCATCAGGAAGCTCAGCAGCTTGAATTCGACCCGGCCCATGGCCAGCTCGCGGGCGCCGGCCGTCACGCGCAGCGTGTGCGGATCGAGCCGCAGGCCGGCCATCTGTACCGCGTCGGCCTGCGGCTGCACAGGCACTTGCAGGCGGCGCAGCAGCGCGTGCACGCGGGCCACCATTTCGCGCGGGCTGAAGGGCTTGGTCATGTAGTCGTCGGCGCCGCTTTCCAGCGCCATGATCTTGTCCGGCTCGCCGCAGCGGGCGGTCACCATGATGATGGGCAGGTCGCGCGTGCGCGGCTGTGCGCGCAGCCGGCGTATCAGCGACAGGCCGGACTGGCCCGGCAGGTTCCAGTCCAGCATGACCATGGCCGGCAGGCTGTCTTCCAGCATCAGCAGCGCGCTTTCGGCGTCGCGCGCGCGGCGCACGTCGTAGCCCGCCATGCTGAGGTTGAGGGCAATGAGTTCCTGGATCGCAGGCTCGTTTTCAATGACAAGGATATGGGCGGGTCGCATGGCAAATCCGTGTAAAGGAAGAACTATGCAACAGGCAATCTGGCATTACTAATATGATTTCCAAGCGGGATTCAGAGTTTGGCGATATATATCCAGTCCCTGCCTGCATGACTCGCCATTTAGAACGCACCGTCTAAAAGAAAAAACGACACCCGCGGGTGTCGTTTTTTTGCAAGCGCAAAGCTTAGGCGGTCAGCTTGCGGCGGCGCGCAAAACCGACCAGCGCCAGGCCGGCGCCCAGCATGGCCCAGGCCGACGGTTCCGGCACCGCGCTGATGCTGCCGATCGCGTGGTCGGTGATGTCCGACGACAGCACGCCAGCGCCGGCGGTCGGCTGCCACGTGATCGACATCAGCGTGCTGTCCTGCGGGTTGAAGTGGCCTAGCGGCGTGCCGCCGTCGGCGCCGAACAGCGACACGGAAAACTGGCTCTGCAGCGCGTTCGGCGACGGATCGGACAGGCCGCCGAAGGTGACGTCGAAGCTGACCTTGCCGCCAAAGGACATCGCCTGCCACAGGTCGTTGCGGTCGGTGGTGTTGCCGAACACGAAACCGCCGGCGGTCTGCTGCAAGTCGCCGATCAGGCTGACGCCGGACAGGTCGCCAAAGCCGGACAGGTGGTTGATGGTGGCGCTGGCGAAGCTGGCTGGCACCTGCGCCGGATTGAACTGCAAGTCCAGGAAGCCGCCGCTGCCCAGCGACGCGGTGTTCAGTTCCACGTGCATGGTCTGGGCCGTCGCCAGGCCGGCGATGGCGCTCAGCGCCAGCGCCATCGCGGCATGGCGCAGGGTCAGGGAGAAGTTTGGTTGGAACATGGTCATATCCTTAGAAAGTGCCGCTGTAGACTTTGGTGGTGTAGCTGATATTGGCCGTGCCGGTCTTGCTGAAGCTCAGCGCGAACGAGACGGTGGCGCCCGGCGCCAGGCTGGCGGCGTTGACCGTGATGTAGGGCGCGCCGGCGTGGCTGCCGCTGGCGTTGCTCAGCGTGATGCCGGCCGGCAGGCCGTCGAACTCGACATGGAACGGGCCGTTCAGCGCGGCGGCGCCGGTGTTGGTGACCGAGAACGTCGAGCTGTACTTGCCGGTGGCGCGGTTGAACACCAGGCCGCTGCCAACCGCCTTGACGCCGGCGCTGACGTCGCTGTACGGCGCGGCCAGGTTCAGGCTGATGACCACCGGGTCGTGGTCGGAAGCGCGGTACGGCGCGGCGCTGTACTTGTCTTCCGGCTTGCCGTCGGTGTTGTAGTCGACCACGGTCGGCTCGTCGGCGTTGTTATGCCATTCGGCGGCGTCCACCACCGAGGCGCTCATGGCGGCGTTGCTCAGCGCGTGGTCCAGGTAGCCCGCTTCGCCGTTGAAGACGAAGGAGTAAGGCATGCCGCCGCCACCGCGCACGAAGCGCTCCAGCTGGTTGACGTAGCCCAGGTCGGTGATGGCCTTGATCGGATCTTCCATGCCGTAGGAATTGAAGTCGCCGATCATCAGCAGCTTGGCGTCGCCGGCGGCGGCCGCCACTTGCGGCGCGAACACGTTGACCAGGCGGTTGGCCTGGTTGACGCGGGTGGCGTTCCAGCAGCTCTGGCCGTCGCCGTTGTCGGCGTCGGCGCCGGAACCGGTCGGGCAGCCGCCCTTCGATTTCAGGTGGTTGACGATCAGCGAGAACTTGGCGCCGTTGGCGGCGACAAAGGTCTGCGCCATCGGCGGACGGTTGTTGACGCTGTCGTCGTCGGACAGCGCGCTGCCCACCATGGTCAGCGAGGCCGGCTTGTAGATCATGGCGACGCGGATGGCGTCGGTGCCGGTGGCGGCCGGCTTGGGCACGACCGCGTAGGTCTGGAAGCCGGTGCCCGGCGCGATCGCCTCGTTGAGCGCCTTGACCAGGTAGCCGACCGTGTACTCGCCGCTGTTCTGGATCTCCATCAGGCCGAAGACGTCGGCGTCGATGGCCTTGAGCTCGCCGACGATCTTGGCGGTCTGGCGGTTGAACTCGTTGAGGTTGTCGGCGCCGCGGCAGTTGGACTTGCTGACGCTGGAACCGAGCGCGCAACCCTGGCCGCTGCGGCCTTCGACGTCGCTGCCGTTGGTGAAGGTGGTGAAGTAGTTCAGCACGTTGGCGCTGGCGACCTTGATGTTGCCGGCCACCAGGGCGGGCGGCGCCGTGCGCGGATTATCCTGCGAGAACACCGGCGCCACGGTCGGCTGCAGCTTGAAGCCGGCGCCGCCACCGCCCTTGGCGCCGAAGTCGACCACGCCGGTCAGGCCGGAGACGGTGTCGCCGGCGCGCAGCGAGCCGTCCGCGCCCAGGTAGGGGATGGTGCTCGGGGTGACGAAGATGCCGTCGTCCAGCACGATCTGGTTGCCGGCGTTGGCGATGGCCAGCGCCTTGGCTTCGGCCGAGCCGGCGCGGTAATGGTTGGTCGGCGCTTCCAGGCGGCCGGACGACAGCGTCACTTCGCCGCGGTCGCCCAGGAACTCCAGCTGCGACACGGTCAGCGCGTTGGTGAAGCGCACCAGCATGCCTTCGACCTGGCCCAGGTTGGCGTAGGGCAGCGCGATATTGGTCGGGGTGATGGCGATGCCGCTGCCGGTCTTGACGATGGCGCTGATGGTTTGCAGCTCGGTGTAGGCGTGGCCGCCGGCCACCGGCGCGTAGTCGCTGACGGTGCCGGTGATGCGCACCTGGTCGCCCACCTGCACGGTGCCGGTGTTGGCGGCGGTGGTGTAGACGAAGATGCCGTCCGAGGTCTGCGGATTGCCGTCGCCGGCCGCGTCCTGGATGAAGAAGCCGGAGCCGACCTTGGCCGTGACCACGCCTTCGGTGGTCTGCACGGTGCCGGCGTAGGGGCTGGTCTCGCCCGGCCCCTGGATTTGCGGAATGCTGTGGGTGACGGCGGTCGGCACGGCCACGCTGACGTTGATGGTGCAGCTGGTCTGCTGCGCCTGGTCGTTATCGAAGCGCACCACCACCGGATAGCTGCCCTGCGGCACGCCGGCGGCCACGTTCAGGCTGACGGTGGCGTTGGCGCCGGCGGCCGAGGCGGCCAGGAAGTTCAGCAGGCTGATGCCCGGCACGCTGGTCGAGGTGATGACGGCGTGGTTGACGACGCCGTCGGCGTCGGTCGCGCTCAGGTCGGCGTTACCGGCGAAGCCGACCGCCATCGACAGGCTGGCCGGGCAGCTGGCGACGATAGTCGGCGCCGGCGGCACGCCGCACGAATGCAGGGCGCTGGCGGTGTTGCGCGGGGTCGGGGCGCCGGTGGCGAAGTCGCTGCCGTTGTTGTCGGTGTCGGAGCAGCCGCCGTTGGCGCGCAGCGCGGCGGTGGTGTTGCTCAGGCCGGGGCCGTTGGTGCCTTCGAAGTAGCCGGCGTTATAGCCCAACAGGTCGACCAGCGTGGCGCCGGACGGGGCGGCGCCGGACAAGGCGTTGCCGTCGTTCACCAGCGCGACCTTGCCGGCGGTGCCGCTCATCGGGATGGTGCCGGTGGTGTCCGGGGTCAGCAGGGAACCGGCGCCGGTGCCGGCCGCTTCCTGCACCAGGTAGTACTGGCCCGGTTGCAGCACCGGTGCGCCGCTGATCTTGGTCACCTGCCACGAGGCGCCGGCGGCGCTGGCGTATTGCACGCTCCAGCCGGCCAGGCTGACCGGCTGCGTGCCGCGGTTGAACAGTTCGATGAAATCGTTCTTGATGGTGGCGCCGGAGTTGCCGCCGCCACCGTACACCTGGCTGATCACGACCGGCGAATCGGCGTGCGCCGAGGCCGACAGGCCCGCCATCAGGGCTGCGGCGATGATGGTGCGCCGGCCCGGCGTGGAGGCAGCCTGGGCGTTCGGCGTGTGGGGAGTTTTTTTCATGAGTGGATCCTGGTGGAGAGAAAATGTCGGCGCGGCGGTCTAGGCAAAATGATTTCAAAAATTACATTTTGCATAATAGACGGCCGGCTTGACGCCTTGATGACATGCCTTTAGTCCGTTCGGACCAACCAAAAGCACTGCTGGGCCACATACATGCGCAGCATGCGCCCTCCTATCGGCGGGTGACTGGCGCCCTCAATCTTCGGATAAACCGGTTCGACGAGCTTGTGCAGCTTGCCCCACAGCCATGAAAATGTGACAATATGATAATATAATAAAATTAACCATGAATCAGACAACACTCCCATCCCCCACCGACGATGAGGTACGCTCGCAGAGCGGGCGGCCGCGTATTGTCACAGGCGTGGCTGTATCCTTGTTGTTGCATGCGTTGCTGGTCTTGGTCTATTGCTTTGCTGTCGCACCTCAGCCTGAAGCGCCTGAACGAACAAACGAGACGATAACTACATGGATATACCCAACGCTACCGCCCCGACCGCCAAAGCCATCCCATCCTTCCGAGCCGGAGGTGAATATGGAGCTACCTTCTGCAATTGCGGTCACCAAGCATGAGTATAAAGCGCAGGCTAGACATACCAGCGCGCCAGAACCGGCGCAGCAACCGGCTGGTGCCACCGAAGAGCAGCCTGTTACCGCCCCCGTTCCCGTCAACATTCCAGTAGACACGTTTCATCCGGAACCGCTGTCGAATAAGTTTGATCCAAATGCGGCTCTGAAAACTGCGCGCAAAGTGGCCCACGAAAAGGATCCCGCACGCGCTGACTTGCCTGTTGCGCAACTGGAAGATCATCCGCTCTACCCTGAACAACGCGACACAAAGCTGGCCCGCGACATTCAAAAAGCAACCAGGCCAGACTGCAGAAAAAATGGCAGCCTCCTCTCGCCACTTATCTGGCTGATGGATAAAAAAGACAGCGGTTGTAAATTCTGAGGGCTATCGGCCCGACTAGTCACGCCGTCCATGTTGCTCGGTCTCCCCATCGTTTCAACTCAGGGAAACGGCAGGGTACACCTGGGTGAAAGTCAGATAGGCAAACCCGACCGAACGACCGCTGCACGGCGCTGTCGGGTTAAAGCCCCCCATCATGACACCGTAGAAATTCCTCAAAAAATCCCATTAAAATCAATGTATTACGTAACAAGTGCGGCTGAAAAACACAGGTTATCGAGATGTGCGTCAGGAGCAAGCCGGCATATGGAACTGATCACTTATGGCAAAAACAAAAAGATAACTATATTCATCAACAATGAAGTATTGACAAAAAAATTCCTTATGAATATTATTCATATGCTAATTATCAAATTAGCCAGGATTGCCGAAAACTGCTTAAGAGTAGGCGTTTAATTTGAAGAAGACAACATGAAACATTCGTTCGAGCAAGAATTGGAAAATAGTCTGAAAGTAACGGAACTGGAACAGCGTCTGGAGATGCTCTACTGCTGCGCTGGCGGTTCTTGCGGATTGTGCTGTGGAACCGGCGATGCTAAGTGGCCAGTTGAAGGTCAGTGCGGTAACAACTAACAAATAAGACTAAAAAGCTGCATACGATGTATGCAGCTTTAAGAAAGAAAACAGTATGCCTGGCTATCCTGTCATTTCAGAGACAATCGAATTATCTCCAGTCAAAAATTCCGAAGAATTTTTTTTACGCGTAAACGGAGCAGCCATGTATGTTGCGCCGCTGATCGGAATAATTATTGGGGAAATGCTTAAAAAAACCAATGTAAAAAATATATTAAAATTAGTCAATGATAAAAAAATACTCTCTAAAGACATAAATATTGACGAATTAAATTTTATCATACATGAAAAAATACTTTCCGGCATATTGGATAAAAATTCCAAATCTCTTCAAAATAAAAATAAAGATATAGGTTTTAGATTTATTATAGCGAAATTCAATCATATGCGATGGCTATTAGATATTTCTAAATTTTTATTTACTAAAGAAATATTTTTTACATCGTTCTTCCTGAGCCTGGCCACCTCAATCGCTTTTGTCTCATCAGTAGATTCAGCACAACTACTAGCTGCCGATTTTTCAAAATTACAATATCTACAAATTGCAGTATTTTTAGGCGTAACTGGATTAATACACGAACTTGGGCACGCCAGTGCAGCGCATTATTACAAAATTCGATCCAGTGAAATTGGTTTCGGATTATATTTAATATTCCCAGTGTTTTATGCTGACGTTACCAATGTCTGGGGTCTTGTACCAAAGGAACGTGTTGTTGTAAATTTGGGAGGAATTTATTTTCAACAGATATTGAATATTTTATTTATTTTATGTTATTTGTCATCAAGTAATCAAGACGCACGCAATGTGCTTCAGAGTTGTATATTTTCCAGTTTAGGATTGATATTTCTAAACATGTTTCCATTTTTAAAATTCGACGGGTATTGGATTTATTCTGATTTTTTCAATATCAAAAACCTAAGAAAATCAAGTTATGAACTGATAAATTACAATCTTAAGAATAATTGGCGGAATTCGCTTAGATTTAACTGTTCTAGAGTTTCGCTTGCCGTTTACTCGATGGGAAGCATTTTTTTTAGCATTTTCTTCTTTTTTGTATTTTTAAAATTTGCCTCGCATAGTCTCGATGAAATTATACATTTACTGAGATCGTTGATGGATGTGAAAAATATAGAAAATATATCTCTTATTGCGTGCATGAAGACGCTCGCAAACGGAATGATATTGATATTTTTCATCACAAAAACTCTTGGATTATTTTTAAAAACCATAAAAAAGGCAAAAAATGCAAGTGAAAGACTATAAAGCCGCAGTTCAGACAATAAAAAGGGACAAGGAAAATAGATCTACCTCCGATCTAAAACGCCGCACGATAGTTTCAGCTAGTTTATATAATTTACTGCCAGGAATTCCCGTAGAGTCGCACGAAAAAATAATAAACAACATTGAGTTTTACCAGCAATGGGCCATTCTGGACCAGCATCATATCAGTTTGGTAAACGACATTATTCCACAAGGCGCAGTCCCTGATTTTGATACATTAGCCTCCACGCCAACTATATTTTGTTCTTATCATCTCGGTTCCTATCGGTTGCTGATACCGTATTTAATAAAGAAAAATATAAAATTTACGCTGCTTATAGATTCACAAGTGGCGGCTATCCAGAAAAATGATTTCGAAACCGTTATTAAAAGATCCATCCATATGTTTGGAGCGGACGAGGACTGCTGCCGGATCATTGATACCTCAAGTGGCGGAGTTATTTTTTCCCTATTAAAGGAACTCAAACGGAATCGATCCCTGCTAATTTTTGTTGACGGGAACACGGGAGTTGACGCGACCCGTGAAGGCAGCAATAATCGAGTGGAAATTAAATTTTTAGGACAAAGCTTGAGCGCCCGCCAAGGGATTTCTCATCTTTCATATCTGGCGGGGGTATCTATAACACCCATGTCGATGTTAAGGGGGAGAGATAATATATGGGAAAATGTCCTGAAATTCGGTCAAGTTATTTATCCAAACACTTTCGACAATCGTGATGATTACGCGCCGATTGCCATGCAAAACATATATACAGTACTAGAAGAAAACCTTGCGGATCACTATGATCAATGGGAGAGCTGGTTTTACATTGAACAGTCGCTATTTGCTTCGATGCTTGAGCCTGTAGACGAAATGGTAGGAGATATTTCACATGGCGGCTTTTTTACATTCAATAGCAATCGTTTCGACCATTCACAGCCTGATAAGAACGAGTTTCTTATTTTTGATAGAAAATATTATCGAGCAACATTTATCTCGCAATCTTTCAACGATTATCTATGTCATTTTATAAATAAAAAAATCTCACACGCTGAATGCTTCGAAAATCCACAAACCACAGAATCCTTGATAAGAAAATTGTTGTCAAAAGGTATTTTAAAGTATACCGAAAATAACTAACGCAACCACAAAATATGAAATCTATCATATCCCTATTTGTTATAGTCTTTCATTGTCAAACGGCACTTTCTCAGGAAGTCAATGCAGAAAATATCAGCAAAGATTTAGAATCAATCGAACGAGTAAACGTGCTCGCTTTAAAAGATCCTTATCGCTTAGATTACAGAAATATCATCAATGGAATTAAGGCGGCAACGGAGGTTCCGGGGTTGGCTCCGCAGGCAACCATACGATGGGCCATTGTGCCAAAAAATGGAGGCCCCTATATTTCTGGAGTATCGATAAGAATAACTGGAAATGACAAATTCAGGGCCGTCATGGCTACTCCGGATGGACTGTTTAATTTGCCGATGCAGGTTCCCGAATTGGGCGAAGCTCCCGAACTCATATTGGATGTCAAACGAGCCAGCGTAAACTTAATCCCCTATGTTGAAACAGTTGAAATCCCATCATCAAAAAGACGGATGGGCGATTTGCGTCTGGAATGTGAAATCGTGTGGCGAATGGAATACGAAGCTGCGACATTTCTTCTCAAGGCCGCGCTTAAAGTTATCGGTAGTCCCTGCGATTCTTCGAATTATGGAATGGATTTTTATAGCCCAAAACCAGTTAAGGCTATTTTCGTGTCGGAAAACGGCATGCAAAAAAAATTACCTTTGAATAGCTCGCGCAATATTTACCGCGCCCCACTTTACGATAAAAGCATCAGCAATGACGCCCTAGTCAGCATGGAATTTCCAGAATGAAAAATATATTGTTATTTCTCCTTCTATTCCCATTTTTCTTAAATTTATATGCTGCTGACAAAGTACCGCTAAAAGATATAGATTTTATTGCCGTACCACTATCTCCCATACAAAACCACAAGTTGATAGAATTCTTTTCGTACTCCTGTCGACATTGTTATGATTTTTACAATCCAATGGAGGTTTGGAAAAAAACAAAAAAAGGCTCTTTTGATCTGCAACGCGTACACGTAAACTTCGAAAAGAACAACTATTTACAAAAACTTTTTTTCACGTTGGAGTTTTTGCAGGTCGGAGACGATGTGCATAAGAAGATATTCAAAAAAATACATATTAATCACTCTCGATTTAACAATGAAGACTCTATTTTTAATCTAATTGAAGAAATTGGGATTGATAGAAATAAATTTATAGCGGCATATCAATCAAAAGAAGTGGCTGATAAAATTACGAAGGCAAACGATCTTCTTGAGCACTACAAAATAAAAACCATTCCGACGCTGGTCGTAAAAAACAGATTTCTTATAACGCCGGAGTTTTTTTTAAAACCACGTAACACTACTGAATATTTTTTGGAATTTTTTAATTTTTCATATAATTCAGCAGAAAAAAGAACATACGCCATTGAAAAGACGTTCGCGGTAGCGGATTATTTGTTAATTCAACCGGAATGACAGCGCCGAACCGGAATCTTCAGGCCACCTCGAATAACCCTTCTTTAACGATGTGCGGTTTGAGGCGGCTGCGGCGGTTCCCGGCCACCGTGGTTTGCTCAGAACGGCGCCAACCCGCCTTCCTTCAGGAACACCAAGCGTTTCAGGTTGTAGCTTGCCGCCTTGAGGTGCAAGGCGAAGGTGACGCGGACGATGCCCAAACAGCGCACCAGCTTGCCACCCATTTGTGCCAGCGCGCCAAAGACATGTTCGACGCGGGCTCGTGGTGTGGCGATGCCGCTATAGCGCTTCTTTTGCGCATCGGAGATGCCCTTGGTGGCGCTGCTTTTGCGCTGGATGTGCACGCGCCAGCCGGCTTGCTTCAGCGACGCTTCCCGCCCCAACCGCCGGACTCAGCGGCGGTAAGGGGCGGCCAGCGGCTCGCCGATGAACACGCCCTGGGCCGGCCAGGCCACGCTCTTCCAGTACGCCTCGATCGCGCTATTGCCGCGCAGGTAGTGCGACAGCAGCACCGTCGAGTTGGGAAATTTTTGCCAGTAGTTGCAGGGTTCGCTGACCGTGCCGTAGCTGGCCGTGGCGCCCGCGTCCAGCCAGCGCAGGCTGCTCATCTGCCCGCCCTCGGCCAGCAAGTCGCCGCCGAACGAGGTCAGGTGGTCAGCCAGCGCGCCCGGCACGAACTTCAGCGTATTCAACTTGGACACATGGGCCAGCCCGGTCTCATAGACGACGATGCCGTCGACCTGCTCGATGCTGTCGGCCTGCAAGGTCTTGATGGTCAGCTTCTTCGACGGCACGCTCATCGAACGCGGGAAGAACCGCGCCCGGCTGCTGCGCGCGGCGTCGCTGGTGTTGAGGAAATACGCGGTGGCGCTCGGCATGGCGAAGCCGGCCAGCACGCCGCGGTCGATCAGCGCCTTCGACGCTTCCACCGATTCGGTCGGCAGCAGCATCGACAAGCGCATCTGGTGATCGGTGTAGGGCTTGGCCGACGGCGAATTGTAGTAGCTGCTGGGCTTGCTCGGGCCGCAGGACTTGGCGCACAGGCCGGCGTCCAGGCCCAGCGTATAGGCCGCGGTCAGCGCGTTGCATTCGACCGCGTACGGCGCGCTCCACACCATCAACACGGCCTGGATCTCGGGCCCCAGCCGGGCGTCGATCTGCGCCTTCAGCGCCTCGAACTGCTCGGCGTCGAGCTTGCGCGGCCGGTGCGCAATGCGCACGTGCACCATGTTGGCGGCCGGGATGGCGCGCGCCTTGCGGTAGTACTCGCCGAGCTCAACACTGTTGGGCTCGTCATCGTTGACGACCACCGCCAGCTGGGCGGCGCCAAGGCCGGCGACCGGGATATTTTGCGCCCGGGCCAGGCCGCACAGGGCCAGCAGGGCGGCACAGATAAGTAGGGAAAGTCGCAAGTGAGTCGTTCGCTGGTGGAGGTGGCAAAAAAAAACGGAAGCGGCGGCTTCCGTTGGAATTATAGCGCCTATGTCAGGCTTTGCGTCGCCGCGCCAGCCAGCCGACGATGCCTGCGCCGCCCAGCAACATGCCATAGGAGGCCGGCTCGGGCACCGGACTGATGGCCATCGACCCGACGTAGTTGCCGGCCGCGCCATTGCGGACGGTGCCGCTGACGAGCAGGTAGTAGTGGTCGGCCAGCAGGCTATGCGCGCTCAAGCTCCACACCTCGGCCGCCGCGCCCGGCGCCGACTGCCTGCTGCCGTCGAGCGAGAAGCCGGCCGAGTTGTACACCTTGAAGCTGTCGAAGCCGGCGCCGCCCAGGCCCGGCAGGTCCAGGCTGCTGACCATGGCGCCCAGCGACTGGCCGGCGGCCGCGCTGAAGTTGTAGCGGTCGCTGAACGTGTTGCCGGCGTTACCGGCGCTAAATTCATGCTTGAGCACCGCGCTGCCGCTGCTCAGGTCCAGGGTTTGCACGCCCTGGCTGATATCGGCCGCCCGTGCCAGCGGCAGCCCCGCGGCGGCCGCCAGCACCAGCGCCGCCACGGCGGTTTGTGTACGCTTCATAGATCACCTCCCTCAAACAAGGCGGCCACGGCCCGCGCGGCCGCCGATGGTTGAACAAATACTGCGGCTTTATCCTAGCATCGGCGCCTGGGGCGGCAAGCGGCGCACACCTATCGCGCGCAGCCGGGCCCGCCATGCGGGCACGGCGGCACGGCGCCGGCGCTGCGAGGGAAAAACGGCGATGGGGAACGGTGTGGCGGACGACGTAGGAAAGCACCTACGACTAGACGGGAAAACGGCGGCCGGGCTTAGTCAGCCGCGGCCGCCGCCGGGGATCAGGCGCGCTGGTAGACGTCTTCCAGGCGCACGATGTCGTCCTCGCCCAGGTAGCTGCCGGACTGGACTTCGATCAGGTGCAGCGGCAGCTTGCCCGGATTTTCCAGGCGGTGCGTGGTGCCGATCGGAATGTAGGTCGATTCGTTCTCGGTCAGCAAGGTCACCTGCTCGCCGCAGGTCACGCGGGCGGTGCCGCTGACCACGATCCAGTGTTCGGCGCGGTGATGGTGCATCTGCAGCGACAGCTTGCCGCCCGGATTGACGGTGATGCGCTTGACCTGGAAGCGCTCGCCGATGTCGATGCCTTCGTAGCAGCCCCAAGGACGGTAGACCTTGGTGTGGTGCAGGTGTTCGGTGCGCTGCTTGGTCTTCAGGTGCTCGACGATGTTCTTGACGCGCTGCACCTGGTCCTTGTGGCAGACCAGCACGGCGTCGTTGGTTTCCACCACGACCACGTCCTGGACGCCGATCACGGCCACGATGCGGCTCTCGGCGCGCACCAGCGAACCGCTGACGTCGTCCAGGTAGACGTCGCCGCGGGTGGCGTTGCCCCGGGCGTCCTGCTGCTGCACTTCCCACAGCGCCGACCACGAGCCGACGTCGCTCCAGCCTATGTCGGCCGGCACCACGATGGCGTGGCGGGTGTGTTCCATCACCGCGTAGTCGATCGAGTCCGACGGGCAGGCGGTGAACGAGGCTTCGTCCAGGCGGCAGAAATCGAGGTCGCGGTAATCCTTGCCGACCGCCGCCGCGGTGGCGCTGGCGATGGCCGGCGCATATTCCTGCAGCTCCTTCAGGTAGCTGTCGGCGCGGAACAGGAACATGCCGCTGTTCCAGTAGTAATTGCCGGCGGCGACGAAGCCCTCGGCGGTGGCGCGGTCCGGCTTCTCGACAAAACGGTCGACGCCGTAGCAGTGGGCGGCGGCGGCCGGCTTGCCGCTCTGGATGTAGCCGTAGCCGGTTTCCGGCGCGGTCGGCACGATGCCGAAGGTGGCCAGCGCGCCGCCGTCCACCATGGCGCACGCGTGCTCGATGGCGGCGTAGAAGGCGTCGGTGTTGTCAATCACGTGGTCGGCCGGCAGCACCAGCATGACGGCGTCGGCGTCGATCGCGCGCAGGTAGTGGGCGGCGGCGGCCACGGCCGGCGCGGTGTTGCGGCCCACCGGTTCCAGCAGGATGGCCAGCGGGGCGATGCCGATCTCGCGCATCTGCTCGGCGACCAGGAAGCGGTGCTCGTTGCCGCACACCACCAGCGGCGCCATCATCCGCGGCCGGCCGTGCAGGCGCAGCGCGGTGTCCTGCAGCATGGTGCGGTCCGACACCAGCGGCAGCAGCTGCTTGGGCAGGACGGCGCGCGACAACGGCCACAAACGGGTGCCGGAACCGCCCGACAGGATCACTGGGTAAATTTTCATGCTCGAATTCTCTTATCTATGGGTTCATTGCTGTGTTCAGTCCGGCGCTTGCTGCGGCGGTCGCGGGCATTGGCCCACGAATCCGGATCGGTCTCGGACACGTGCTTCATCTCGCCCGCGCGGTCGACACTATAGTCCTTAAACACGATCATTTCATTTAGAGAAACATTCGGTAACACGCGAGTATATTCGAACAGCACGCTGCGCACCACCTTGGCCCCGGCGCACACATGGCTGCCGTGGCCGATCCAGGTGGGGCCGACGATGTGCACGCCGGCCTCGATGCGGGTGCCGGAGCCGATGTAGACCGGGCCCTCGATGGTGGTGCCGTCCCAGTCGATGCTGGTGTTCAGGCCGACCCACAGGCCGTCGTTGATCTGGATGCCGGGCATGTGCAGGTGGGCCACCTCGCCCATCAAGACGCTCTGGCAGGTTTCCCAGTAGTCGGTGACGCTGCCGATGTCGATCCAGTTGAAGTTGCGGGTCTGGGCGTAGAAGGGCATGCCCTTCTCGGCCAGCAGCGGGAACAGCTGGGAGCCGATGTCGAAGGTCTGGCCCGACGGGATCAGGTCGATCACTTCCGGCTCGAACAGGTAGATGCCGGTGCTGACGAAGTTGGACTTGGCGTCCTGCTGGCTGGGCTTTTCCTGGAACTCGGTGATGCGGCCGTTATCGTCGGTGACCACCACGCCGTAGTTCGACACCTTGTCCCACGGCACTTCCTTGGTGATGACCGAGGCCAGCGCGCCCTTGCGGCGGTGCTCGAACAAGGCCGACTTGAGGTCGAGGTCGATCAGCGCGTCGCCGCACAGCACGATGGTGGTGTCGTCGAAGAAGCCGCCGAACTCCTGGATCTTCTTCATGCCGCCGGCCGAGCCCAGCGGCTGCGGCACGACTTCGCCGTCGTCGGTGGTGTAGCCTTCGAAGGAATAGCCGATCTGGACGTCGTACTGGTGGCCCTCGCCGAAGTACTCCTCGATCTTCTCGTGCAGGTAGCTGACGTTGACCATGATCTCGGTCACGCCATACTTGTGCAGGTGTTCGATCAGGTAGGCCATCACCGGCTTGCCCAGGATGGGAATCATGGGTTTGGGTAAATCGTAGGTCAGCGGGCGTACCCGGGTGCCCTTGCCGGCGGCAAGTATCATAGCCTTCATGCGTAGTCCCTATTCAGTCGGCGTGGTCTGCCAGCGCCAGGCATCGGCGCACATCTGCTCGACATTGCGCAGCGCCTTCCAGCCCAGCTCGCGTTCGGCCAGGCTGGCATCGGCATAACAAGCGGCGATATCGCCGGGGCGGCGCGCCACCAGCCGGTAGGGCACGGGGCGTCCACTGGCCGTCTCAAACGCGCGCACCATTTCCAGCACGCTGTTGCCGCGGCCGGTCCCCAGATTGTAGGTAAAAATGCCGACCTCGGTCGCCAGCTTGGACAGCGTGGCCAAATGGCCGCGCGCCAGGTCGACCACGTGGATGTAGTCGCGCAGGCCGGTGCCGTCCGGGGTCGGGTAGTCGCCGCCGTAGACCGACAGGAATTCGCGCTGGCCGTCGGCCACCTGGGACACATAGGGCAGCAGGTTGTTTGGGGTGCCGTTCGGCTCCTCCCCGATCAGCCCGCTTTCATGGGCGCCCACCGGGTTGAAGTAGCGCAGCAGCGCGATGCGCCAGGCCGGGTCGGCGCGCTGCAGGTCGCGCAGCATCTCCTCGACCATCAGCTTGCTGCGGCCGTAGGCGTTGGTGGCCGACAGCGGGAAGTGTTCGAGGATGGGCACCGAGGCCGGATCGCCGTACACCGTGGCCGAGGAGCTGAACACCAGCGTCTTGACGCCGGCCCGGGCCATGCTCTCGAACAGCACCAGGCTGCCGGTGACGTTGTTGTCGTAGTAGCGCAGCGGCTGCTGCACCGATTCGCCCACCGCCTTCAGGCCGGCGAAATGGATCACCGCGTCGATCCGGTGGGCGGCGAACAGCGCGTCCACCGTGGCGCGCTCGCGCACGTCGCCCTCGACCAGCGTGAACGGCCGGCCGGCGATGCGCGCCACGCGCGCCTGCACCGAGGCGCGGGCGTTGCACAGATTATCGAGCACCACCACCTCGTGCCCGGCGGCCAACAATTCGACCACGGTATGCGAGCCGATGTAGCCCATGCCGCCGGTGACTAAAATTTTCTTCATAGCTTGTTCCTTGGGAGGGGTTGAAGCGCGCCTCAATGCAACTGCCTGGCCTCGTCCATGCGGCGCAGCAGGGTGGCCGCGTCGAGCCAGCACAGTTGCGCGCCGGTCGCGTCGGATGGGGTGGCGGCGGCGCCCGGCAGCAGGAAGCGTACGCTGGCGGCCAGGTTGGCGCGCACGTCGGCCTGGCCGAGCGGGTCGCCGCTCTGCACGATGCCCTGCGGCGTGACGCCGATGTCGCGCCCGCCGGAAAAGATCACCGCCGGCGAGCACAGCAAGGCTTGGCTGCAGGCGTCCTGGCCGGCCACATAACGTTCGCCGTCGGCGTCGCGCCGCAGCACCACCTTGGTCGGCACCACGTCCCGCCGCACCTGGGCGGTGCTCATGGCCGGGGTCACGCTGTAGTGCAGCAAGTGCTCCCAGCCGTCGGCCGGCGCCAGGCCCAGCGTGGTCCACGGCAGCAGGCCGGTGCACTCGGCCTCGCCGGCGCAGTCGGCCGCCTGTTCGCGCCCGTCCAGCGCCGACACCGCCGGCCGCGGCAGGCGGCCGTTGGCCAGCGCGTAGCCGACCAGCGCCTCGCGCGCGCGCGCCAGCTGCAGCCCGGTGCGCTGGGCGCGCGCGGCCAGCTGCTGGCGCGGCGACCACGCCTGCATCAGCAGCGTGGCGCCGGCCAGCATCAGCAGCAACAGCAACACCAGGGCCGAGCCGCCGGCGCGGCGGCGCGGCGCGGCCGGGCGGCGCGCGGCCAAGGCAGTCCGCCGTTAAAAGTCGACCAACACCGAACCGATCACTTCCGCGCCGCTGTGACGCATCTGCTCGGTCAAGGCGTTGACGTCCTCCAGGCGCGAGTGGTTCTTGCGCGCCACCACCAGCACCCCGCCCACGCGGGCCGCGATGGCCACCGCGTCGGCGCCGGTGGCCAGCGGCGAGACGTCGTACAGCACCACGTCGTAGCGCTCTTCGAGGCGCGGCGTGAGCGCGGCGAAGACGCTGCGGCTGAGCAGTTCCTGCGGATTGGGCGGCAGCGTGCCGGCCGCCAGCACCGACAGGTCGACGAAGGAATCGATCTTGGTCACCACGTCGAGGTCGGCGCGCCCGGCCAGGATGTCGGACAGGCCGGCGCGGCCCTTGAGGTCGAAGATTTCATGCTGGGCCGGCTTGCGCAGGTTGCCGTCGACCAGCAGCGTCGGTTCGCCCAGCTGGGAGAACACCACCGCCAGGTTGGCCGCGAACAGGCTGGCGCCGTCGCCCGAATCGACGCCGATGATCACCAGGCCTTTTTTGCCGCGCGCGAACCAGCGCAACATCAGCTGGCTGCGGATCGCGCGCAATTGCTCGACCTGGTGGCTGAACGGCTGGTAGGCCGCCACCAGCTTGGGCGAATAATTGCCCTCGCCGGCCTGCAGGTAGGGGTAGTCGAACTGGCGCGCCAGCACTTGCTGGATATCGGCCTCGGTGATCAGGCCCAGGCGCTGGGCCGCCTCGCCGAAGCGGATGCCCAGTTCCTTTTGCATGCGCAACACGCGCTCGGCGTTTTCCGGCGTGATCTTGCCGGACTCGAGCAGCAAGCCGCCGATGCTGGAATCGGAACCGCGCGGCACGGGCGCCGCAGGGGAAATGGGATGGGCTGGAGCATTCATTGGGGGTTCCTTTAATTCAGACGCAGACGGCGCAACGACAACACGCGCTTGACGCCGGTCGGACGGCGCGGACTGGCGTTCCATTCAATCATACCGAACACCGGGATGCCCAGTGCCTCGCTGAGGTCGCTGTCGGAGCGCACCCGGCGGTCCAGCAGTTCGATGCCCAGCGCCATGCCGACGCCCAGCATGCCGCCCAGCACCAGCGACAACAGCGTATTGAGCAGCACTTTCGGTCCGGCCGCCTCGATCGGCGCCACGGCCGGGTTGAGCAAGGCGATATCGGACTGGTCCGCCTGGCCCTCGATGCGGGTTTGCGAGAAGCGCTGCGAGGTCACGTCGAAGGCGCGCTGGGCGCTCTCGACATCCTTGGCCAGCACATTGAGTTCGTCACGGGTACGGTTCAGTTCCAGCACCTTGGCTTTTTGCTCGGCCAGCGCGGCGCGCACGTCGCCCTCTCGCTTGCGCAAGATGGTGGCGTTGTTGCCGACGCTGTTGGAAGTGCTCTGGATGGCGGCGTTCAGGTCGGCGCGCAGCTTGTCCACCTCGGCCTTGGCGGCCTGGTATTGCGGATGGTTGCGGTCCAGGCGCTGCGACAGCTCGGCCAACTTGGCTTCGGCGTTGCCCACGCTCAGGCGCAGGTTCTGCACCAGCGGGTTGGCGGCCACGTCGGGCGACTCGGCCGAACCGCGGCTGGCCATGCCGGCGCGCGACGACGCCTCCATCAACTGCCCCTGCGCGCCCACCAGCTGGGCCGACAGGTCGTTGAGGCGGTTGCTCTCGACGTCGAGGCGGTTGTCGACGCTGACGATGCCGTGTTCCTGCTGGTACTTCGAGAGCCGCGCCTGGGCCGTCTCGACGTTATCGCGCAGCAGCTTGAGCTGCTCGTTGAAGTAGCCGGCCGCCTTCTTCATCGGCTCGACCTTCAGCTGCACGCTGATTTTCTGGTATTCGTCGGCAAAGGCGTTGGCCACCGCGGCCACGAACGCCGGGTCGGCGCCCTTGAAGCTGATCTCGACCACGCTGCTCTCGCGCGAGGGCGTGATGTCGAGCTTTTTGAGCAGCAGGTCGGCCAGCCAGTCGCGCACCGTGCCGCGGCCGTCGGCCGCCTCGCGGAACTGCTCGATGACCGCCGGGTTCTTGGCCAGGCCGAGCGCGTCGACCACGCGCAGCGCCACGTTCTTGCTGGTGATGATGTCGATCTGGGTGGCCATATAGCCCGGCAGCAGCTGCCCCGGCATGGTCAGGCCGGTCACCGGGTCCATGCCCTTGTAGTTCAGCAGCACCGAGGCGGTGGCCTTGTAGTTCTTGGGCAACAGCAGGCTGACCGTCACGGTGGCCAGCACCGTGACGGCCAGCACCACCACCACGATCCAGCGGCGCGCCAGCAGGATCAGTAAAAATTGGGACACGTTCATGGCAAAACTCTCAATATAGGGACGTCAAACGCCGGCAGCGGCCGGCGGTTCGGGGCGACGGCGGGTCGCGGTCAGAACAGGCTTTCCTTTACATATACCACATCATCGACCTGCACCAGGTCGTCCTGCTTGACCTCCAGGATCACTTGCTTGCCGCTGGCGTCGCGGCGCTTGATGGTCAGGCCGCGCTCGGTGCCGCGCGGGGTCAGGCCGCCGCCGGTCGAGAGCGCCTGCAGCACCGTCATCGCGCGCTCCAGCTTGAACGGGCCCGGACGCTGGACCTCGCCGTAGATGTAGAAGCGCGGCGCCCGTTCGACATACAGCACGTCGTTGGCGGACAGCTCGACATCGTTGTTGAGGGTGCCGCTGCGCACCATGGCGATGATGTCGATCACATCCTTGGTGGTCTTGTCGCCGCGCTTGCGGATCAGTGAGACGGCGTCGCCGCCGTCGGCGCTGATGCCGCCGGCCATGGCCAGCAAGTCCAGCAGGCTGCGCTTGCCTTCGATCGGATAGCGGCCCGGCCGGTTCACCTGGCCCAGCACCGAGACCTGCTGGTTCTGGATCTGGGTGATCAGGATGTTGACCTGGGCCTTTTTCAGGAAGCCGCCGTGCTCCAGCAGGCCGCCGATCTTTTGCTCGGCGGCGGCGCTGGTCAGCCCCCCCACGGTGACCGGTCCCAGCAGCGGGAAGGTGATGCTGCCGGCGTCGCTGACGCGGGTGTCGATGGTCAGGTCGGGATTGTTGTAGACCGACACTTTGAGCACGTCGCCCGGTCCGAGCACCGCGTCGGCGGCGTGGGCGCCGCCCACCAGCGCCAGCAGCATCAGCGCCGCCAGCCATATTTTCAATTGTTTCATCGTGTGCTTACCTCTTGCTTGACAGGTGGGTGTGATTATTTCAGTCCGGCGACGCCGCGCGCGGCGGCATCGCCGGCGTCGGCGGCCGGCTTGGCCTCGGCCGCCGGCTGGGGGGCGGCCGGCTTGGCCTCGGCCGCCGGCTTGGTCTCGCCCGGCGCGGCGCTGCCGTTCAGGTAGACCACCTTGGCGGCCGCGCGCAGGCGCGCCAGCTCGGCGTCGGCGACGCTCTTGTTTTTCTGGTTGACCAGGAATTGCTCGATCTGCGGCGCGGCCTGCTCCAGCGTCACCGGCGCGTCCTTGACGTCGGCGATCGCCACCAGCAGGCTGCGCTCGCCCTCGCGGATGATGAACATCTGGCCCTTGGGCATGCCCAGCAGCTTGTCGGCCAGCTCGGGCGCCAGCTCGGCGGTGGTGCGCGAGAGCTGGGCGCGGACGAACTTGACCTTGCGCTGCTCCAGCAGCGCGGCGGCCTCGTCGAGCGTCTTGACGGCGTCCACGCCGGCCTTGACCTCGGCCGTCATATCCTTGGTCGCCAGCACCAGCTGGCGCATGTCGAGCTGCTTGCGGTTGCTGAAGAACTGCGGATTCTTCTGGAAATACGCCTCGACCTCGGGCCGCGTCGGCCGCACCGGGGCGCCGACATGTTTTTGCAGGTAGGCCTGGGCCAGGATCAGCGCCTTGGCGCGCTCGACCGCGGCGAGCACCTTGGGATCGCGGTCCAGCTTGTCCTTGACGGCCTGGTTGAGCAACAGCTGCCGGTCCACCAGCTGGCCCAGCAACTGTTTGCTGGCCACTTCCTGCTGGGCGCTGGGCACGCCGGCGCGCTGCAATTCCTCGTTCAGCTGCAGCACGGTGATTTCCTCGCCGTCGACGCTGGCCAGCGACTGGCCCGGCTTGCTGTCCTTGTGGCCGCATGCCGCCAGTCCCGCCAGCAGGGCCAGCATGACCGCGGTCCGCAGCGTGTTGTTGCCAGGTGCACCGGCACGCACATATTGATTCAGCATTGATATCCTCGGTTACAGAACGGCGGCATGGCCGTCCGCAATGATTAAAATGACAATAGATATTGACAAAATTCTACACCTGCAAGCGCCAAGTATGCCGCCCGTCCCGGCGCTTGTCAATCTTGTAAATAGTGATGATTTTACACCATCGAAGGGCGCGCACGGCAGCGCGCTAGTGGGCATTTTCGCGCTTGATCACCACCTGCACGGTCTTGATGATGATCCACATGTCGAGCCACACCGACCACTTGCGCAGATAGTCGAGGTCGTACTGGATGCGCGCCTCCATCTTGTCCAGCGTCTCGGTCTCGCCGCGCGAACCGTTGACCTGGGCCCAGCCGGTGATGCCCGGCTTGACCTTGTGGCGCAGCATATAGCCCTTGATCAGCTTGCGATACAGCTCGTTGTGCGCCACCGCGTGCGGGCGCGGGCCGACGATGCTCATGCGCCCCTGCAGCACGTTGATGAACTGCGGCAGCTCGTCGAGCGAGCTGCGGCGCAGGAAGGCGCCGACCTTGGTCACCCGGGCGTCGTTCTGGCGCGCCTGGACCACGGTCGGGCCGTCGTCGGTGACGGTCATCGAGCGGAACTTGTAGACCACGATTTCCTCGCCATACAGGCCGTAGCGGCGCTGGCGGAAGATCACCGGCCCCGGCGAACTGAGCTTGACGGCCAGCGCGATCACCAGCATCAGCGGCAGCAGCAACACCTGGATCAGCAGGCCGAGCACGATGTCGCTGGCGCGCTTGACCATGCTGTTGATGCCGGTGAACGGCGACTCGCAGATGGCGATCACCGGCATGCCGCCGACGTTGTCGAAGCGCGCCTGCATCAGGTCGAACACATAGATATCGGGCAGGAAATAGACCGAGGCGGTGGTGTCCTGCAATTCGTCGAGCAGCTTGCGGATGCGCGGCTGCGCCGAGATCGGCTGGCTGATGAAGATCATCTTGATGCCGTGCGCCCGCACATAGGCGGCGATGTCGCTCATGCGCCCCAGCACCGGCGCGCGGGCGTCGGCCGGGTAGCGGTCCTCCAGCCGGTCGTCGAAGAAGCCGACCATTTTCATCAGCAGGTTGGGATTGCGGGCGCAGACGTTGGCGAACTTCAGGCCGACGTCGTTGACGCCGACGATGATCACCGAGCGCACCTCGCTCGCGCGGTTGGGGCCGGTGCGCTGCAGCAGCAGCGGCGCCAGCATCAGCAGCGCCGGCGTGGCGATGAACCAGGCCAGCACGGTGCGGGCGTCGACGTGGCGGTCCATGCCGCTGGCCGAGCCGATCAGCAACAACACGCCCACCGTCAGCGCCCAGCCGAACAGCATGTCGCGCGCATAGGCCAGCATGCGGCCGCCGCGCCAGGCGCGGTAGGGGTCGACGTACTGGTAGATCGACGACGACACGAAGAACGCCAGCACCATCAGCACCAGCGCATAGCCGGTGAACGGCGCGCCGCACAGGCTGGCCGACAGGTACAGCGTCCCCATCACGATCAGCGGATCGAGCACCCGCTGGAAGAACGAAATCAAGGGAATATCATTGAGCGTCATGGGCGACCATCAGTATTGCAGATTCACGTTCAGGCTCACCCCGGTGGCGTGGTAATTGCCGTTGCCCAGCACCGGCACGCCGCTGCGCGCCTCGCGGTAGACCGACAGCCCCAGCTGCACCATGCGCCACGGCACATAGCTGACCCCGGCCGAGGTGTTGCGGGTGGTGTCCTCCAGGCCGTAGCCGACCAGCGAGGCCAGCTGGCCCTTGAAGGCGCGTTGCTCGCGCCGGGTCTGGGCGTTGAACTGCAGCTTGGCGCTGGCCGCCCAGGTGGCCGCGACGCTGGCGCCGGTGTTCAGGCTGTAGCTGACGATGTTGCTCTCGACCGCGGAATACTCGCGCCACAGCGCGGCGTTGGCGCTCCACTGGCCGCCGGCCAGGGTGCGCGCCGTGAGCCGCGTGTTGACGCCGCTCGAATCGCGCTCGGTGAAGAAGGCGTGGGTGCGCTCGGCGCGGCCGCCGAGGAACTCGAGCTCGCTGATGCCGCTCACCTTCCACAGCACTTTGAGCTTGAGCTCGTTTTGTTCGGAGCCGGGGTCGAGCGGCTGGCCGGCGGCGGTGCTGCGCAGCTGGTCGTAGCGGCTCTTCAGTTTGCGCGCCTGCAGGCCGACGGTGCTGCCGCTGAAGGCCAGGTAGTCAATGCCGAGCTCGCCGACGTCGTCGTTGCGGTTGCCGTAGGCCTGGCTGGCCAGGTCGTAGTGGTAGCGGTCATGGGTGGCGCCGGCGCGCAGGCGCCAGCGCGGATGCGGCGTCCAGTTGCCGCTCAGGTATTCGTGGCGCTGCACGCGCAGGTTGCGCTCGCGCGTGACGACGTCGGTGTACGGCGCCAGCACCTCGGTGTACAGCACCCCGGCCTTGCCGTCCACATGGCTGCCCAGGCGCCAGTTCCATTCGGCCAGCAGATTCTTGCCGTTGTAGTCGAGTTCCTTGAAATGGTCGAAGCTCACCGAGCTGGCCTTGGCCTGCAGCGTGAACTCCTGGCGGCCATAGGTCTTGTCGAACACCAGGCCCGCTTCGACGCTGCGCAGATCGTCGCCGCGCCGGCCGTCGTAGCCGGGCTGGCCGTCGGCCAGGCGGAACAGATTGTTGTCGCGGCTATACGCCAGCGAGGCGTAGGGATGCAGCGCATCGTCGGCCGCGCCCCAGGCGCTGCCGGCGCCCAGCGCGCACAGCACCAGGCTCCAGCGAGCCCAGTGCGGGCGGCCGGCGGCCGCGGCGGGCGGGTACGAGGACGGGAGGGAGGGGCCGCGCGGGCGGCACTGCGGGGACGAGGAACTCACCATGGAAAATGTCTTGGGTAATTGTTAAAAAACTGCTGTTAAAAAATCAATATTACCAGTAAGTCCAATTACCCGTACAGATAATCCAGACACCCAGCACGCCGTTCGTGATCCCATGCGCCAGGATCGCCGCCCACAGGCTGCCGCTGCGCATATACAGCAGCGCGTAGGCGGCGCCGGCCACCATGCCGGCCAGCCACAGATTGTGTTCGACGCCAAATAATATCACAGTAACAATAAAGCTACGCACATTTAGCTGTGCCGGACGCACCCGGGCGAAGTCCTCGTCCACCAGCCAGCGCATCAGGAACGAGCGCCAGAACAACTCCTCCATCACCGGCACCACCAGCGCCGCCCCAGCCAGGCGCACCAGCACCAGCGGCCAGCACAGCGCGCCGTCGACCCGGGGGTCGAAGCCGGCCGACTGCCCCACCGTCATCCAGCCGGCGCTGAGCGTGATCCACAGGCCGAACACCAGAGCGCCCGCCAGCAGCGCGGCCAGCGCGGCGCGCGCCGTCGGCCGCGCGCGCAGCTCGGCGTAGTGCGGCCAGCCCCACAACAGCAGCGCCAGCACGACGCCGATCTTGAGCGGGTAGAGCCAGCGCAGCGCGGCCGCGCCGACGCCGGCGCGGCCCAGCAGGTCGGCCACCAGGATGAAGCCGATGTAGGCCAGGAACGGCAGGATGTGCGCCAGCGCGGCGCGCTTAAACACGGGGCCCCGCGGACGGGGTGGGCGGGGCTGAGCCCGCGGCGACGGTCGGCATGCTGGTCTCCTCGATGGCTGGATGGATGGGCGGCGCGGCTTAGCCGCGGGCGCGGGCCTCGATCTGCTCCCACTGCTCCAGCGCGGCCAGCAGCTGGGCCTCGATCGCCTCGACCCGGGCCGTCATGCGCTGCGCCTCGGCCGGATTCTGGCGGTAGATATCGGGATCGGCCAGCGCGATCGCCAGCACCGACTGCTCGTCCTCGAGCTGGGCGATCAGCGCCGGCAGACATCGCCGGACCATGGAATGATGCCGTAGCGCTGCGTGCCCGAATAACCGGCGCGCATCAGGATGAAGG
>NZ_JBWKQE010000027.1:0-94913 GCF_059418605.1 Duganella sp. GW821-FHT07G03
CTCGCGAGGAATGAAGGTGATATTGTGACAGCTTACCGACGGTTCCGACGCCAGAGACCGATTAAATCAGCGCTTCCTTAGCTCTGCCGTCCTGGCTTTACTCACCACATTGATGGCGTCGGCCGCCATGGCCGACGTTACCTACACTTTCAGCGCCGTCCCGGGGACGACATGGGCTGGGCGGCCTGGGTTTGCGCGGCGTCGCCGCCCGCCGCCGCGCATCCTGAGCACCGCGAGCCTGCCAGGCGCGCCTGCGGGCGCGCTCCTTTTGCATCGGATCTGGCGTCTGCGACACGCCCCGTCCCGAATTCGTTTTTTGGACCCCACGTTGATCCAACACCACGGGCCGCTGCGCCTGTGGCCCGAGTTGGTGGCGCAAGGGCTTGAAACCGGGCGCGATCGGGTCGTCCGCCGGAGACGCGAGTCGGGTCTGCGTTGTAAGCAAAAGCGCAAGTTCAAGATGACGACGCACTTGAAGCACGGCTTCCCGGTTGCCCCGAATCTGTTGAATCAGACGTTCGCGCCGACGCGCCCCAACGCGGCCTCGGTCACCGACATCACGTACATCTCCACGGACGAGAGGTGGTTGTACCTGGCTGCCATCAAAGACGTCTTCATGTGTGAAATGGTGGGATACGCGATGGGTGCGCACATGACGCGGGAACTGACGGCACAGGCTTTGTGGCCAGTCGTGCGTGGCAAGCGGCCGGCGGCCGGCGGCCGGGCTGATACGCCGTTCGGACCGCGGCAGTCAGAACTGCGCGGACGACTATCGAAAATTGCTCGCTCAATTTGGCATGCGGCCGTCCATGTCGCGCAGGGAAAACTGCTGCGACTGCGCGGCGACGAAAAGCTTTTGGGGAATCCTGAAAAACGAGTTGGTTCATCATCAGAAATATGCAACCAGGGGCGACGGCGAATCGGCGATCAAGGAGTACATCGGGATTTTCTACGACCGCCAACGGCGCCACTCGCGCCTTGGCTACGAATCTCCGGCGCGGTTCGCTGAAAGGCTCAGCAGAACCGAGCTGGCTGCTTGAAACGGAAGTGTCCACCATTGACAGCGCACCTTATTCAATACCGTGGCGCTTGCGGCGTTACTGCAAGTTCTCCTGAGCTGGATTTCCTCCTGGTGGAACGGCGAGTCGGTGCAAGCCGGCCCGCCTACTGCTGAGGCGAATCAGTTCAAGCTGGCCCGATAGGCGCGCGCAAAGCCTGCGGCTTCTTCAACCCTCACACCCTCAACTCATTCACTTATGTCATTCATACCAGACCAAGAGAAGTTTTACTACATCATGGCCCAGCACAGCCGCAAAGTGCTTGGCGTGCCCAACGCCAACTCGGGCACCCACGTGGTGCAACAGACCAAGGGCGACGAAATGCAGCATTTGCAGCAGTTCTCGTTTCGGACGGCCGGTATGCGCGATTTTTTCATTCGGCTGCGCAATCCTGATCTGCACCTCCTCGACATCATGGGCGCGTCGCAAGCCAACGGGGCAGTGCTGAGCATTTGCCGCTGGCTTGGCATCTCGGACAACGAGCGATTTCAGTTCATTTCGGGTGGCAATGGTTACTCCTACATCCAGGCCGTGCACAGCGGAAAAATACTGGACGTCCGAGATTATTCGATGGCCGATGACGCGCCGATCATTCAGCAGCGCAAGAACCCGAAGGGTGAAGACCAGAACCAGCTGTTCAAGATGGTGCCGGTGGATGGGCAGCCCAGCAGCACCAGCGGTATGGACTCCCACCCTTATATTGCGGACGAGACGTCGGATCGACTGAAGGATTTAGTGGCGGGCATTGCGGGCAGCGTTCCCGAAGTAGGCTCGGCTTTGAAAGGGCTAGTGTCGTTCCTGTGGCCGTCGGGGCAGCCCGCCATTTTTGCGCAGATGCGCAGCTACGTAGAAGCGCTGATGCGCGAGCTTATTGCCCAGGAGCGGGTGATTGACCTCGACAAGCGCCTGGCCGGTATCTACAGCAACCTGAGTGCCTACCAAACCGCACTTGGCAAGCAGAAAGCGCAGTGGTTCACGGCGGTGCTGGGCAATCTCAACGAGGCCGAGCCGTACTTCCTCGATCAGCGCAACCCTGAAAAGACGATGCCGTATTTTGTGGCCTTGGGCACCATCATGCTCACCATGCTGCGCGAGCAAGTGCTGTTCTACGAGAAGATATATGGCGAACCCGACCAGTCGCGGGTAGTAAACCTGGCGCTGTTTCGCCGCAAGCTGAATGATTACCTGGCGGCCAGCCGCCTCAGCCGGGTTAAGGCCATGGACTGGCGCTTGGGAAAGCTCAGCGTCGTTCATGCCGAGAGCACGACTGTTGGCATCGTCGGCCCTTCCACTAACCACATCTACACTGCGCGCGATGCCCTAACGGGTTGGGTGTCGCGAAGCTACCAGTACAACACCCTGACCGGAGGTACTCGCGACGCCGAAGATCGGGCCAACAGCGACATGGCTGCCCGTAAGCTGGTCCTTGAAGCCCAGTTCGGCATCGAGCTGGATGCGTTTCTGACGCCTTCGTACCTTTGGAAGTACCTCGACCCGGACGAAAAAACCAAGTCTACCCGCACGAAGGTGCTGTTCACGAGCGGCCCGTACGCTGGTCGCAAGCACCAAGCTTTTGCCGACGTGCCGAGCGCCCCGATTACTCGCATCAAAGTGCACGCCGGCGACCGGCTCGACGGGGTGGAACTGTTTTACGGAGGCGTGTCTGCCGGGCTACACGGCCATGTGGGCGGCACGATGCACGCAGACGTGACCCTGGAGCCGGACGAAATGGTGGTGGCCGCCTACGGCACCCAAGGCGAGGTGATGCACTCGCTTTGGTTTGAAACGAACCGTGGCCGCCTCCTCGGCGCTGGCGACACCATCGTTTACAACAACATTCACCCTTGGAGCGCCGACCCGCCCGAAAGCGAGCGCCCCGCGCTCACGCACATCTCGGGCTACGCGGGGACAGGCCACATCGACGGCCTGACCATGCACTGGGAATACTGGCGCCAGGAATAGGCCGGTTGCGGCGTGGCCGCTCGCTCAGCGTAAGCAAGGGGCGATGGCCACACATAGCTGGATAGACCGAGCCGCCCCGCTGCTTTCAATGCTGCGCGCGCGGCGGTAGTGCCGGCAAGCCACTTAGCGGCCGGCCATCGCCCGGGCATAGTGGTAGTTGCGAGCGCGCCCGCCCAAGCAGTTTCAAACAGGCGCTGCGCGCGCTGCTGCGGCCACTGGTGGACGCCATTGGACGGCACGTGCTGGCGGCAGCAAAGCTGCATGCCGACGACACACCGATCCCCGTGCTGGCGCCGGGCAACGGCAAGACCAAGACCGCGCGCCTGTGGACCTATGTCCGCGATGACCGACCAGCCGGCGACATCACGCCGCCAGCCGTCTGGTTTGCCTACACGGCGGATCGCAAGGGCATCCATCCGCAAACGCACCTGGCCAAGTTCGGGGGCGTGCTGCAAGCCGACGCCTACGCCGGCTTCAACGCATTGTTCGAAGACGGCACGATCCGCGAAGCGGCCTGCTGGGGACACGCGCGGCGCAAATTCCACGACCTGTACGCGGCGCGACCAACCCCGCTGACCACCGAGGCGCTGCGCCGCATCGCCGAACTTTATCTGATCGAGGCCGATATCCGGGGTAAACCTCGCGACGAACATATCGCCGATCATCCCGTCAACCGGGTTGATGATTTCTTGCCTTGGAACTGCAAGCTGCCAGCAGCCCTTTAAGATGACGCGCCTTCCCAGCGGAGTGATGCCGTCATCGATTCATTTTCTACGGCACTCAAGACGGCGCTCAGCGGATGCTTACTCCAGGACTTCAATGTGCCGAACGGATGTTCTACTGTACGTCGCCGCACGCGGGCTGTATCTCGTCGGGCGGCAAGTCAAATTCCATCGCATCTTGCAACCTCAGGTCAGCAACCTGCCACACCGCGTCGTGGACTGCGTCATCGGTATAGGCGTCGCGGCCCAGTTCGCGAAAGCCGCGAATGCCGGTGCATGGGTTGGGGCGGCTCGCCAGGCCGGCGTTGCGCACATAGTAGCCTGGCCAGAATTGTTACCGAAACAAGTGAAGTGCTGTCAATTGCATGCCATGTCATCAACATTTCATCATTGTTACGTAAGCTGCGGGCTTGCACGACTTCAGTTTTCATGTTTCCCCGACAATCGACCTGGATCAATCAAATGCATATTTCCAAATTCGCGCGCGCCCGCACGCAGGTGCAGGCATGAGCCGACGTGACTTCCTCCGCAAAATGGGCAAGTCGGCCGGCGCAAGTGCCGTGCTTGCGACCTTTCCACCGTCCATCCAAAAGGCGCTGGCACTCCCCGCCAACCAGCGCACTCGTAGCCTGCAGGATGTTGAGCATATCGTCGTGCTGACGCAGGAGAACCGCAGTTTCGACCATTACTTTGGCACCCTGGAAGGGGTAAGGGGATTCGGTGATCCCTTTCCGATTCCGGTGATGGACCGGCAAAATCTCTTCAATCGCAAATCAGTGTTCGTGCAGCGCTCTGTCGGCGGGGCGCCGGTGCCTGGCCGGCCCAACTGGCCCCAGGGCAGCGCCATCGCGCCGTTCCGGCTCAACACGGTGCAGGACTTTCCCGTCATGCGCGTGGCCGGGACGCCGCATGCCTGGCTTGACGCCCAGCTGGCGTGGGACCAAGGACGTATGAATGACTGGTGCACGGTCAAGCAGAACCGCGCGATGGGCTATTACGCTGACGCCGACATTCCCTTCCAGTTCGCGCTCGCGCGTGCCTTTACCATCTGCGACCACTATCACTGCGCAACCCAGACCGGTACCAACACCAACCGGCT
This sequence comes from Duganella sp. GW821-FHT07G03, assembly GCF_059418605.1. Classification (NCBI taxonomy): domain Bacteria; kingdom Pseudomonadati; phylum Pseudomonadota; class Betaproteobacteria; order Burkholderiales; family Oxalobacteraceae; genus Duganella; species Duganella sp. GW821-FHT07G03. The sequence continues at coordinate 4,842 of NZ_JBWKQE010000027.1, forward strand.
GTTCCTGTTCAGCGGCCACAACGATCCCCTGGCGGCTGCCGGCGGCCCATCGACTGACAACAGCCGCGACGACTTCAATCCGGACATGTCCACCGACTACTTGTGGACCACCTATCCGGAGCGACTCGAAGCGGCGGGTATCAGCTGGCAGGTTTACCAGAACATGGCGGACAACTTCACCGATAACTCGCTGGCGGGATTCCGCTCTTTCCGCAACGCGTGGTATCGCCGGCCGGGCTATTCGCAATCGCTGCGCGATCGCGGCACCACGACGCGCGACATCGACCTGCTCAAGGCCGACGTGCTTGCCAACCGCCTGCCGCAGGTCAGCTGGGTCGTCGCCACAGCCGAAGGCTCCGAACACCCGGGTCCCTCAAGTCCTGCGTCGGGCGCCGACTACATCGCGCGCGTGCTGGACGCCCTGACCGCCAATCCTGAGAGCTGGAGCAAGACGGTCCTGATCATCAACTTCGACGAGAATGACGGCTTCTTCGACCACATGCCACCGCCGGCGGTCCCTGCGTACACGAGTTACGGCAGCAATCCGGCGCAGTCGCAGCTCGCCGGTGCGTCGACCGTCGACACAACCGGCGAGTATCATCACGTGCTCAACGGCGCCGATGCACGTACGCTCCATCGCCCCTACGGTCTGGGGCCGCGCGTTCCGATGTATGTCATCTCCCCGTGGACCAAGGGCGGCTGGGTGAATTCGCAGGTCTTCGACCACACATCGGTGGTGCGTTTCATCGAGGCGCGTTTCGGTGTGCGCGAGCCGCTGATCAGCCCATGGCGCCGTGCGGTGAGCGGCAACCTGCTGTCCTGTTTCGACTTCGCAAACCCGAACGACAACGGCTTCACGCAACTGCTGCCGGAAACGGCTGCGCGGCGTTCGATGGCGCTGAGCCTGCCAAACACCAAGGTCCCCGCAACGCCGACCACCCTGACGGCGCCCGTCCAAGCTGCCGGCGTGCGTCCGGCACGCGCACTGCCCTACGAACTCCAGGTGCAGGCACAGGTGCCGGCCGGAGGCGGCCAGGTGGAGCTCAGATTCGACAACCTGGGCGAAGCCGGGGCGGTGTTTCATGTGTACGACCGCCTGGCGTTGGAGCAGGTCCCGCGCCGCTATACGGTCGAACCTGGCAAACAGCTGACGGGCCGCTGGAGCACCGCATCCGCCTACGATCTCTGGGTACTGGGACCGAACGGCTTTCATCGCCACATCGTTGGGGACGTGCGCGGTGACGGCAACGCTGCATGGCCGGAAATCATCCTGCGCGCCGAACGCAGCGCTGGCGAGCTGGTCATTGACCTGCTCAACAATGGCGCACAGCCATGCACCTTCTTACTCACTGCCAACAAGTATTACGCGAACAAGCCGTTGGAAGTGCGCGTCGTCGCACGTTCGAGGAGCGCCGTCCGGCTTCCCCTGGCATCGAGTTCCAACTGGTACGACTACAGCCTGCGTGTGGCTGGCTTGCCGGGCTGGATGCGCCGCTTCGCCGGCCATCTGGAAAACGGCTTGCCGTCTATCAGTGACCCTGCGATGCGCGGGGCAGCGCAACTTGACCAGTACCGCGTCATTTGATTTTTATAAGGAGCTTCTCATGAAGTGCAGATTTTTCGTTGCCGCGGCCTTGTTCGCCGTGGCGTGTAGTGGCAAGGCTGATGTCATCTACGGTCATAACCTCATTGTCAACGGCGATGCCGAAGCAGGCGTGAGCGGCTGGACCGGCTACCCGGGTTACAACATGGTCCAGTCGGTGGACTATGGCAACAACTGGGTGCTTCCCACCCAGCCTGGCCCGGTCGATCGCGGAACCAAGATGTTCGCCGGCCTCGGGCAGTATGCTGTGGGCACTCAGACCCTGGACTTCGGCGTGGCGACCGCCCGGAACAGTTCCTATTCCCTGAGCGGATGGCTCGGCGGCTGGACCAGCCAGGGCGATAACGCACTGTTCTTTGTGCAGTTTCTCGATGCGGGGAACAATGAGATAGGAAACGCCTCGATCGGTCCCGTCACCCCGCAAGATCGCGGCAACCAGACAGGCCTGTACTACCGGGAGTCCGTGGGAATCATGCCTGCTGGCACCAGCAAGCTGTCGTTCTGGCTGTCGATGGAGCGTCTCGCTTCGAACGACAACGATGGCTACGCGGATAACCTGTCCTTCATCGCGCGGGATAATACCAGCCCGGTACCGGAACCGGGCATGGCGTCGATGTTCTTGCTCGGTCTGGGCATGTTGGTCGGGGCGCTCCGCCGCAATACGCTCGGCGCGGTCTGACGCTCTGTCGATCAGCGGCAGGGGAGAGGTGCACCGCCACCTCCGCCCACAGTACCCCTGCCGTCCGTGCTAGACGGTGACGGTGGCGCCGATCCCTCCGGCCATCATCGACGGCGGCATGGCCGCCACCGGCCTGCTGGCGTGGATCGCCGCCTGCAAATACCTTGACCACTTGCCGCTGTACCGGATCGAGCAGATCGCCGCTCGCCAGGGCGCGACACTGGCCCGCTCGACGTTGGCCGAGTAGATCGGTTGCATCGGCGTAGCCCTGCAGCCGCTGGCTGACCGGCTCGCCGAACTGCTGCGACGGCAGGTATGGCCGCGATCCATTCGCGAGGAGATCCCTTTGAGAGAGATCGCCAGGTGGTTGTGCATCTCCAGAAACACCATCCGGCGCTAGCGCTCGGAAACCATAGAGCAAGCCTACGCCGAGCGGCGCTCGACCCGCGCCATCGGGTGACAATTTGCGTTTTTTTCATATGGACAAGCTGTTATGCTGCCCCCGTAGACCACGTCCGGCCAGGAACTGACGGCTAGATCCGGCAGTCTGACTAAAAAATATCGGAGTGATTCAATGGCCGAAGATGTTGAGATGATGCTGTTCCCATCCCAGGGAGCGTTTGCGCATTGGCTTGCAGCCCATCACGACGGCTCTGACGGGGTGTGGCTGCAGCACTCGAAAAAGGGAGCCCCGGTCCCTAGCGTAAGCTATCAAGAGGCATTGGAAGTTGCGCTGTGCTTCGGCTGGATTGACGGCCAGAAGCGTTCGCTCGACGCCCATCACTATTTGCAGCGCTGGACACCGCGTCGCCCGCGCAGTCTATGGTCCAAGGTCAACCGCGAGAAGGTGCTTAGGTATATTGAGGAAGGTAAGATGCAGCCGAGCGGCCTGGCTGAAATCGAGCGAGCGAAAAAAGATGGTCGATGGGATGCAGCATACGAATCGGCTAGCATGGCGAGCGTGCCGCCCGAACTTCAAGCTGCATTCGCTGACCACCCCGGGGCAGCCGAATTTTTCGCCACTCTCAACTCGCAAAACCGCTATGCAGTGTTGTTCAGGGTGCAGACAGCAATAAAGCCTGAGACCAAACTACGCAAGGCGCAGGAGTATGCAGCCATGCTGGCTCGGCATGAGACGCTTCATCCCGTCATGGCGAAGAAGCGGAGCAAGGCCGACGAGGACGCGACATAAGCGTAAGAGGGCGATTCATCGCGAAGACGAACTCAAGCGGCCAAGTGCAGGCATTATTGAGGTAAGCAGGGCGTTGACGGCCATTTGTCACAGCGGTATTCTTAGTAACATATATTTTATTAATTAATCAACATGCAAATTGCAACGATTATTGGTTTGGCAGGTACGGTAACATGTGCAGGTCTCTTCATTAAACAAAAGAACTGGTTGCTCGCTACCGCTTTTGTTTTTTCTACGGTGTATCTGATATTGGATAAGGTAATTCACATTCCGGTGGTGCCATATTTTTTGGTTCCTTGGTTTGCGTACTTGTTTTTTGCTCTTGTGGCGTATGAGATTTTTCGAACGGTTGTTCTCAAGTAGGTTCATGTCGACTGTGGATTCAATCGGTCAGCGCAACACATCGGTCAACATGTAACAGCAATGGAAGGAATAAGCATGACAGTTGGGAAAAAACCGGACGCCGCGCGGCTGGATAAAATTGTGGCCGACGCACGGCGCGCGGCCGACCAGCGCGAGCTGGGCTATCGCGAGCGTTCGCTGAAAATGTATCCGTGGGTGTGTGGGCGCTGCATGCGCGAATTTACGCATACCAATGTGTCGCAGCTTACGGTGCACCATCGTGACCACAATCACGACAACAATCCGCCTGATGGCAGCAACTGGGAATTGCTGTGCCTTTACTGCCACGATAACGAACACTCGCGTTATCTTGAGGCCGATCGGGGACTTAGTCTGAAGTCGGCCGAGGTCGCGCCCGCAACGCATAATCCGTTTGCCTCCTTGGCCGGCCTGATGAAAAAGAAAGAATAACGGTAGGGTGGACCAGAAGCCAGGCCCTGCAACCGGCCAGCAGCAGACCATCGTTAGCAATTAGAGAAATAGTGGGTGAGATATGAAGTATAGCGTTAGGGCACTGTCCGTTGATTTAACTGTCGAACCTCATGCCTTCACAGCACCGCGTGATGAAATAATTGATACTGCAACGAATCGAATTTTCGCAGATTGTGCAACAATTCGGGATGTGGAAATTGCCTACGAGGACTTCTGGAATTATCTCAATGGCGATGAAGAGGTTCACGACGCGACCTCTAAGGTTAAAGTGCTGTCCGTCACACCACTTCACAGCTAACGGCGGACTCCGGCCAGAAGCCGCCGCTCAAATTTCTGCCGCCTCGTTGCTATCCATGCAACCACGTGGCAAGGTGATGGATTGTCCAAAATTAAAAAAGTAAGTCTGAAATGTTCTCTTTTAAATGCGCTTCATGTGACGAGGTTCACGAAGGAATGCCAAGCTTTGGTGCGCATGCGCCGTTGTCCTATTACGAGGTTCCCCAAGAAGAGCGAGAAGAGCGATGTGACTTGGGTAGTGATGATTGCGTAGTAGACGGGGAGTTTTTTTTCGTTCGTGGATGTATAGAAATTCCGGTCATAGGTGAAACCGAGCCCTTTAGCTGGGGTGTCTGGGTTTCACTCAGCGAGGCCAATTTTTCCGAGTGGATAAAGTGCTATGACTTGGATAAACGCTCACATGCAGGCCCTTTTTTGGGCTGGCTCAATGCCTGGCTAAAACCTTATCCGGACACAGTAAGCCTCAAGACGATGGTCCATATAAGGGACAATGGAATTCGACCTTACATCGAACTTCAACCCACGGACCATCCGCTGGCTGTAGAGCAACGAAACGGAATTACCATCGAACGAGTCGCTGAACTCTATGCTCTCATGATGCACCCCGTCGACAAGTAACGGCCAGCAGCAGCCATTGATTTTTTTAAGGTAGATTTGATGAATGAACGTCCCGTACCTAAAGCCGCATTGAGAGACCCCGCTGCGGTAGAAATGCTACGTGTATGGGTAGCAGAGCAACAGCTGCATTGCTCATTGAAGATCGGTATGTACCGAGATGGAATGGGCGTCGATGAAGAGTTGGCTTGGGGGACGATACTTGCAGACGCGGCCAGGCATATTGTGAGGGCTCTGCACCCCGAAGATGAAAAAGAACAAGGCGCGGCACTTTCGAAAATTCGTCTCAGGTTAAACGAAGAGCTGAGCGTGCCGACTTCCGAAATCAGTGGTGGCTTTGTATAACTGGCTCGATTCGGATGCCCGCAAGGTGTTCGTTTGCTGGCCGGATTGACCCTCTCAGTTTGACCCGCCCTCCAGGTCCTCGCGAACGCCGCGACCCTGTCGTAAGACCCCTCGAACCCCAATTCTTTTAGGTCCTCATGGATCTGTTTCAGCGTGCGCCGCTGCTTGCGCGAGCGCGCCGCCTCGGTCTTGAGGAGCGCGGAAAGCTGGAACGCGTATTTGTCGATGGCGCGGGTCGAGCGCCGCTCAGCGTAGGCTGGCTCTATGGTTTCCGAGCGCAGGTAGCGTCGGACGGTGTTTCTGGAGATGCCCAAACGCCTGGCGATCTCTCTCAATGGGATCTGCTCGCGAATGTGCCAGCGTCGAATAATGCCTAGTAACGCCACGTTGATCACTCCGATACCCCGCTCATTGTCATGAGCAGGATTGTGTCTTAAACGTGGGGCAGTTCCGATTGCAAATTATGCGGCAAAGTGGGTCAAATTTCGCTGCAAATCAACAGCCTTGTAAATCAGGGGTTTATGGCGTTTTTTTTGCGTCCCGCGCCCAGCTGCTAATGAAAAACAAACTGTTCCATTATTACAATTCGTGAGATTCTGCCGCACGATACGGTCCATACTGGTTCGGCTCCATCCCCCTCCGGCACCTCGTGTAAACATTCCACTTCACAGGACCATCATGAGCTATCTTACTTTTAAAACCGGCGCAGCCTCGGCGCCAGGCCGCGTGAATTCCCTGCGCTCGGCCTATTCGTCGTGGTTGCTGGCCAATCACGGCCATACCTATCGCGCAACCGTTGACCAGCAGTTGAAGCAGGCCAGCAATAAAAAATTGCTCAAGGCCGCGTCGCGCCCGGCCGGCGTCGCCGAGCCGCTCACGGTCGGCATCGTCGGCGGCGGCTTCGCCGGTCTGTTCTCCGGGCTGATATTGCAATCGCTGGGCATCGAATGCGAGGTGTTCGAGAGCTCCGACCGGGTCGGCGGCCGTATCCACACCTGGTATTCGTCCGACTACGACCCCGCCCATGAGGACACGTCCGGCCTCTACGGCGAAATGGGCGGCATGCGCCTGCCGCAGTTTTCCGCCGACATGCTGCCGGTGCAGCAGCTTGCGCTGGCGGTCAACGCGGTGCTGGAGCGTCACGGCCTGGACGAGCAGAAGGTTTTCTGGCGCAAGTTCTACTACAATTCGCCGGTCCAGCGCATGCGCTTCAATAATATGAAAGCGCCCATCCTCAGCAAGGATGCCGATCTCAACACGCTGAATTTCGACGTCGACAACGGCGGCGACGTGCCACAGGTCTGGATGACCCCGAAGACCGGCAAGGATGGTCTCTACCTGCCGGTCAACATGGTGATGGGCCAGGTCAACGCCGACTTCATGGCCGCCATCACCGCCTCCTTCCCCGACGGCTTCGCGATGCTGATGCAGTACGACCAGTACTCCATGTGGGATTACCTGACCACCGTCTTCACGCTCGGCGATATGGGCGAGTACTACGATCCGGCGATGGGCGCCAAGAGCGATCTGCTGCCGTGGTCGATCGCCAGCTATCTGGAAACCACCTCGGTCGGCACCGGCATGTTCTCGGTGTCGTTCGTGGAGATGGTGATCGCCAACTACGACTGGGGCGGCAGCAAGAATCCCTACGACGCCAAGGACAGCAATGTGTACATGCTGACGGTGGAGCAGGGCATGCAGCGCTTCCCCGACGCCTGCCGCAGGGTGCTCGACATGGCGGCCGGTGTGCGCGAGGAAGACGGCAACAGCGCGCTGGTGCGGGTGGGATTGAAGCAGGACGCCAACGGCCGGTACACCTATGCGCCGGACAATCTGACGCCCGACGCGCAGCCGCCCGGCAGTGTCGCACCGGTCGCCGCGCCGGCATCGCTGGCGCGGCCAGCGGCGCCGCAGGAAAAGCAGCGCGTGTTCCTGAAACATAAAGTCGTCGAGCTCTCGCACGACCCCGCGCTGTTCGATGGCGACGGTGGCATGAAGGTCAAGGTGCGCAAGTTGCAAGGCCCGTTCGACGAGCATGACCAGCCGCTGCGCAAGCGCGAACAGCCGGGCGACGAATTCATCGACAAGCATTATCGCTATGTGATCACCACGCTGCCGAATGGCGCGTATCTGAACGGCGAATTCAAGACCAACCTGCTCAACAATATTTCCTTCGACAAGGCCCAAGCGATCCGTGAGAGCCAATTCATGCCGTCGTTTAAAGCCTTCCTGACCTTCAAGACGCAGTTCTGGGCCGAGCTCGGCAAGCGCCAGGACAAGGGCCTGGGCGCGGCGTCGACCGATCACGCCAACCGCCAGATCATCTATCCGTCCTATGGCTACGACGGCAAGCAAGGCGTGCTGCAAGTCTATTGCTGGGCGCAGGACGCGCGCAAGCTCGGCGCGCTGGACGACGAGGCGCGCGTGGCCGAATGCCTGAAGGGCATCGCCCATCTGTACCCGGAAGTCGACATCGCGGCCCAATTCGCCGGCTACCACGACGGCAAGACCACCAAGACCTGGTTCTGGGACGAGAAGTCGGGCGGCGGCGCGTTTGCGCTGTTCAATCCGGGCCAGTTCAAAAACATCTATCCTGCGTTGCTCACACCGGAATTCGGCGGCCACCTCAACTTCGCCGGCGAATGCTGTTCGGTGCATCACGGCTGGATCGTCGGCGCGCTCGATTCGGCCTACAACGCCGTCTACCACGTGCTGCAGCACGCCGGCCGCCACGATGCGATCGCCCAGCTGCACAAGACCTGGGGCGTCGACGAGGCGCCCGATATCGAGCAGGACGAAGTCACCGCCAACCAGATGGAATACCAGTACGCCTACAACCTGGCCGACCGCGATCCCGCGTGGCCGGCCCAAGGCGCGGCGGACAGCATCTACCCGTCCGGGCAGAAGGTATTCGAAGGCAGCGTGCCGGCCTTCATCCGCGACTTCGCCAAGGCGCCGCAATCGATGAAGGGCACGGCCAAGGACCGGCAAGTGTTGCGGATGCTGGGCGATCTGTGGGACGACAACGTGGCGCGGCGCGCGGCCGCGCAGGCGGCTCAGCCGGCGCCGGCTGCGCCGCAAGACGACGCGGTGGCGATGCTCGAAGCGCTCTACTACGGACAGAATTTCCAGACCATTCCGGCGCCGGCCTTCTGGCTCAAGGACGACGATGAATTCGCCCGCCAGCAGCTGGCTGGCTTCATGCCCACACTGCTGGCCGCGGTGAGCGAAAAAGACGTGCGCCAGCTGATCGAAAGCGCCAACATCCTGCACCCGGACCTGCTCGGGCCGTTGGCGCAGATCCGCTACGTGGCCGACTATCGCCGCTACCTGTCCGCCTGCACCACCATACCGAGCGGCTACTATCTGCCCAAGCCGATCGTGTTCTACAGCGTCAATGGCCAGGGCGACCTGACGCCGGTGGCGATCCAGCTTGAGGATAAGGGCGAGCTGTTCACGCCCGGCATGCCGAACGCGCAGAACGCCTGGCTGCTGGCCAAGATGCTGACCAATTGCGCCGGCCAGACCTTGCATGACGTGGGCTTCCATCAGCTGCTCACGCACCAGATCTGCGCCATGGTCTCGATCGCCCTGTTCTCCGAGGAGGTGTTCAATCCGGACGTCAATCCCGGTTCCAGTGCAGCGTTCCAGCAGCACCCGGTGTTCAAGCTGCTGCAGCCGCACCTGAGCAAGGCGTTGGAGTTTCAGCAGACCATCTACAATAGCGCGTTCGATCCGGACGCACTGTCCTTCCCGCAGACGCGCACCGTCAACGGCAAGCCCGGCGTGTACAACATCGGCTTCGTCTACGACCAGATTTTCTCCTGCGGCCGGATCGGCAATTACCAGTTGCAGGACCGGATCTACGGCGACCCGGCGTTCCGCTTCCTTGACCTGGCCATCCCCAAGGATGCCCGCAAGCGCGGCGTGCACGAAACGCCGTTCTCCTACGCCTATGTGCACGACGCCACGCTGTGGTACGACGCGATTGCGGCGTTCGCTTCTCAGTTTGTGGACACCGTCTATGCCGGCGGCGACAGCGCGGTGGCCGCCGACAGTCAGTTGCAGCGCTTCTTCGGCAAGCTGATCCCGGCCTTCAATTACCGCGACGGCGGAACACCGGCGCAACGCTTCCCCGACGAGGTGCTCACCACGGCCACGCTGAAAGAGGTGCTGGCGATGTTCATCTGGCAGTTTTCGGTGCAGCATACGGTGATCAACGATGGCGCCTACAATCAGGCCGCCTTCGTGCCGAACGCCTCGACGCTGATGTACGCGCCGCCAGCGGCCGATTCCTCGAGCTGGACCGCGGGCGACGTGCTGGCCTGTCTGCCGGACCCCGGCGTCATCTATCCGGCGCTGGGCAAGATGAACTTCATGGACATCCAGATCAACGCGTCGGTGACGGGACAGGGGCCGTACGCCGAAACCATCCTGGGCCGCAACACACTGGCGCCGGCAATCGACATCGTGCAGGATACCTATGCCTTCAGCGAGCCTGCCTTGCGCGAGGCGGTATTCAACTTCTACCAAGCCGCCAACAAAGTGGGGGCGGCGATCAAGCTGCGCCAGGCCAGGGACACTGCGCGTTATCTGTCGCTGCATCCGAACGCGCAGGCGATACCTGAAACCGTCGTCTTTAACCTGATCGAACCGGGCAACGTGATGAACACCATACAAACCTGAGCGCAGCCATGAAAAACGGCGGCAGGCGACGATGGTTGCCTGCCGCCGTTTTACGTCGGCGCCGGCAAACTGCGCAGTGACGCCATGCGTTTCGCCAAGGTATAATGCCGCGCTCGCCCGGTTCGGTCCGCCGCGACACCACCCGACGCGCATCCTTCCTGACTCCCCATGCCTGCTTCGCTTCCCCGTATTCTCCCGGACGACACCTCCGCCGTGCCGCCGTCCGCCTTGGCCCCTCTGAAGCATGTGGCGTTCCGCATGTTGTGGTGCGCCTGGCTGACCGCCAATGTCTGCATGTGGATGAACGACGTGGCCATCGCCTGGATGATGAGCTCGCTCACCGCGTCGCCGGTCATGGTGGCGCTGGTACAGACCGCGTCGACCTTGCCGGTTTTCCTGCTCGGCTTGCCCTGCGGCGCCTTGGCCGACATGGTGGACCGGCGCCGCTACCTGATCCTCACCCAGTGCTGGGTGGCGGCGGTGGCGTTGCTGCTGTGGCTGGCGGTCCTGTCCGGGATGAGCTCGCCTGCGTTGCTGTTGGGGCTGACCTTCGCCAACGGCATCGGCCTGGCCATGCGCTGGCCGGTGTTTGCCGCCATCGTGCCGGATCTGGTGCCGCGCGCCCAATTGCCGGCGGCGCTCGCGCTCAACGGCGTATCGATGAACGCCTCGCGCATCATTGGTCCGTTGGTGGCCGGCGCGCTGATCGCCAGTGCCGGCACGGCCTGGGTGTTTGCGCTCAACGCCGTCCTGTCGACGCTGGCCGCGCTGCTCATCATGCGCTGGCGCCATGCCCAGGGGCCCGTGCCGGCGAGCCAGCAGCGCTTGTTCGCCGCCATGCTTGACGGCGTCCGTTACGCCCTGCGGTCCGCGCCATTGAAGGCGGTACTGCTGCGCATCTTCCTGTTCTTCTTTCACTCGACCGCCTTGCTGGCGCTGTTGCCGCTGGTGGCGCGTCACTTTCAAGATGGCAGCACTGGAACCTTCACCATTCTGCTGGCCTGCATGGGGGGCGGCACGGTGCTGGCGGCGCTGTTCCTGCCGCGCTGGCGCCTATCCATGTCGCGTGAGATGCTAGCGCTGCGCGGCGCCATGGTGTTCTCGGCCGCGATGTGCGGCGTGGCGGTTTCCACCCATGCTTATTTTGCCGCGCCCATCATGTTTGTGGCGGGCATGGCATGGATCGCGACCGCCAACGCCTTGATCGTGTCGGTGCAGCTGGCCTTGCCCGACTGGGTGCGGGCGCGCGGCATGGCGATGTACCAGATGGCCATCATGGGCGCGAGCGCGGCCGGCGCCGCCTTGTGGGGCCAGGTCGCCGCGCTCGGCGGCCTGAAAACCAGTCTGGTCTGCGCGGCCGTCTCGGGCGCGGCGGCCATGTTGTTGGTGCACCGGCTGCGCGCTGGTCGCACCTGACATTTTAGGCCACAGGCCCCCCGGCGCCACGCGGCGCGCCGGCTCTCCGACATCGATACCATCTATCAGGAAGTTTCCCTCCCCATGAGCAATAGCATCTACGACAACACCGCAGCGCCGGTTGTGGCGACCCCATCACGCGGCCAGCGCGCCATGTGGTTCTTGTGGAATTTGAATCCCGACGGCGCCGAGTACGGCCTGCCGATGGCATGGACCATCCGCAGCCCGCTCGACGTCGCCGCGCTCGAAGCGGCCCTGCACGAGCTGGTCCAGCGCCACGCCGTGCTGCGCACCAGCTACGCCGCGCCGCACGGCGACATGGTGCAGCTGATCCATCCGCAGGGACGCGCCGGCTTCCAGCAGATCGATGCCGCCGGATGGGACGCGCAGCGGCTGCACGCGCGGCTGACCGAGGCGGCGCATCTGCCGTTCGACCTGAAGAACGGCCCGTTGTTCCGCTGCCACCTGTTCACCCGCGGCGACAACGAGCACGTGCTGCTGTTCAACAGCCACCACATCGCGACGGACACCTGGTCCCTGATCATCATGATGGACGAGCTGGGCGTGCTGTATCGCGACCGCGTTGCCGGGCAAGCCTCCGCGCCGGCGCCGGACGGGCTGTCGTACACCGACTACGTCGCATGGCAAAGCGATCTGCTGGCGTCGCCGCGCGGCGACGAGCACTGGACCTATTGGCAAGCGCAACTTGCCGGTCCGGCCCACCTGGACCTGCCGACCGACCGTCCCCGCCCGCCGGTCCAGCGCCACGCCGGCGCCGGCCACGCGTTCCAGCTGAGCGAAGAACTGACCCGGCAAGTGCGCGCCCTGGCCAGGCAGGAGGATGTGACGTTCTACACCGTGCTGCTGGCGGCGTTCTACGCGCTGCTGTACCGCTACACCGGGCAGGACGACCTGGCCGTCGGCTCGCCGCGCTTCGGCCGGCCGCCACAGGGCTACGAGCGCGCCGTCGGCTACTTCGCCAGTCCGTGCGCGCTGCGCGTCCATCTGGCCGGGGACACCCCGTTCGCCCAGTTCCTGCACCAGGTGCGGGAGGTGCTGGTCGGCGCCAAGGATCACCAGGATTTCCCTTTCCCACTGCTGGTGGAGCGCCTGGGCCTGCCGCGCGATCTGAGCCGCAGCCCGGTGTTCCAGGTCGCCTTCACCTACCAGAAATCGCAGCTGTCCCACATGCAGGGCGTGGCGGCGGCGCGCATGGGCCTGGCCGGCGCCAGCCTGGACCTGTCGGGCCTGCGGCTCGACTCCTATCCGCTGGAGCTGCGCAGCGTCAAGTTCGACCTCGACTTCGTGGTGGAGGAGGTGGACGGCTCGCTGCGCGGCGTGTGCTGGTACAACACCGATCTGTGGGACGCGGACAGCGTCGCCTATCTGGTCGAGCATTTCCAGACCCTGCTGCTGGGCGCCACCCACGCGCCCCAGCTCGCGCTGGACCGGCTGCCGATGCTGACCGAGCGCGAACAGCGCATCCGCGCCGAACACAACGCCACCGACGCGCCGTTCCCGCAAATCTGCGCCCATCGCTGGTTCGAACAGTGGGCGGCGCGCACGCCGTCGGCGCCGGCGCTGCGTTACGGCGACGACAGCATGTCCTATGAGGCGCTCAACCGGCGCGCCAACCGCCTGGCGCATCACTTGCGCGGACTGGGCCTGCAGCGCGGGCAACTGGTCGGCCTGAGCATGGAGCGCGGACAGCCCGAGCTGGTGGTCGGCGTGCTGGCGATACTAAAAGCCGGCGGCGCCTACCTGCCGCTCGATCCCGAGTATCCGCAAGACCGGCTGGCCTACATGCTGGAGGACGCCGGCGTTTCCTTGCTGCTGACCCAGGAAGCGCTGCGCGCGCGCCTGCCGGCCAGCGCCGCGCGGCTGGTGTGCGTCGACACCGACCTGGCCGGCATGGCCGATGCGCCGGACGACAATCCGCAGGCCAGTCCGGCGCCGACCGACCTGGCCTATGTGATCTACACCTCGGGCTCGACCGGACGCCCCAAAGGCGTGATGCTGGAACACCAGGGCCTGTCGAATCTGGCGCAGGCCATGATAGACGGCTTCCAGGTGGCGCCGGAGAGCCGGGTGCTGCAGTTCGCCTCGTTCAGCTTCGACGCCTCGGTCAGCGAGGTCTTCATGACGCTGTGTGCCGGCGCCAGCCTGTGCCTGGCGCCGAAAATGGACTTGATACCGGGCGCCGCGCTGGTGCATACCATCAACCGGCACGGCGTCTCGGTGGTCACGCTGCCGCCGTCGGTGCTGGCGCTGCTGCAACCGGCCGACCTGCCGACGCTGAAGACGGTGATCACGGCGGGCGAGGCCTGCGGCCTGGAACTGGTCAGGCGCTGGAGCGCCGCGGTCCGCTTCATCAACGCTTATGGCCCGACCGAGGCCACGGTGTGCGCGACGATGACGGTGCTGGCGCCGCAGACGCAGTGCGTGAGCATCGGCCGGCCGCTGGCCAACACCCGGCTGTACGTGCTGGACCCGCTGCTGCAGCCGGTGCCGCGCGGCGTCGCCGGCGAGCTGTATATCGCCGGCGTCGGCCTGGCGCGCGGCTATCTCGGCCGTCCCGACCTGACCGCCGAGCGCTTTGTCGCCAACCCGTTCGGCTCCCCCGGCGAACGCATGTACAAGACCGGCGACCTGGCCCGCTATCTGCCGGACGGCAGCCTGGAGTTCCTGGGCCGCCTCGACCACCAGGTCAAGATACGCGGCTTCCGCATCGAACTGGGCGAGCTCGAAGCCGTCATCGGCGAGCATGTCGCCATCCGCGACACGCTGGTGCTGGCGCGGCGCGAAGCGAACAACGACCAGCGCCTGGTGGCCTACGTGATCGCCCGCGACGGCGCGGTCGTCAGCGGCGCCGACCTGCGCGCCCACATGCAGGGCAAGCTGCCGGACTTCATGGTGCCGGCTGCATTCCAATTCCTCGACGCCTGGCCGATGACGCCCAACGGCAAGATCGACCGGCGCGCGCTGCCGGCGCCCGCCGGCCGCTCCGCCGACGCCGGCATCGCGCCGCCGCGCGACCAGCTGGAGCAGCAGATCGCCGCCATCTGGCAAGCGGTGCTGAACCTGACGGCGGTCGGCATCGACGACAGCTTCTTCGACGTCGGCGGCCATTCGATGAGCATCGTCGAGGTCGAGGTGCTGCTGGAGGAGAAGCTGGGCCTGACGGTGCCGACCATGGACCTGTTCCGCTTCCCGACCATCCGCGCGCTGGCCAATCACCTGCGCACCGCGCTGAGCCACGGGCAGGACCTGGACGCGCAGTCGCGCGAACATCTGCATGCCGTGCCGTCCGGCGCGCCGGCCGGCACCGACATCGCCATCATCGGCATGGCTGGCAAGTTTCCCGGCGCAGCCAACGTGGCGGAGTTCTGGCGCAATTTGCGCGCCGGCGCCGAGTCCATCACGGAGCTGACGGACCAGCAGTTGCTCGACGCGGGCGTGGACCCGCAACTGCTGCGCGAGCCGCGCTACGTCAAACGCAAGGGCGTCCTGGACGACGTGGCCTGTTTCGACGCGCCGTTCTTCGGCTATCCGCCGCGCGAGGCGCAGCTGATGGATCCGCAGCAGCGCCTGTTCCTGGAACTGGGCTGGCAGGCGCTGGAGCACGCCGGCTACGGCGGCGGCGCCGATTGCGGCCGCGTCGGCGTGATCGGCGGTGTCGGGCGGGCAGGGTATCTGCAGCATTTCCTCGACGTCCGTCCCGAGTCCGCCGCCGAACTGTTCCAGACCACCATCCTGAACGAGAAGGATTTCCTGTCCACCCGCCTGGCCCACAAGCTCAACCTGCGCGGCCCCGCGCTCACGGTGCAGACCGCGTGTTCGACCTCGCTGGTGGCGGTGCACCTGGCGTGCCAGCAGCTGCTGCAGGGAGACAGCGACATCATGCTGGCCGGCGGCGTGTCGATCGAGGTGCCGCACGCGACCGGCTATCTCTACCAGGAAGGCCACATCCTGTCGCCGGACGGCCGCTGCCGGGCGTTCGACGCCGGCGCCGGCGGCACGGTGCGCGGCAGCGGCGGCGCGCTGGTCGTGCTCAAGCGCCTGAGCGACGCCCAGCGCGATGGCGACACCGTCTGGGCCGTGATCAAGGGCTCGGCCATCAACAACGACGGCAACGGCAAGGTCGGCTTCACCGCGCCCAGCGTGGACGGGCAGGCCGACGTGATCGGCCAGGCGCTGCGCCGCGCCGGCGTCGATGCGCGCAGCATCGGCTTGGTCGAGGCGCATGGCACCGCCACGCCGCTGGGTGATCCGATCGAGGTCGCCGCGCTGACCCAGGCCTATCGCCGCTACACGGACGAGCGCGAATATTGTCTGCTCGGCTCGGCCAAGGCCCATGTCGGCCACCTCGACACGGCGGCCGGCGTCACCGGCTTGATCAAGGCGGCGCTGTCGCTGCACCACGGCGAAGTGCCGGCCATGCCGCATTTCCAGTCGCCCAATCCCAAGCTGGACCTGGCGCGCAGCCCGTTCCGCATCAACACCGCGCTGGCGTCCTGGCCGGTGTCGGACCTGCCGCGCCGCGCGGCGGTGAGCTCGTTTGGCATAGGCGGCACCAACGCCCACCTCATCCTGGAGCAGGCGCCGCTGGCCCCGCCCACGGCGGCCGGGCTGCCGCAGCAGTTGTTGACGTTGTCGGCGAAGTCGGCCACGGCGCTGGAAGCGATGAGCCGCAATCTGGCGGACTACCTGCGCGCGCATCCGGCGGCCGACCTGGCCGATGTCGCCTACACGCTGCAAGCCGGGCGCGCGCCGCTGCCGCATCGGCGCGCCGTGGTGGGCGCCGATGCGGCCAGCGCGGCGGCGGCGCTGGCGGCCACGTCCGCGCAGCCGGTGCCGGTGGCGATGGCGGACGGCGCCGCGCGGGTGACCTTCTTGTTCCCTGGCCAAGGTCTGCAACAAGTCAACATGGGGCGCGGCCTGTATGCGTCGCTGCCCGAGTTCCGTGCCGAGGTCGACGCCTGCGCCGAGTTGCTGTGGCCGGCGCTGGGTCTCGATCTGCGCACGCTGCTGTATCCGGCGCCGGAGGCCGAGCAGGACGCCGCGCGGCAGCTGGCGCAGACGGCGATCACGCAGCCGGCCATGTTCGTGGTCGAGTATGCGCTGGCCCGCCAGCTGATGCATTGGGGCGTGCGTCCGCACGCCATGATGGGACACAGCCTGGGTGAATACGTGGTGGCCTGCCTGGCCGGCGTCATGTCGCTGCCCGACGCGCTCCAGCTGGTCGCCGCGCGCGGCCAGCTGGTGCAGGGCCTGCCCGCCGGCGCCATGCTGGCGGTCGAGGCCAGCGTTGAACAGCTGCAGCCCTTGCTCGGCGCCGGGGTGGACCTGGCGGTGGTCAACGGCCCGCGTGCCTGCGTGCTGGCCGGGACGATGGAGGCGATCGCCGCACTATCGGCTCCGCTGGAGCAGGCCGGCTTGCGCAGCAAGCGCGTGCCGACCTCGCATGCCTTCCATTCCGCCATGCTCGACCCCATCCTGGAGCAATTCAGGGCGAGGTTGGCTGAAGTGGCGCTGCACGCGCCGCAGATTCCGTACATCACCAACGTGACGGGAGCGTGGGTGACGGCCGAGCAGGCCACCAGCGCCGACCATTGGGTACGGCATATGCGCCAGACCGTGTGCTTCGCCCAAGGGCTGGAGTTGTTGCTGGAGACGCCGGACGGCATCTATCTGGAAACCGGTCCGGGGCAGACCTTCAGCGCCATCCTGCAGCGCCACTCCAACAAGCAGAACGTGCGCTTTGCCGGTCCGACGCTGGCCGGCGCGACGCAGCCGTCGGACTGTGCGGCCTTGCTGGCCAGCCTGGGGCAGCTCTGGTGCAACGGTGTCGCGCCCGATTGGCGGCGCTTGCACGAGCACGCGGCGCGGCGCCGCATCGCCTTGCCGGTGTATCCGTTCGATCGCTATCGCTACTGGCCCGAGGCGCGCGAGGCCACGACGTCGTCCGCCACCCGCTTCGCGGCCGTGACGCGCGTTGAAGCGGCGTCCGCGCCGACGCCGCAGGCTACGCCCGCGCGCCGGCTCGCGCCGCGCGATGCGTTCGAGCTGGAAGTGGGCAAGGTGTTCGCGGAGATATTGGGCGTGGACGAGCTCGCGCTTGACGACAATTTCTTCGACCTCGGCGGCAGCTCCCTGTCGTCCCTGAACGTCATCCTGCGCCTGGAGCGGAGCTTTGATTGCAGCTTGTCCAGCGCAGTCCTGCTGGAGCACCCGACGGTCGAAAGCCTGGCCCAGGCGCTGCGTTCCGGCAGCGCGGCCGGCGCTTCACGCCTGGTCGGCATGCGCACCGGCGGCAGCCGCGCGCCGCTGTTCTGCATCCATCCGTACGGCGGCCACACCATGGGCTATGTCGAGCTGACGCGCTGCCTTGGCGCCGATCAGCCGGTGTACGGCGTCCAGGCCCGTGGCTTGCAGGGCGAGGAGGCGCCGCTGGACAACATCGAGGACATGGCTGCGGACTACATCGCCTTGATCAAGTCGCGGCAAGCGGCCGGGCCCTACCATCTGGCAGGGCATTCGATGGGCGGATGCATCGCGTATGAGATGGCGCGGCAGTTGCGCCAGGCCGGCGACGAGGTCGCGCTGCTGGCGCTGATCGACTCGCGCGCGCAGAACGCCAGCGCGCAGCCGCTGTACCGCAACGGTGCGTATGGCCAGCTGGCCGGCGCGGACTGGCTGCACGACGATGTAGTGCTGCTCGGCATTCTGCTGCCGCGCCTGCCCATGGATTGGGACCAGCTGCGCGGCGTGGCGGCGCCGGAGCAGTGGTCGCATGTGCTGGAGGCGGCCACGCGGCAGGGACTGCTGCCGCCGGAGGCCGGGGCAGGGCAGGTGCGGCAGATGCTGGCCGTGGCCCAGGCCAACGATACCGCGCTGCGCGCTTACCAGCCGCCGCTCGGTGATACGCCAGTCTTGCTGTTTTGCGGCACCGAGGGTTTCGCCCAACAATTTGGCGAACCCGAGCTTGGCTGGCGCGAGCTGGTCGCGGACGGGCTGGAGGTCGTGACGATTCCGGGAACCCACCACACCGTCATGGCGGGTGTGGGCGTGGCGGCGATCGCCGAACGCCTGACGGCGGCCTTGCGCGGGAGTCGGTACTGATCGATCACGGCGGACCTGCGCGCATACAACTTTATGACGCCTTGCTCTGCCGGATCGCATAAAATTGTCATCTGCCGCTATACTTGGACGGCCGAGGCAGTTCTACATTGCAGAGTGAGGTATTGTGAGGGATAAGTTGGATGATGAAAATACGCGGGGCTGGATGTTGACCGGTGCCGGCCATTGCGCCGGCCTCCTGGTGGCCGCCGCTTCATTGCTGACGCTGCCGGTAATGGCGGCCACTTCCGGCGAACACAGCGAAGGCGTGGCGCGCGCGGGGCAGGGCGGCGCCAGCGTCATGTTGGAAGAGCTCACCAGCACGGAATTGCGCAGTCGCATAGAACACGGCGCGACCACGATCCTGATCCCCATCGGCGGCGTGGAGCAGAGCGGTCCCTACATCGC
The DNA here is from genome assembly GCF_059418605.1 of Duganella sp. GW821-FHT07G03. NCBI lineage: Bacteria > Pseudomonadati > Pseudomonadota > Betaproteobacteria > Burkholderiales > Oxalobacteraceae > Duganella > Duganella sp. GW821-FHT07G03. Next base: position 24,036 of record NZ_JBWKQE010000027.1, read on the forward strand.
GCTCGGCAAACACAATGTCCGCGCCGGGATCATCGCGGCCATGATTGCCCAGAAACTCGGCAATACGATGGTCGCGCCGGTGGTGTCCTATGTGCCGGAAGGCGCGGTCACTCCACCGGCCGGCCACATGCGATTCAGCGGCACCATTTCGATCCCGCCGGCAGCCTTCGAGGCCCTGCTTGAGGGGGCTGCGGCAAGTTTTCGTCAGCACGGCTTTCGCGACATCATCTTCATCGGTGACCATGGAGGCTATCAGCAAAACGAGGTAAGCGTGGCGCAAAAGCTGAACCGCGCCTGGGGCAAAAGCGATCCCGCCCGCGCCTTTGCGCTACTCGATTACTACGATGTCACCCAGACCGCGTATATTGACGATCTGAAGAAGCAAGGCTACAGCAGTGCTGAAATCGGCTTGCACGCGGGGCTGAGCGACGCCTCGTTGACGCTTGCCACCGCGCCGTCGATGGTACGCGTCGATGCGATGGCTCACGGTCCCAAGCCCGGGGTGGCTGATGGCGTGCGCGGTGACGCCACGCGCGCCAGCGCTGAACTGGGGCGGCTGGGCGTGCAACGCCAAGTCGAGGCATCGGTCAGCGCGATCAAAACCATCCTTCAAGAACGCCATCACTAAGCGAAGCGCCACTCAGGCGCCGCATCGACTATAGAGACTGCACCTTATGAAAACCAGCAAGCCTACCAACAACCCAGCACACACCGGGCGCCGCGCTCGACGCCTGGCCATCGCCGGCCTGGGCATACTCACCGTGGCGGGCGCGGGCCTGTACGGCCAGCACGCCGGCGCCAAGGCGGAGGCCGCGGCCAGTGCGCCGGCCCCGATGGCCGCCTATTCCCCCTTGCCCGGCATGCCGCCGCTGAGCGATCCCAGGAACGTCTACGGCGACACCGGGCCTGGCCGCATGAGCGCGGTCGTCAAGGACCACCTGGCGCGCGTCTATGTGCCCAACCTGCGCTCGAACGATGTGTATGTCATCGATCCGGAGACGCTCAAGGTGGTCGACCAGTTCAAGGTGGGCATCGGCCCGCAGCACGTGGTACCCGCTCACGACCTGCGGACGCTCTGGGTGGCGAACAACGCCGAGCGTACCAACCGGGGCAGCCTGACGCCGGTGGATCCGCTCAGCGGCAAGCCGGGAGCGTCGGTGCCGGTGGATGACCCGTACAATATGTACTTCACGCCGGACGGCAAATCCGCCATCGTGGTCGCCGAGGCGCTGCATCGCCTCGACTTCCGCGATCCCAAGACCATGGCGCTGCAGTATTCGATCGAGACGCCGTCCTGCGGCGGCATCAACCACGCCGATTTTTCCAATGACGGCCGCTACGCCGTGTTCACCTGCGAATTCGACGGCACCATCGCCAAGATCGACCTGGAAGGCCGCAAGGTGAGCGGCTACCTGAAGCTCAAGATGCCTTCCGCGCGGTATTCCGAGAAGACGTCCGCAGGGGCGCTTGAGGCTGAGATCTGCACCAGCACCAAAGGCATGCCGCAAGACATACGCATCTCGCCCGATGGTAGCAAGTTCTATATCGCCGACATGGAAGCCGATGGCCTGCATGTTGTCGACGGCGCGGCGTTCAAGGAGATCGGCTTCATTCCGACCGGCGTAGGCACGCACGGAATCTACCCTAGCCGGGATGGCAAGCGCCTGTATGTGGCGAACCGCGGCACCCACCGTATCCACGGCAAGCGCAAGGGCAAGGGCAGCGTGAGCGTCGTTGATTTCGCCACCGACAAGGTGCTCGCCAATTGGTCCGTCCCTGGCGGCGGCAGTCCCGATATGGGCAACGTCAGTGCCGACGGCAAATATCTCTGGCTGTCCGGTCGTTTCGACGACGTGGTGTACCGTTTCGACACCGCTAGCGGCGACGTGCGGCAGGTCAAGGTCGGCCAGGAGCCGCATGGCCTGACCGTATGGCCGCAACCTGGCCGGTACTCGTTGGGCCACACCGGCAACTTGCGCTAGGCGGCCTGTCCTGTGGCTCAAGCGCGACGGCGTGCAAGACCGGTTGGTGATAATTTGGGAGATTTTCAGTTGCTATCATGCCTATAATCAACTGGCGAAACGGCACGCCCTTGCCGCACCGAAAAAACAATGATTCCAGCGCTTGGCGTAATGATTGCGGCCTACATCATCACCCGCATGTTAGAGATGATATCGAAGGAGGAGACAAAGACTGTTGTTAAAGTTTTTTCGTGCCTCACGATTCTGATAACGCTTGTTTCGATAGTCGACATCTTGAACGCTGGTTCACGCATACCGCATCTTTGAAACGCCAGCGTATTGTGAGGGGAACCCGCGCACAACCCGATGCGCGGGCAGATTCAATTAGTTATGTTTTAACAATACGGTAGATCATGAACAGCAACGAGAAGAAAATTGTGATCGAGCTTACAAAGGCGATAGCAACATTGGGGGATGCAGTGCAGCAGCTTACTGAAAAGCTCCCACCGGGGAGTGAGCGCGATCCCGTTGTGGAAAAAGTTCGTGAGACAATGAGTTTCCTCGACGGGGCAATTAAGATTATGCAAAAGGAATGGCAGACCGATGGAGAAAATTGATTTCTCGCTGCTCGACAGGCTTGGAAGGCAGGTTGACAAGGGCGGCGAACCGCCTGATGATGGTGGCATGGAAAAACGTGTCGAAAAATTGGAGGCTGACCTTACCGCGATGAAGATCGATCTCGCGGTGATCAAGTCCAACTATGCGACCAACGCCGATATTGCCAAGCTGGGCGTCGCGATGCAAAGTGAGATCAACTCGCAAACGTGGAAATTGGTCACATTCGTTTGCGGGTTCGGCACTGCCCTGGTTGGAGCAACCTATCTGGTTGCAAAATACGTCCACTGACGGCCGTGAGGCTGATGAGGCCCGCCATGCGGGCTTTTTTTACGTCTACACCAAACGATGTGCGGGCCAGCTTGGTGCTGCAGTCACCCCACAGTTTGTGGCCCGTCACAAATGGTCGCCCGAGTACGTCCGCCGCCGGGCGGAGTCTTCCTCAAAGTGCGAGAAGACTTCAACTCGGGGATTTTCCCTAGTTTTTCAAAGCAGGAAATCCGCCATTGGTCGCCGGGGAAATTTCCGTCCGATGTCTGGCAAAGGCGAAGGCCGGCAAGTCGATCGAATAAGTTGTTGACTCTCAGCGATAGTGGCGCGGGTTCGGCGATGTTGACTTGGTGGTGGCGATACACCGGCTCAGATCGCAAAGCATGTGAGGAATTTATTTTTTGGTAAGGTATCCTATGAATCGTCTTTTGCAATGGATTGGTGTAGTAGCGGTGGCGTTTATCGTGCTTGTCGCAGGATTTATTGCAATATTCTGGATTTGGAAGCTCCCGATATGGAGCAGCTTGAACTCGGGGTGGGCACAAGCCATCAGCGCAGGTATCGGGATAGCAATCGCTATTTGGGTTCCGTACAAGCAGCGCGTCGATGCCATATCAGGCGAAGAGACACGCCGCCAAGATGATGCTCGCAGGATCAGGCTAGCACTCAAGGATGAACTCGTCGCGCTGCAGAAAAAATTCTCCATGGGGAATGTGAACCATCTTCTTTCTTTGGGAGAGAACGACATTTTTGACAGATTACTTCCTATAAAAGCAACACGCTTTCCTATCTATGCTTCAGTGATAGACCGCCTCACTCTTATTGATGATGATGCACTTCGCTCGGATATCATTGCGGCTTATGAGTGGGCTGACGCGATGCCGGCCGCCGCTGAGTTGAACAATGGATTACTTCTCGAGTTGCGTGACCTGCAAGCCGAATTGCACTACCGCGATGATGATTTTCAGCGTCAGCGGTTCGATTTTCAGCTGCAACGACTGCGGGAAACCCGTGCCGGTCTGCAACTCATTTGCCACACAGCGATTGAGCTGGTCAATACTTTGGTGCCTAAGCTCTGAGGCTGGAGCTAATATCCGGCCGATCCGCCTACCAATCCCTGCGGACCCGCAGCATGGCGAATGGCTGGGTGCGGGTGACGTTGTGCTCGACGAAGTCGACGGCTCCGGCCAAGCGGTCGCCGGCATAGTGGGTGCGGTCATTGGTGACGACGCGCCCGGCGAGGTTGTTCAATTCCAGCGTCACCATCAGGTTGGCCGCCGGCCGGTAGTTGACGAACGCGCGGGCCCAGCCCGTGCCATTGCTGGTGTCGTGCTCGGCAACCTGCCAGCTGTCGTTGCTCCAGCCATTGTCGAGCGACATGCCCCAGGCCGTCCTCTGGCGTGGCAAGTCCTGCGAAAACTCTATCCTCCAGGCCAGCGGCTGCTCGCCGGACAGCGCGCGTGTCTCCAGTGTGGTGGGGTCGGTGACGGACGAGGAGCGCCTGGTCATCGACAACTTGAGCAGCCCCTGCGGCAGCGACCAGCTGTCGGTCGGCAGCGTGAGCAGGCCGGTGACGTTGCCGGCGCTGGCGTCGCCGATATTGCCGGCGGCGTCGTAGCTGGCGTTCGCTGTACGGATCTGCATGCGGTCGACCAGGTCGCTGATGCGCGATTGCGTATAGCTCAACACGGCGGAACCCCGTTCCCAGAAGCGGTATTCGAGCGCGCCTTCGCACAGCCAGGTCTTGGCCGGAACCAGATCGGGCAAGTCGGCCCGCAGCGTCTTGTCGGCGATGCCGAAATAGCCTGCGGCATCGCCGAAGTTCAACTGGCTGACCTCGCGCTCCATGCGCAAGCGCAGCAGCAACGACGAGGTCGGCGACAACGACAGCCGCAACCTCGGCTTGGGATAGATGTAGGCCCTGGCCTCCGGCTGGTCGGCGCCGATGCGCAAGCTGGAGTGCTCGATCTTCAGGCCGGCCTCGGCACTGAGCGAGCTGTCGACCTGCCATGCCGAAGACAGCTGGCCTTCAACGCGCGATTCCTGGACCCAGGCGCTGCCGGACGGCGACACCGCGGCATTGGCGTTGGCCTGGTAGGTGTTGCTGTTGTCATTGGTGTTGATGGTCCGCTCAACACCGCCGCGTAGTGTGACGCCGTCCAGCGCCCGCCAACTCAGCTGTCCCGCCAGGACTTGTTCGTTGGCCGAGGAATTGGCGACCGAATACGATGGGCTGCCGCCCGCCGCAAACGTCGACTCGGCGCTCAGCTCGGACGTCCGATGCGTCGCCTTAAGATCCATGCTGGCGCCATGCGCCAGCTCGCGCGTGTAGCCCCATCCCTGTTCCAGCGTGCGTCCGGCATTGTCGTTGCTGCCCAGCGAGCGCGTCCCGGCGTCGTACTGGGCTTGCGAGTGGTAGGTCCAGGGATTGACCGTGGCGTTCCAGCTCAGTTGGCCGTCCAGCAGATCCTGGCCATAGTTCAGCTTCATCGTCTTGTTTTCGGCGATGCCGGCGCCCACGATGGTCACCTCGGCGGCCGGGGCGGCGCTGGCGTACAGCGTGGTCCTGCGTCCCTGTCCTTGCGACATATCCGGCGACCGCGACCTGGTCAGCGTGACGTTGATGCGCTTGTCCCCGTGTGTCAGGCTGTAGTTGCCATCGAGCGAGGGCTGGTGGATGCCGTCCGCCGTCAGGTAACTCGAGGCGCTGAGGGTGGCCGTAGCCAGGTCCATCTGCTTGAGCAGGAGGTTGGCCACGGTCGGGTAGCCCTGCATGTCGATGCCGCCCGCGCCGCCATGGATCACGTCGATGTGCTCAACGGCGGCCAGTGGGATACGGCCCAGCACTTCGCCGAGCGGATCGGTTTTGGAAGCAGGGCGCTTTCCGTTGATGAGCACGTTGCCGGCCACACCACGCGACGCATTCCCGGCATCGAAGACAAAACCGGGCAGGCGGGCCACCATGTCCATCGCTGTGCTGGCCTGAAACTGCGTGAAGTAGTCCGCCTGGTACGACTGCGCCGCGGCCACCGGGGCGGCCAGCGCGGTGGCCAGCAGGGCAGCGTGATGGAGGAATGTGTTTTGTCGCATTTCAACATTGTGCAATGAACACCATCAATTCGCAATTGCGAAATTCACCAAATCGCCATCGAGATCGGCGGGCGCCGCACGATCAAAATGTGGCATTTGCGGAACAGCCCCCGCATATCGCTACTGAATCACGGGGCGGACGTTGATAATGTGTGTTTTCGGCACATATCGCCATCGGCAGACGGGTTCTCAATGCATGGATGTAAATTTCTGATCGGCGTCTTATTGTCCACCGTAGCCATGCAGCGGGCGCTCGCCGCGCCGCCGGTCCGGTTTCTCATGCTGGAGAACCGCACCATGCCGTTTGGCCTGGTGGAGCAGGGGGCGAACGGGCGCTTGATATTGGCCGGCGGCATCACCAAGGATTGGCAGGACGCCCTGGCCAAGGAACTCGGCAGGACACCCGCCTACGTGCTGTTGCCCCGCAAGCGCCAGGATATGGCGGTGGTCCAGAAATTGGCGGATTTGCGCTGCTTTGTCAGTCCGGATTGGCTCACCAGCGAACAGGTGGCGCAGTACGACTGGCCGGCGCCGTTTTTCGATGTCGAGGAGCGCCTGGTCGGTCCGGTCAACGGCAGGCCACTGGACAGCATGGATGAGCTATCCGGCGCCCGTGTCGGGACCGTGCTCGGCTATAGCTACCGCAGCCTGGAGCCGCTGTTTGCCGATGGCCGCGCCAAGCGGGACGATGCGAACAACGAGACGTCCCTGTTGCTCAAGCAAGTGGCCGGCCGCACCGATTTCATGGTCATGCGCAGCCTGGACTTCGAGTATCAACAGAAGACCAATCCGGCGCTGAAAAAACTGCGCCTCACTGCGGTCGTGGTCAGCCGGTTTGCCATGTATTGCGCCCGTCCAAAGTACAGCAGCGTGACGCTGCGCGACCTGAGCAACGCGCAAGCGCGCTTGCTCAATGCGGGCGTGCTGGACAGGATTTTGGCGCGCTATCGCTAGCGTATGCAGACGGCGGGCCGCTGCCGGCGCGTTTCGGGGTAGGCCAGCACGCGGCGTATCGCCTCGAGCGGCACGTGGTAGGTCTGCATATACGTCCAGGCGATGGCCGACCCCTTCGAGTTGGCCAGCCAGATGCCGTGCTCCACGACCGAGCTGATCACATTGTTTGTACGTTGGTCTCCATTCATGCTTAACTCCCCAGACAAAACCGGAACGTTATTACAAAATCAAAAATCATGGCGCCACGTTGAAGCTCATCCCTAGTCCGGACGCGGCGTATCGGCGGCCACGTTGCGCGGGCGGGCCGCGCCGAACAGCGCCTCGACCATCGGGTCGCGCCGTATCGTCAGCTTGTCGGCGCGCGCGCCGCGTTGATGCCGCCGGTGTTGACCAGGATGGTCCAGTTCTCCGCAAAGCTGCGCTCCGGCGGAATGTTGTGGCGCTGGCCCCTGCGCCCGTGGCGTTCGACCCGCTGCGCCTGGTGATCGGCCAGACGGCACAGCGCGGTGCGGATCACCCGTTCCTGGCGCGGCCGGCTTGCAACAGTGCGGTCTCGATCTTGGCCAGCGTGAAGGCTTGCTCGCTGCCGTCGCGCTTGATGATCCGGGTGTGAATTAATCCTTGCATGCTTGCTCCTTGATCTCATATCTAGTTGGTTTGCATAGGTTGGGCACTAGATATGGTGTCGTCAACGAAGGTCGGCACGGTTTTGCAATTCCTTGATATGGCTTGTCTTTCCGCCTGCGTCAGCGCATTTGTATCGTGTGCCGATACTCGATACATCCGTATCCGTTCATTTGATGTAACCTATGTAATCCGGTCTCGATTGCCATGGAAATTGCGGAGGTTTTACATGACCAGGATGCATAACCCGCCCCATCCGGGCGAGGTGGTGAGAGAGTACTTGGGGGAGCTGACCATCACGGACGTCGCTGCGCGTCTGGGTGTGGGGCGCGTGACGTTACAACGGATAGTGAGCGGGGCGGCGGGCATTTCGCCGGACATGGCATATCGGCTCGGCGCGGCCTTCGGCACGAGTCCAGAGCTGTGGGCGGGCATGCAGCTGCAATATGACTTGCATCAGGCAGGCAAGGTCAAACGGCCGAGGATCGAACGCATTGCGTAGTCGTACCTGCTGAGCGAGAAAACTAATGAGAATAATGAGATGACCTTTACTTTTTCTACAGAGACACCAGACGCTACGGCGTTTAAAGCGCTTTATGACACTACGGGTTGGGGGCCGCTCGAACGGAGCGACGAATTTTATGGAGCGTCATTGCGGGCATCGTGGGCTTCATTTGCCGCGTATGACGCTGACCAATTGGTTGGCTTCGCACGCGTCATTTCGGATGGCAAGCTCCATGCCTTCATTACGGAGATGATTGTTCATCCTGACTATCAGCGTCGTGGTCTTGGCGAGGAATTGATTAATGCATTGGTTGCGCGGTGTCGGGCTGCGGGGATTAATGACATCCAACTGTTCTGTGCCAAGGGCAAAGCCGATTTTTATGTACATTGTGGATTCGCCAGACGGCCAGACGACGCGCCAGGCATGCAGCATCGGAACGATGATTTGAATGGAGAATCAAAATGACACGAGTTCGAGTTGAAAGCTTCACGATTTCTATCGACGGCTATGGGGCGGGGCCGAATCAGGATCTCAACGAACCGCTCGGCGTGGGTGGCAAGGAGCTACACCAGTGGTTCATTCCAACCCGCACGTTCCAGCAGGCCCACGGTGCGGGCGATGGCACGACCGGAGTCGACGACGATTTTGCGGCGCGGGGATTTAAAAACGTCGGCGCGTGGATTCTCGGGCGGAACATGTTCGGGCCGGTACGTGGGCCTTGGCCCGACTTGAACTGGAACGGCTGGTGGGGCGATAACCCGCCGTACCACGTCCCGGTTTTTGTCTTGACCCATCATGCGCGGCCATCGATCCAGATGGAAGGCGGCACGATATTCCACTTCGTCACGGGCGGCATCCACGAAGCGCTTTCCCGGGCCCGCGAAGCCGCGAACGGCCTGGACGTGCGCATTGGCGGCGGAGCCGACGTGATCAGGCAGTATCTTGAAGAGGGGCTTATCGACGAGCTGCATATCGCGATCTCGCCGATTCTGCTGGGCAGTGGCGAGCGCTTGTTCGAAGGGGCGGACCTGCGGGCGCTGGGGTATGAATGCGTCGAGTTCGTGGGAACTGAAAAGGCAACGCATGTTGTGATCCGGCGCACCTGAGGGCCCGGGTGGGGCACGCCTGCGCGGTCCTTGTGGCGAACCTCCTATTTTCCTTCCTATTTTCTTCGGCTTTTCCCAATTTGGATCGGCAAATCCGGAAATAGCCTGATGCTTGAAAAAATCGGGGAAAATCGAAGAGAAAATCGGGGTTTTGCCACAAGGAGCGCGGCGGCGCACCCCCACGTGCATACTCGTTAGGCTAGCTGAGGAGAACTGACCCTGAAGCGTGCTTCTGAAGCGCGCTTGATCTGCTCCCGAAGGTCAGTGGCGCGCGCCATCCAGCAGCCGTGGTTCATCGACTTACAATTTTCTCGGACCCCATCAATGATTAATCATGAAGAATTATCCGCGCGCCGCGCCAGAATCGGGGACTTGCCTCGATTGTTGGAACTATTGGCCGATGACACCTTAGGGAAAAATCGAGAAGCCATGGGCAGTAGCGAAGCCTGTTATGTTCTGGCTTTCAACGCAATCGATAGCGATATCAATCAGTGCTTGTTGGTCGGCGAGCTGGCGGGAAGGGTCATCGCGATGTTGCAATTAACATTCATACCCGGACTTAGCCGTCGTGGCGCGCTACGAGCCAATATCGAAGCCGTGCGCGTTGATGGTGGCTTGCGCGGGCAGGGAATCGGTAATTGGCTTATGCAGCAAGCCATCCTGCTGGCTGGTGAACGCAATTGTGGCTTGGTTCAGCTGACCAGCGATAAAACCAGGGCGGAGGCGCATCGTTTTTACACCCGCCTCGGCTTTGTTGGAAGTCACGAGGGGTTTAAGCTCAAGCCATAGTTTCAAGACGTTTGGTCCCGCGTCTCATGTCGATCTTTAGACGCCTTCCGGCCCCGCCGCAAACCCCGCCTACTTGATCAACGCAGCCACCCGCTTGACGAACACCGGATCGACGGCGACAGCCAGACGCGCGCTGGCGGCCACGTCGAACGCGCCTGGCCAAGCGCCGCGTGGACGGCAAGCCGGGCTAGCCCGCCAGGCCGAGCTTCTGCGCCAGGCCGATGCGCTGCAGCTTGCCGGTCGCGCCCTTGGGGATCTCGTCCAGGAACAGTATCTTGCGCGGCACCTTGAAGTCCGCCAGGCGGATCGCGACGAAGGCGCGCAAGGCCTGCTCGCTGACCTCCTGGCCGGGATGCAGCACCACGGCCGCGCCGACGTCCTCGCCCAGCTTGTCGTGCGGGATGCCGAAGGTGACCACCTGCTGCACCGCCGGATGGTCCATCAGGATTTCGTCGACCTCGCGCGGCGAAATCTTCTCGCCGCCGCGGCTGATGATTTCCTTCAGGCGGCCGGTGATGCGCAGATAGCCTTGCTGGTCCAGCACGCCCTGGTCGCCGGTGCGGAACCAGCGGCCCACATAGGCTTCCGCGTTGGCCTTGGGGTTGTTCTCGTAGCCGGCGGTGACGTTGCCGCCCTGGATGACGATCTCGCCGGTGGCGCCGGCCGGCAGCAGCTGGCCCTGCTGGTCCATGATGGCCACCTGCGGGCCCGCCGCCAGGCCCACCGAGCCCGGCACGCGCAAGGCCGGCGGCAGCGGATTGCTGGCCATCTGGTGCGCCGCCTCCGTCATGCCGTAGGCTTCGATCAGCGGCGCGCCGAACACCGCCTCGAGCTCGGCGATCACCTGTGGCGGCATGGAGGCCGACGACGAGCGCAGGAAACGCAGCGGATGGGCGGCGATGATGGCCTGGTTGTGCGCCGCGCGCGCGACGATGGTCTGGTGCATGGTCGGCACGGCCGTGTACCAGGTCGGCCGCGCCTCCTGCATCCACCCAAAGAATTTCAGCGCATTGAAGCCGGGCGAGCAGAACACGGTGCCGCCGGCGGCCAGCGGCGCCAGCAGGCCGGCGATCAGGCCGTGGATGTGGAACAGCGGCATGATGTTCAGGCCGATGTCGCCCGGCGTCAACTGCAGCGTGGCGCCGACGTTGCCGGCCGAGGCGCAGATGTTGGCCTGGGTGAGCGGCACGATTTTCGGCCGCGAGGTGGTGCCCGAGGTGTGCAGGATCAGGGCCAGGTCGTCGGCGGCGGGCGCGCTGGCCGGCGCCGGCGCGCAGGCGGCCACTGCGCCGGCAGTCGCGCGCAGGCTGAAGGCGCCGGCGCCGGCGTCGGCCGGCAGCAGTTCCAGCACCGGAATGCCGAGCTTGGCGGCCACCGCCAGCGCCGCCGACTCGCTGCCGTGTTCGACGATCAGCGCCTTCGCTTGCAGGTCGCCCAGATAAAACTCGAACTCGTCGGCGCGATAGGCGGGATTGAGCGGCGCCGCGCAGGCGGCGGCGGCCACGCTGATGAAGGCGGTCGCCATCTCCGGGCCGTTCGGCAACACGATCGCCACGCGGTCCTGGCGGCCGATGCCGAGCTGGTTGAGCGTGGCCACGGCCTGCGCCACCTGCTGGCGCAGGGCGCGGTAGCTGAGCGGCCTGGCGCCCGGCGCATGGATGGCGGTGGCGTCGTCGGCGCCCACCAGCAGCAGGTCGGCGAGGGTGGTCAAGATAGGCATGGGGGATTCCTGGGTCGGGTTGCGGGGAAAGGGGGGCAAGTGGTTTAAGCGCCGGCGGCGCGGATGCGCAGGCTGCCCTGCTGCGCCTGGACGGTGCGCGCCAGCAGCGAGGCCAGCGCATGCACGGCGCTGATGGTGGGGGCGGGCGTGCCGGTCAGGCGCGCCATGTCGAGCACGCTGCCGACCAGGGCCGCCAGCTCCAGCGGCCGGCCCGCCTCCAGGTCTTGCAACATCGAGGTCTTGTGCTGGCCCACCGCCGCCGCGCCGTCGATGCGCTGTTCCAGCGTGACCTTGAAGTTCACGCCCAGTTGCTCGCCTATGCTTTGCGCCTCGCGCATCATGGCGGCCGCCAGCGCGCGGCTGGGGGCGTAGGCGCAGATGTCGGCCAGGGTCGCGTGGCTGAGCGCGCTGATCGGGTTGAAGCTCAGGTTGCCCCACAGCTTGATCCACAGCTCGGAGCGGATGTCGGCGCTGATCGGCGTCTTGAAACCGGCCGCGCGCATGGCGTCGGCCAGGGCGCGGATGCGCGCGGTGGCGACGCCGTCCAGTTCGCCCAGCGAAAAGCGGTTGCCCTCGAGGTGGCGGATCACGCCCGGTTCCACCATGTCGCAGGCGGGGTAGACGATGCAGCCGATGATGCGCTCGATCGGCAGCGCGGCCGACACCACGCCGCCGGGATCGACCGCCTCGACCCGCTGGCCCTCGTGCGCGCCGCCGTGTTTGTGGAAATACCACCACGGTACGCCGTTCTGGGCGGTGACGATCACGGTGTCCGGCCCCAGCAGCAGTGCGATCTCGGCCGCGACGGCCGGCAGCTGGTGCGCCTTCATGGCCAGGATCACCACGTCCTGCGGGCCCAGCTCGGCGATGCGGTCGCTGGCCCGCACCCTGGCGCACAGTTCGCTACCATCCTGCAGCCGCAGCCGCATGCCGTGGGCGCGCACCGCGCCCAGATTGGCGCCGCGCACCACCACGCTCACTTCATGGCCGCTGTGCGCCAGCTTGACGGCCAACAGGCCGCCGATGGCGCCGGCTCCCACCACGCATATCTTCATCGTTTTCTTTCTGCATCCCGGATTGATCGTCGGCGCCGCCGCGGCGGCGCGTGTGGGATTCTAACGTGTCATGTGGTTTTTTCACAATTTATTGCAATTTGCACACATTGCATTTAAGATATTGTAAAAAATACCATCCGGAAAGTCACACGCCGGTTCACTCACCGCCGCCGCGCCACGAGCCGGCGGCGACCCCAGGCCCCACAAGGATATCGACACATGACTACTTTGACTGCGGTGCGCAACGGCGCGCCACCGGCGCCACGACGCTGGCTACAACTGATCCTGGGCATCGTCTGCATGGCGATGATCGCCAACCTGCAATACGGCTGGACCCTGTTCGTGCTGCCGCTGGACCAGAAATACCACTGGGGCAAGGCCGCGATCCAGGTCGCGTTCACCATCTTCGTCGTCACCGAAACCTGGCTGGTGCCGGTGGAGGGCTATCTGGTCGACCGTTTCGGACCGCGCATCGTGGTCATGGCCGGCGGCGTGCTGGTGGCGCTGGGCTGGGTGATGAACTCGCTCGCCGACAGCCTGCCGCTGCTGTACGCGGCCGCCGCCGTGGGCGGCGTGGGCGCCGGCGCGGTCTACGGCACCTGCGTGGGCAACGCGCTGAAATGGTTCCCGGACCGGCGCGGCCTGGCCGCCGGCCTGACGGCGGCCGGCTTCGGCATGGGCTCGGCGCTGACCATCATTCCGATCTCGGCCGTGATCAAGGCCAGCGGTTATGAATCGGCCTTCCTGTACTTCGGCCTGGGCCAGGGGCTGGTGGTGTTCGCCGTCGCCTTCCTGCTCAAGGCGCCGCAGGTGGCGCCGCTGCGCGCGGCCGCCAAGGTGGTGCAGAGCACGGTCCAGATGCGCTGGACCGAGATGATCAAGACCCCGGTGTTCTGGGTCATGTACCTGATGTTCGTGCTGATGGCGGTGGGCGGCCTGGTGGCCACGGCGCAGCTGGCGCCGATCGCCAAGGACTTCAAGATCGCCGAACTGCCGGTGTCCATCCTGGGCCTGACCTTGCCGGCGCTGACCTTCGCCCTGTCGCTGGACCGCATCTTCAACGGCCTGACGCGGCCGTTCTTTGGCTGGGTGTCCGACCATATCGGCCGCGAACACACCATGTTCATCGCCTTCGGCCTGGAGGCGGGCGGCATTCTGCTGTTGAGCAAATTCGGCAGCGATCCGCTCTGGTTCGTGGTCCTGACCGGCCTGGTGTTCTTCGGCTGGGGCGAGATCTACAGCCTGTTCCCCTCGACCTGCGGCGACACCTACGGCAGCCGCTACGCCACCACCAACGCCGGCCTGCTGTACACGGCCAAGGGCACGGCCGCCTTGCTGGTGCCGTTCAGCAGCCTGATCACGGCGGCCACCGGCAGCTGGCACACGGTGTTCTATGTCGCCGCCGGCATGAACGCGCTGGCGGCCGTGATGGCGCTGCTGGTGCTCAAGCCGCTGCGCGCGCGCATGAGCAATTTGCAGCCGCCGCAGGCCGAGGCGCGGGTGGCGCAGGCGCACGTCTGACGGCGGGCCAGGGAAAGGCGCCGCGTTCCTCGTCCAGCCGGGCTGATCGTCAGCGCGGCACGCACAGGGCCACGGCATCCGCGCGCCACACCGCTTGCGCCACGTCGTCCGCTTCGGTAACGACGGGCGACTGCGCCCAGCCGGCAAACACCTGTTGCGCCAGCGCGGCGTAGGCCTCGGGGATGGCCCCTTGCATGCGCGTTTGCGCATTCTGGCTGCTGCCGTCTCGCAGTGGACGGCCAGCCGGCCATGCTGTTGGAGCAGGGCGGCTACGGTTCGGCCAGCGCCTTCAGCGTGGGGTTCACGCGCCATTCCGGCGAAACCGTTGGCGCCCGTTTGCGTATAAACGGTATAGCTGATTTTTACCGAGGCGCCGGTCGACCGCCGGCGACGCCCATGACCGATACCACGCATCCCACCAAAGAATCCGTCCGCGCCTATATGGCGCGCCGAACCCGCGCGTCGCTGGAGCCGCCGCCACCGCTGGAGGAGATCCGCCGCCAGCTGGGTTGGTATCTGCTGCCTCGGGACGTCAACCGTGCGTGCCGCGGTGGGGACGCTGCTCGTGCGCTTCCTGGCACGGCAGGCATCGCTGGGCAGTGGGCTGGACCCGCAGACGCTGCGGCGTGATCGGCGCGCCGCAGCTGAGGCAGCGGCCGTAGCTGCCGTCGGCCAGGCGCGCGGCTAGCCGTTCCAGTTCGGAGGGAAAAGACGGATTCATGGAGCCACTGTACGGCCATGCCCCGGCGCCGTCTGTAGGGGGCGTTGATCCAGATCAAAATGCCCAAGAATACTTGTGGGGGGCGCCGGCCGCGATGGGCCGGATTGCCGATCTGGCATTTTTTTTGTGTTCCGGGCCATTCAATCGTATGATTTGGGTCTGGATGCCGGATGGGCATCGTTTTACAGGGCGCGCTGTTGAAAAATCTCGGGATTGAGGGCTTGAGCCTGGAATGGTTGCTGGCGTCGGCCACCGACGCCATGCTGATCGTCGACCAGGCCGGCAACATCGTGCTGGCCAATCCGGCGCTGGAGCGCATGTTCGGCTACGGCCCCGGCGACATGCTGGCGCTGGCGCTGGAGGCGCTGGTGCCGGCCCGCTTCCACGCCGACCACGGCGGCCATCGGGCCGACTATTTCGAGCAGCCGCGCGCGCGCGCGATGGGCGCGGGCGCCGAGCTGTTCGGGCGCCACCGCGACGGCCACGAGTTCGGCGTCGAGGTCAGCTTGTCACCGCTGCGCACCTCGCACGGCTTGCCGTTGGTGCTGGCCACGGTGCGCGACGTCACCGAGCGCAAGCTGGCCCAGCAGGCGTTGCAGGAAAGCGAGGCGCGCATGCGCGCCATCTTCGAGACCGCCGTCGACGCCATCATCACCATCGACGAGCAGGGCGTGCTGGAGCGGCTCAACCCGGCCGCAGAACGGCTGTTCGGCTACGCCGAGGCGGACGTGGCGGGCCGCAACGTCTCGATGCTGATGCCGCAGCCGCACCGCAAGCTGCACGACGGCTACCTGGCGCACTACCGCGACACCGGCGAGAAGCGCATCATCGGCAAGGGCCGCGAGGTGGAAGGCTTGCGCAAGGACGGCAGCGTGTTCCCGATGGAGCTGTCGGTGGTGGAGATGCAGCTGGGCGCGCGCCGCATGTTCACCGGCATGGTGCGCGACATTTCCGAACGCAAGCGGGCCGAGCAGCACAACCGCCGCCTGATGCAGGAGATCAGCAGTGCCAACGAGGAGCTGACCAACTTCGCCTATGTGGTGTCGCACGACCTCAAGGCGCCCTTGCGCGGCATCGGTTCGCTGGCCGACTGGCTGGCCACCGACTACGCCGAGCAGTTCAACGACGAGGGCAAGGAACACATGCGGCTGTTGATCAACCGCGTGCACCGCATGAGCGGCCTGATCGATGGTATCCTGCAGTACTCGCGGGTGGGCCGGGTGCGCGAGGCGCAGTCGGCGGTCGACCTGAACCAGCTGCTGGTGGACGTGGTGGACCTGCTGGCGCCGCCGCCGCAGTTCCGCATCGCGGTGGTGCCGGCCTTGCCGACGGTGCAGATCGAACCGACCCGCATCCAGCAAGTGTTCCACAACCTGATCTCCAACGCCATCAAGTATATGGACAAGCCGGATGGCGTGATCGAGATCGGCTGCGAGGACGACGGCAGCCACTGGCGCTTCAGCGTGCGCGACAACGGCCCCGGCATCGAGACCCGCCACTTCGAGCGCATCTTCCAGCTGTTCCAGACGCTGGCCTCGCGCGACCGGGTCGAGAGCACCGGCGTCGGCCTGGCGCTGGCCAAGAAAATCGTGGAAATGTACCAGGGGCGCATCTGGCTGGAATCGCAGATGGGGCAGGGCTGCACCTTCTGGTTCACGCTGCCCAAGTCCGCCGCCCACTTATCCAGAACAGGAAACCCTGCATGAAAGTCAGTAACAAACCCATCCTGCTGGTCGAGGACGACCACGTCGACATCATGACCATCAAGCGCGCGCTGAAGGAAATCCATGTCGGCAACGCGGTGGTCAGCATGGAGCACGGCGAGGCGGGCCTGGACTACCTGCGCGATCCGGCGCAGGAGCGGCCCTGCATCATCCTGCTGGACTTGAACATGCCGGTCATGAACGGCATCGAGTTCCTGCAGCAGATCAAGGTCGATGCCTCGCTGCGCCGCATTCCGGTGGTGGTGCTGACCACCTCCGAGGAACAGCAGGACAAGGTGCGCAGCTTCGACCTGGGCGTGGCCGGCTACATGGCCAAGCCGGTCGACTACCGCCGCTTCGTCGAGATGATGCGCTCGATCGACCTGTACTGGACCATCAGCGAGATGCCGTGAGTACCCCGCTGCGCGTGTTGATCGTGGAGGACGACGCGGTCGACCGCATGGCTTGTCGGCGCGCGTTCGCCGCCGCCGATACCGCGTTCGAATTGCTGGAGGCCGATAGCGGCGAGCTGGGCCTGGAACTGGCCCGCAGCGAGCGCCCCGACTGCATCCTGCTCGACTACCATCTGCCCGACCTGACCGGGCTGGAATTCCTGGCCCACCTGAACGAGGACGGCGCGGCGCAAGGCATTCCGGTGATGATGCTGACCGGCGCCGACAGCGCCGCCGTGGCGGCCGAGGCCATGCGGCGCGGCGCGCGCGACTACCTGGTCAAGGACGTCGACGGCTACTACCTGGAATTCCTGCCGGGCGCGATCCACCGCATGCTGCGCGAACAGCAGCTGCGCGACGACAAGCGCCAGGTCGAGGCCCAGTTCCGCACCCTGGTCGAGCAGATGCAGGCGATCAGCTACATCGCCGAGCTGGGCGGCAGCGGCGCGCTGCGCTACATCAGTCCGCAGATCGGCCTGCTGGGCTACAGCCCGGCCGAATGGCTGGCCGACCCGGCGCTGCACGGCCGCCTGATGGACCCGGCGCAGCGCGAACCCACGCTGGCGGCGCTGCAACAGAGCCGCCGCGACGGCAGCCCGCTGCACCTGGACTACCGGCTGCACGCGCGCGATGGCCGCGCGGTGTGGCTGCGCGACCAGGCCGAACTGGTGCGCGACGAGCAGGGCCAGCCGCTGTTCATGCAGGGCATCCTGATCGACATCACCCAGACCAAGCTGGGCGAGCAGGCCTTGCTGGCGTCGCAGCAGGCGTTGCGCAGCCTGTCGGCGCACCAGGAGCAGATCAAGGAAAACGAGCGCCAGCGCATCGCCCAGGAAATCCACGACGAGCTGGGCGGGCTGCTGACCGGCATCAAGGCGTATATCGCGGTCAGCATCGAGCGCGCGGCCGCCGCCGCCGCGCCGGCCGAACCCCTGCTGGCCGAGGCGGCCGGGCTGGCCCAGGACGCGATCGACACGGTGCGGCGCGTGATCACCGACCTGCGGCCCAGCGTGCTCGACCAGCTGGGCGTATGGGCCGCGCTGGAGTGGTACGCCGAACAGGTCGAGCGCCGTTCGGGCCTGCATTGCCAGTGCACGGTGGCGGCCGCCGCCGCCGTGCTGGAACTCGACGCCGGGCGCAGCACGATGCTGTTCCGCATCGCCCAGGAAGCGCTGACCAATGTGGTGCGGCACGCCGGCGCCCGCAACGCCGCGCTGCAGGTCGACTACGCCGACGGCGTGCTGGAGCTGCGTATCAGCGACGACGGCCTGGGCATCGAGGCCGAGCGCCTGCTCAACCGCGAAAGCTGGGGCATCCTCGGCATGCATGAACGCTGCCGTCATTTCGACGGCGAACTGAAAATAACCGGCCGGCCCGGCCAGGGCACGACCCTGCTGCTGCGCCTGCCATTGGACGATCAACATGAGTACTAATCCCATCCGCGTCTTGCTGGTCGACGACCATGCGATCGCGCGCAACGGCGTGCGTTTGATGCTGAGCTCGGCCGACGACATCCGCGTCGACGGCGAGGCCTGCAACGCCCAGGAGGCGCTGCAACTGGCGCTGGCCCAGGAGTTCGACGTGGCGCTGCTCGACATCACCATGCCCGGCAAGAACGGCCTGGAGCTGCTCAAGCAACTGCGCAGCGAGCGGCCCAAGCTGGCCGTGCTGATGCTGAGCACCTATTCGGAAGACATCTACGCGGTGCGCGCGCTCAAGCTGGGCGCGGCCGGCTACCTGATCAAGGACGCCCCGACCAGCACCCTGGTGGCGGCGGTGCGCAAGGCCGCCTCGGGCGGCAAGCACGTCAGCCCGGCCCTGTTGGAGAAGCTGGCCAGCCTGATCGGCGGCGGCGGCAACGCCGGCCACGACGCCCTGTCCAACCGCGAACTGGAGGTGCTCAAGCTGATCGCGGCCGGCGAATCGCTGGTGCGCATCGGCGAAATGCTGCACCTGAGCCCCAACACGGTGACCACCTACCGTTCCCGCATTCTGGAAAAAATGGGACTCGATAGCAATGCGGAACTGACCCGCTACGCCCTGGAGCACGGGCTGATCTAGGTTTTGTAGGGCTTCCCCTACAGCTTTTTGTCGGGCGGCCCCTACACGACAGGGCCGCGAAGCCCGATGCCCAGCGCGCCTGCCATCGTCGATACTGATCCCATACTGAATCAGGGAGCATCGACATGACCACGAATATACGACTAGCCGCATCCAACGATACAGCCGGTGCGGGCCAAGGCAAATGCGGGACGTGCGGCTTCAAGAACCTGTGCCTGCCGCAGGGCCTGAACGACAGCGAGATCGGCCGGCTCGACAAGATCATCGGCCGCCGCCGCCGGGTCGAGCGCGACGAAAACCTGTGCCGCATGGAGCAGCCTTTCCACAGCCTGTACGCGGTGCGCTTCGGCCACTTCAAGACCTCGCGCGTCAACCACGGCGGCCAGCAGCAGATCACCGGCTTCCAGATGGCGGGCGAACTGCTGGGCATGGACGCCATCGGCAGCGGCCAGCACGCTTGCGGCGTGGTGGCGCTGGAAGACAGCGAGGTGTGCGAGATTCCCTTCTCCCGCCTGCAGGAGCTGTTTGCCGAAGTGCCGCAGCTGCTGCGCCACTTCCACCGCATCATGAGCCAGGAAATCATGCGCGAGCAAAACGCCATGCTGTTCCTCGGCAATATGCGCGCCGAACAGCGCTTCGCCACCTTCCTGCTGAACCTGTCGACCCGCTATGCGGCGCGCGGCTATTCGCCTTCCAGCTTCCAGTTGCGCATGTCGCGCGAAGACATCGGCGACTACCTGGGCCTGACCATCGAAAGCATCAGCCGCCTGCTGTCGCGCTTCCGCGCCGGCGGCTGGATCGCGGTCGACAAGCGCGAACTGCGCATCCTCGACCACGCCAAGATGGAGGAACTGGCCACCGGCATCGCGCCGGCCGCCGCCGCCCCGGCCCGCGCCCCGATCTTCATGCAAGCCGCCCACGCCTAGTGCGCCATCAGGACCGGCAGCGTCATCCCGCGCAGGACGCTGCCGGTGGCGCCGCCCAGCATCCATTCGCGCAGGCGCCAGTGGCCGTAACCGCCCATCACCAGTAGGTCGGCGCCTACCTCGGACGCCATCGCCATCAGCGCCGCGCCCGCCTGGCGTCCGCCGTCCAGCTTGGCCAGGGTGACGTTGACGCCGTGCCGTGCCAGATAGCGGGCCAACTCGGCGCCCGGCAGGTCGGCCTGGCGTCCGTGGCCGTCCGGTGACGGGCTGGCCACCAGCGTGACGCGGGCCGCGCGCCGCAACGCCGGCAGCGCGGCGCTCAAGGCGCGGATGGCCGCCACGCTGCCGTCCCAGCCCACTAGCACCTGTTGCCCGACGTGGTCGAACTGGCCGTGGTGGGGAACGATGAGCAGCGCGCGGGCGCTCTGGAACAGGACATCCTGCGGCAGGCGGTTCAGCAATTCGTCCGGCAGGCCCTGCGGGTCGCCCTGGCCCAGCACCAGCAGGTCGGCATACGGGCTTTGCAGTATCAGGCCGTCGTCCACCGCGTCTTCCAGCAGACGGGCCTCGAAGGAATGCAGGCCCATGCGGCTGGCGCAGTCGGCAAACTGGGTCAGCGCATGGTCGGCGCGGGAGCGTAGCAGGCGCAGGTCGAAAGGGAAGGGGGCGCCCAGCGGCGCGATCGAACCATCCGGCAAGGCATGGCGCGACAGGCCGGTCATGGCGGCGCCGATCAGGTGGGCATCATGCGCCAGCGCCAACTGGGCCGCCAGCCGGATGCGTTGCGCTGCTTGCGGCGAGCCGTCGGCATGCACGAGTATTGTTCTGTAGGACATGCTACCTCCGCGATGGTTGCTGCTGCATAGACAAGCATCGTAGAGAGATCAAGGTGCAATTTGATTGATCCAGATCAAACGCGGACTAGTCTTGTTTGATGCCGGCGCGCGCATCGGCACAGTGATGGGCAAGCGGTTTTTGTTGCGAGTGTTGTTACAAATTCGACATCGTGTTACTGTTCAGCTGCCAAGTTTTTAAAAGGCAATTAAATTCAATTCCATCTAACCATTTCTGAACGGAGTCTTCATGACTGTCAAATCTGCATTGAAGGGTGGCATGTTGGTCGCGCTGCTGGGCGTGGCGCTGCAAGCACAAGCCGCTACGATCCTGATGAATTTTGATGGCGTCACCCCCGGCGCCGAAGTGGACCAGTTCTACAACGGCGGCACCGATGGCGCTGGCGCGGTGGGGGTGAATTACGGTGTGGTCTACCACGATTTGGTGGTGATCGACGGCCCATTCGGCCAGACTTCGCAGCCCAACCTGGCTTATAACGGTGAGTCGCTGGCAGTGGGCGACGTGGCGGCCGGGTTCCGCAGCCTGGCCTTCACGTCCGGGGCGTTCTCGACGGCGTATATGGATGTCTATGCGGGCCTGGGCGGAACCGGAGCCTTGCTCGGCTCGGTACGGCTGGGTAACAACCCATACGCTTTCTCCCCTACTTCGGTGAGCTTTAGCGGCGTCGCGCAATCCTTCGTCCTGCGCGGCAGTGCCGGCCAGGCCGGCATAGACGACGTGCAGATCACCACCGTGCCCGAACCGGAAACCTACGGCATGCTGTTGGCCGGGCTGGGCCTGGTTGGAGTGGTTGCGCGCCGCAAGCAGCGTGGCTGAATAGTCATTGCACGATACTACCGGTGACATAAGGCCTCGTTCGCGGGGTCTTTTTTTCGGTCGCCAGACCGCCGGGACGCCAGGACCAAATTCGCGTATGCCTCCGGTGGCGGCGTTGCTACAAGGGCAGGGCCGTCTCGTACTTCACTTCGCGCAGCGCCACGCTGGTGTTGACTTGCGATACGCCGTTCAGCTTGACCAGTACATTGTGTAAAAAGTCGTGGTAGGCGTCCATGTCGGCCACGATCACCTTGACCATGTAGTCCGAACTGCCCGTGGTCTCGTAGCATTCCACCACCTCCGGCCGCAGGCGCATCGCCGCCTCGAACTGCTCGACCACCCCTTCCGCATGGCGCAGCAGCGAAATGTGCAGCAGGCACACCACCGACAACCCCAGTTTGCGCCGGTCCACCAGCGCGGTGTAGCGGACGATGTAGCCGTTGTCCTCCAGCTCCTTCTGGCGGCGCCAGCACGGGCTGGCCGACATGCCGATCTTCTCCGCCAGCTCGTTGGACGAGATCCTGCCGTTTTTCTGCAATTCGGCGAGGATTTTCACCGAGGCGGGATCGATAGACAAGTTTTTCATTATTTTGCTCGTTTTGGGAAAGATTTTCGCCATTTTAGCGCTTTGGGGCGACGAGATAGAAATAATTTTTCGCCTGGGGGGACATATCCTTTCTCATCAAAAAATTATAAACGAGACCATGAACACCATGACCCTGCCCGTGCCATTCCTGGCCGATCCGCACTATGCGCTGGACGACAACCTGACCCGCGCCGAAGGCCGCGTGTTCCTGACCGGCACCCAGGCGCTGGTGCGCCTGCTGTGCATGCAAAAACTCAGCGATGAAGCGCGCCAACTCAAGACCGCCGGTTTCGTCAGCGGCTACCGCGGCTCGCCGCTGGGCGCCGTCGACCAGGAACTGTGGCGCGCCAAGGACCTGCTGCAGGGCCACCACATCGAATTCCTGCCGGCGATTAACGAAGAACTGGGCGCCACCGCCGTCATGGGCTCGCAGCAGGTCGAGGCCGACCCGACCCGCAAGGTCGACGGCGTGTTCGCCATGTGGTACGGCAAAGGGCCGGGCGTGGACCGCGCCGGCGACGCGCTCAAGCACGGCCACGTCTACGGCTCGTCGCCGACCGGCGGCGTGCTGGTGATCCTGGGCGACGACCACGGCTGCGTGTCGTCGTCGATGCCGCACCAGAGCGAGCAGGCGCTGATCGCCTGGAGCATGCCGGTGATTAATCCGGCCAATATTCAGGAGTACATGGAATTCGGCCTGTACGGCTGGGCCATGTCGCGTTATTCCGGCGCCTGGAGCGGCTTCAAGGCCATCTCCGAAACGGTGGAGGGCGGCGCGGTGGTCGAGCTGCCGCCGCTGCCGCGGTACGTCACGCCGACCGACTACGTGGCGCCGCCGGACGGCCTGCACAACCGCTGGCCGGACTTGCCGGGCCTGGCGCTGGAGCAGCGCGCGGCCGCCAAGCTGGAGGCGGTGCAGGCCTTCGCCCGCGCCAATTCCATCGACCGGCTGGTGGTGCCGGCGCCGCGCGCCACCATCGGCATCATCAGCGCCGGCAAGGCCTACCTCGATTTGCTGGAGGCGCTGGAGCGCATGGAACTGCCTTTGCAGCGCCTGGAAGAGCTGGGCGTGCGCCTGTACAAGCCGGGCCTGACCTATCCGCTGGAGCGCAGCCGTTTGTCGGCGTTCGCCGCCGGCTTGAGCGAAATCCTGGTGGTGGAGGAGAAGGGCGCCGTCATCGAACAGCAGGTCAAGAACCTGTTCTACAACCTGCCGCAGGAACAGCGTCCCATCGTCATCGGCAAGACCGACCGCCATGGCGATGCGCTGCTGTCGGCGCTAGGCGAACTGCGGCCGTCGCGCATCGCGCCGGCGCTGGTGCAATGGCTGGCGCCGAAGTTCGCGCAGCTGGACCTGGCGCGCATGCTGCCGGAGTTCTGCGCCGCCGAGCTGCTGTCGAACGGCGCCGATGGCGTCAAGCGCACGCCGTACTTCTGCTCCGGCTGCCCGCACAACACCTCGACCCGCGTGCCGGAAGGCAGCCGCGCGCTGGCCGGCATCGGCTGCCACTTCATGGCGACGTGGATGAAGCGCGACACCAACTACCTGGCGCAGATGGGCGGCGAGGGCGTGGCCTGGGTCGGCTCGTCGCGCTTCGTCGGCGAGCCGCACGTGTTCCAGAACCTGGGCGACGGCACCTACTACCATTCGGGCTCGCTGGCGATACGCCAGGCGATCGCGGCCCGCACCAACATCACCTACAAGATCCTCTACAACGACGCGGTGGCGATGACCGGCGGGCAGCCGGTGGACGGCAGCCTGTCGGTGCCGCAGATCGTGCAGCAGGTCTGCAGCGAAGGCGCGAAGAAGGTCGTGGTGGTGACCGACGCACCGGAAAATTACCAGGGCGTGAGCCTGCCGGAAGGCGTGACCGTGCACCACCGCAGCGAGCTCGATGCGATGCAGCGCATGCTGCGCGAGATCGCCGGTGTGACGGTGCTGGTGTACGACCAGACCTGCGCCGCCGAGAAGCGCCGTCGCCGCAAGAAGAACAAGCCGGACAAGGTGGTCTTCCCCGACCCGGCGCGCCGCATGGTGGTCAATCCCGCCGTGTGCGAAGGCTGCGGCGATTGCGGCGTGCAGTCGAACTGCCTGTCCATCCTGCCGCTGGAGACTGAGCTGGGCCGCAAGCGCCAGATCGAGCAATCGTCCTGCAACAAGGACTACTCCTGCGTCGAAGGCTTCTGCCCGAGCTTTGTCTCGGTGCTGGGCGGCGCGCTGCGCAAGCCGGAAAGCGTGAAGCTGTCGCTGGCGGACCTGGAGCTGGCGCTGGCCGCCTATCCAACGCCGCCGCGCCATGCGCTGGCCAAGCCGTTCGAGATATTGGTGGCCGGTGTCGGCGGTACCGGCATCGTCACGGTCGGCGCCTTGATCTCGATGGCGGCCCACCTGGAAGGCAAGGGCGCGTCAACGCTGGACTTCATGGGCTTTGCGCAGAAGGGCGGCGCGGTGCTGTCGCATGTGCGGGTGGCGTCGTCGCCATCGCGCCTGAACCAGGTGCGCATCGACCTGCGCCAGGCCGACGCGGTGTTCGCCTGCGACCTGGTGGTGGCGGCCATGCCGGACAGCCTGTCCGTGATGCGCGAAGGTCACACCAAGGTGGTGGCCAACGAGCGCGAAATCCCGACCGCCGATTTCACCCGCGAGCGCGACGCCTCGATCAACAAGGCCGGCCTGCTGGAGAAGCTGGCCGCATCGGCCGGCGCGGCCAACGTGCTGCAGCTGGACGCGCAGGAAACCGCGCAGCGCTTCCTCGGCGATCCGATCGGCGGCAATATCCTGCTGATGGGCTTTGCCTGGCAACTGGGACTGGTGCCGGTGGGCCTGGAGGCGCTGATGCGGGCGATAGAGCTGAACGCCGTCGCCATCGACATGAACAAGCGCGCCTTCATGCTGGGCCGCCTGGCCGCCGCCGACCGTTCGGCGCTGGACCGCCTGGTGCAGCCGTCGCAGCAGGTGATCCAGTTCGCCGCGCCGAAGTCGCTGGCCGACATGGTGGCCTTCCGCGTCGACTGGCTGACCAGCTACCAGAACGCCGCCTACGCCCGCCAGTACGCGGACGCCGTGGCCGCCGTCGAACAGCGCGAGATCGCGCTCGAAGGCAGCGGCTCGCGCAAGCAGCTGAGCAAGGCAGTGGCACGCAACCTGTTCAAGGTGATGGCCTACAAGGACGAGTACGAGGTGGCGCGGCTGCATGCCGATCCGGCCTTTCGCGCGCAGATCGCCGCGCAGTTCGACGGCGACTACAAGCTGGCCTTCCATCTGGCGCCGCCGCTGCTGGCGCGCCGCAAGCCGGGTTCCGACGTGCCGGTCAAGATGACCTTCGGCGGCTGGATGATGCCGGCCTTCAGCGTGCTGGCCAGGTTCAAGTCGCTGCGCGGCACGCCGCTCGACGTCTTTGGCTACACGCAGGAGCGCAAGCGCGAACGGGCGCTGCGCGAGCGCTACCTGGCGTTCGCCGCCGAACTGGCGGCCAGCCTGAGGGCCGACAACAAGGAGGCCGCGCTGAAGCTGGCGCAGTTGCCGGACCAGGTGCGCGGCTATGGCCACGTCAAGCTGGCGGCGCTGGACCAGGCGGACGCGCAGTGGACCGAACTGGCGGCCCGCTTCCGCGCCGCCCGCGTGGTGGAACTGAAGCGGCAGGCCTGATCAGTTCTTCGCAGGGTCGTAGGACAGCACGACCTTGTAGCTTTCCGGCGCGATCGAGGTATCAAAGGGATAGCTGCCGAAGTTCTGCTGGTCGACCAGTCCGAGGTTGATCAGGATGGTGTGCGGCAGATCCTTGCCGCGCCCCTCCAGCAGGTTGACGGCGGCGTTGATCGCGACCCGCGCCTGGCTGACGCCCTTGGTGTCGGCGGCGGCGGAGATGTCGCCGCTGCGTACCATGCCGGCGATTTCGTCGGTCAGGTCGTAGGCCACCACGCGCAGCTTGCCGTTCAAGCCCGCCGCCTTGATCGGCAGGACCGCGGCCGGCGCGCAGCCGGTGCAGCCCAGCAGGTAATCGAGTTTGGCGCCGTGCTTGGCCAGCATCTGCGTCGCCAACTGCGTCTGCACCTTGCGGTCGCTGTCGCCGTAGCGGATGTCGACGATGTTGACCGGTATCTTGGCTTCCGCCGCGGCGATCCGCGTGCCGTCCACTTCCCCCTTGACCCAGCCCGCGCCCATCGGGCCGGGCAGCAGGCCGATATTGACCGACTTCAGGCCGCGCCGCTGGGCGTCGCGCACCATCCAGCGGGTCGCTTCCATGCCCATGGCGCGCAGCGAGGTGGTGACCTTGATCGCCAGGTCGTCGCTGCGGCTGTCGTTGGCCAGTTCGAACACCGGGATGCCGGCGGCGCGCGCCTTGGCGATCGAGTTGTTATTGGCCGTCATGCCGATCGGCGAGATGACGATGGCGTCATACTTGGCTGCGATGGCGGCGTCCATCTGCCGCAACTGGCCTTTCAGGTCGTCGTAGCCGGTGGCGGGCAGGATGTCGACGGCGACGCCCAGGCGGCGCGCCTCGCTGATGACGCCATAGCTGCAGCCGGCCCAATACGGGTCTTTCAGGTGCGGGAACAGGAAGGCGATGCGCCAGTGTTTGCCGGCCTTGGGCGCCATCGGATACGTGCCCGGTACCACGCGGCCGCTGGCCAGCGCGTCGTCGGCCGAGCCGTTGGCCTGCAGCGGGCGGAAAATCGACACCACCGGCACCGGCGCAAATTTGGCCGTCGGCGCCGCAACAACGGCTGGCGCCATACACACAAGCAGGGCACCCAGACAGGCGAATGTTCGTAAGCGATGATTGAAGATACTGAGCATGCGGTGTTCTTCTTCCGTATCGGCGGATGGGACTTGTTTAGTACAATTCTAACCGCATCGGCAGGGCGGCGGGGGATCTGACAATTGTCATGTCAAAATTGTGTCATTTGCTTCTGGCGGGGCCTCCGCCATCGCTGCACACTGTCGTCATACCAACCCGGAGACTTCAATGAACCCTGTACTTTCGAAGATGTTGTTTGCCTGTGGCCTCGGCCTGTCCATCCCGGCGCTGGCCGATACCTGGCTGATACGCGACGCCCGCGTGTTCGACGGCGAGCAGATGCACGCCAAGCGCTCGGTGCTGGTCAAGGACGACAAGATTGTCGACGCCGACTTCCGCGGCGGCGCGCCGGCCGGTGCGCACATCGTCGACGGCGCTGGCCGTACGCTGCTGCCCGGCCTGATCGACGCCCACGTCCATGCCTACCGCCACCTGGAACTGCCGCTGATGTTCGGCGTGACCACGCAGATCGACATGTTCACCGGCGTGGCGACGATGCAGCAGATCAGCGCCAAAATGCGCAGCAACGACAACCGCGACCAGGCCGACATGTATTCGGCCGGCACCCTGGCCACCGTGCCGGGCGGCCACGGCACCGAGTACGGCATGGCGATACCGACCCTGACCCGGCCCGATGAAGCCCAGGCCTTCGTCGATGCCCGCATCGCCGAGGGTTCGTATTTCATCAAGATCGTCATGGAACCGGGCCGTCCCGGCCATGCGACGCCAACGCTGGACCTGCCGACGGTCAAGGCCTTGGTCGAGGCGGCCCATCTGCGCGGCAAGCTGGCGGTGGTCCACGTCAGCAACCTGGCCGACTCTCGCGCCGCGCTGGAAGCGGGCGCCGATGGCCTGGTCCACCTGTTCAACGGCGAGCGCCTGAGCGACGCGGAGCTGGCCGGCTTCGTCAAGCTGGTGCAGCAGAAGCGCGCCTTCGTCATCCCGACCATGAGCGTGTTGGAGAGCATCGCCGGCATGCGCGAGGACGACGTGATCGGCGACGCCGGCCTGGCCGCCTTGCTCACCAAGGAGCAGGCCGCACCGCTGAAGGTCACCTACGGCCAACAAGTCCGTAGCGTGTTGATGGCGGCGCCGAACCAGGTGGTGGCGGCGCTGAACAAGGCTGGCGCGCCACTGCTGGCCGGCACCGACGCCGGCAACTCCGGCACCCAGTACGGCATCAGCGTGCTGCACGAACTGCGTTCGCTGGTGCAGGCCGGCCTGACGCCGCAGCAGGCGCTGGCCGCCGCCACGTCGGCGCCGGCGCGCGCCTTCAAGCTGGCCGACCGTGGCCGCATCGCCAAGGGCTACAAGGCCAACCTGCTGCTGGTGCAGGGCGATGCCGGCAGCGATATCGGCGCGCTGCACCACATCGTCGAAGTGTGGAAGGACGGCGACGCCGTCAGCCCGCTGCGCAAGGCCCAGCTGGACAAGGTGGCGCAGGAGCTGGCGCCGCGCACGCAGCCGCCGCTGGCGCTGGCGCTGCCCGACGGTGGCCGCATCAGCCAGTTCTCGGCCGATAAGCTGGCCAGCCCGATCGGCATCGGCTGGATGCCGTCCACCGACCAATTCGCCGGCGGCAAGTCCAGCGTCGATCTGAAAGTGGAGGAAGCTGGCGCGGACGGCCAGCGTCCGCTGGCGGTGAAGGCGAAAGTGCAGCCCGGCTTTGCCTATCCTTGGGCGGGCCTGGCCTTCATGCCCGGCACGCAGATCATGCAGCCGGCCGACCTGCGCGGCGCCAAGGTGCTGCGCTTCCGCGTCAAGGGCGACGGCCAGCGCTACAGCGTCGGCATCCTGTCGAGCGGCATTCAGATCCCGGTCAGCCAGCCGTTCGAGACTTCGGGCGAGTGGAAAGAGGTGGCGCTGCCGTTCGATGGCTTCAAGGGCATAGACTTTGGCGCGGTGACCATGATAGCGTTCAACGCTGGGCCGAAGTTGGGCGACTATCAGTTCCAGATCGCCGACGTGCGGCTGGTGAACGAGTAACAGGCAAAGGATGGACGTGGGGATACTGCACACTTTGAAAAGCACGCTGGGCGGGCCGTGGGTGCCGCCGGCGATGGGCAAGGGCCCGTACTTGTGGGTGTGGTCGCTGCTGTTCATCGTGTGGAAGTATGCCTACGTCGGCCCCAGCCCGGCGGAGCTGGTGTGGCTGGCGCTGACGCTGCTGGTGTTCTTCCCCGTGTATTTCGCCAGCTTCTGGCGCAGCAATCTGCGGGTGGTGCCGCTGTTGCTGACCATGGTGCTGCTGGGCGTGCTGTGGGCGCCGTACAATGCCGGCGCCAGCACTTTTTTCATTTTCGCCAGCGCCATGTGCGCGCGCTTCGAACGCCGCGGCCACGCCTACCTGGGAATAGTACTGGTGCTGCTGTGCGGTTGCCTGATGACGCCGTCCGTCACGCTGAAGATCAATTTCCTGGTGCCGGTGCTGGTGGTCGGCGGTCCCATCGGATTTGCCAGCATCATGGAGGAGAACGTGCGGCGCTCGCGCGACCAGCTGCTGCGCAAGCAGGAGGAGGTGGCCCACATGGCCCGCATCGCCGAGCGTGAACGCATCTCGCGCGACCTGCACGACCTGCTGGGCCACACGCTGTCGATGATCACCCTGAAGGCCGAGCTGGCGGGCAAGCTGCTGGAGCGCGATCCGCAGGCCTGCCGCAGCGAGATCCGCGATATCGAGCAGAGCGCGCGCAAGGCCCTGAGCGAGGTGCGCTCGGCGGTGACGGGCATCCGCCAGACCGGCTTCGCGCACGAGCTGGCGACGGCGCGCGCCAGCCTGGCGGCGGCCAATGTCGGCTTCACCGAACAGGTGCAGCCCTTCGTCTTGCCGGCCGCGCTGGAGAACGTGCTGTCGCTGGCGCTGCGCGAGGCGGTGACCAACATCCTGCGCCACGCCGGCGCTTCCCATTGCGAGGTGAGGATGGCGCTGGAGTCGGGCATGGTGGTGCTGCGGGTGCGCGACAACGGCCGCGCGCAGGAAGGCGGCGCGATCGTGCACGGCTCCGGCCTGAGCGGCATGAGGGAGCGGGTGGCCGCGCTGGGCGGGCGGCTGGCGCTGCGCGCCGACCGCGGCCTGGCGCTGGAATTGAGTTTGCCGATGGGAGTGGCCGCATGACGATGATAAGAGTGGTGATCGCCGAAGACCAGGCACTGGTGCTGGGCGCGCTGGCGGCGCTGCTGAAACTGGAGGGCGACCTGGACGTGGTGGGCAAGGCCGCCAACGGCCAGGAGGCGCTGGCGCAATGCCTGGCGCTGCGGCCGGACATCCTGCTGACCGACATCGAGATGCCTTTGATGACGGGGCTGGAACTGGCCGCCGCGCTGGCCGGCCACAGCCTGCCGACGCGGGTGATGATCGTCACCACCTTCGCCCGCAGCGGCTATCTGCGGCGCGCGCTGGGCGCCGGCGTGCGCGGCTACCTGCTCAAGGATGCGCCGGCCGAGACGCTGGCGGCGGCCATCCGCACCGTGCACGCGGGCGGCCGCGCCATCGCGCCGGAGCTGGCGCTGGAGAGCTGGAGCGGACAGCAAGACCCGCTCAACGAGCGTGAACGGCAGGTGCTGCGGCTGGCGGGCGAGGGCCGCAGCAGCGGCGACATCGCGCGCCAGATCCACCTGTCCGAAGGCACGGTGCGCAACTATCTTTCCGACGCGATCAGCAAGCTCGACGCCGGCAACCGGGTCGAAGCCTTCCGCCTGGCCCGCGACGCCGGCTGGCTGTAATGGCCGAGCAGGCGTCAAGGCGCGTTACGGCGACCGGGTGGCGGCCAGCATCACGCTGGTGTGCACCCAGCACAAATACCTGCAAGAGATACGGGTGGCGCTGCCGCTGGACTTCAGCACCGGCGGCGCCGCGCGAAATCGGCTGCGGCGACGAGGTCTACGTCGAAGCGGCCGGCCGAAACTAGTCGAGCGCAACGCATAAATCGCCGCCGCCCGCCACACTTGCGTCAAATAAGCTAGTTGGCGCAGAGTAATACCCCTATAATTATTCGGAGATAACCGCGTCGGTGCGCGGGGCGGGCAGGCATCCATGTCCGCGCCGGGGAGGGGACATGAATGGCTGGCTGAATCGGCTTTTGCTGAGGCAAAAATTCTTCATGCTTGCGCTATTGGCGGCAGCCATGGTGGCGTTGCCCTCGGCATTGTTCATCCTCGAAGCGAACAAGGCGGTCCAGATCGCCCGCACCGAGGCGCAGGGCATCGCCCCGGTGCGCACGGTGCTGCGGCTGGTTCAGCTGGTCCAGCAGCACCGGGGGCTGCAGGCGATGCGCCTGAACGGCTTTCACGATATCCGGCCGGAACAGGAAGCCAAGCACGCCGAGGCCGACCGGGCGGTCGCCACGGTGGAAGGCCAGGTGCGCCGCCTGGACGAGCGCGGCGTCAACCTGGCCTGGCTGCGGATCCGCGAGGATTGGGTCACGCTCAGCAATGACATCACCCGGCAATCGCTGTCGGCCGAGGCCAGTTTCACGGCGCACACGGAGTTGATCGCGCGCCTGCTCAAGCTGGAGCTGCTGATCGCCGACCTGTTCAAGCTGCGCCTCGATCCCGAGCCGGAAACCTATTTCCTGATCGACGCGGCGATGGTGCGCGCGCCCGCCCTGCGCGAGACGCTGGGGCAGTTGCGCGGCCTCGGCAGCGGCATCCTGGTCGAGCACACGGTCAATCACGCCCAGCGCATGCTGATCCGTTCGCGCTCCGACCGCGCGCTTGACTATTACGACAGCATCGATGACGCCCTCTCGCTGGCGATCGGCAGCAACGAGGCGCTGCGCGACACGCTGGCCGAGGTGGTGCAGGCCAACCGCAATGCTGGCGCCCAGGTGCTGCAACTGGCGCAGGAACAGATCATCGCGCCGGAGCAGCTGCGCTTCCCCTCGCTCGAATACTATCGCCTGTACAGCGAGACCATCGACGGCCAGTACCGCGTGAGCGAACTGGTGCTCGACCAGTTGAGCGCGTCGCTGATGCAGCGCGCCCAGCGCCTGACCCGCAGCGCCAACTCGCTGATGGGCGCGATTGTGCTGCTGGCCCTGCTGGCCGTGGTGCTGGGGCGGCGCATCGTGCGTTCGGTGACGGCGCCGCTGGGCGTGGCGCTGGACCTGGCGCGCGCCATGACCGCCGGCGCGGCCGACAAGATCGCCGTCACCGAGGCCATCGCCGGCGGCGACCTGACGCGCGACCTGGTGCCGGCCGCCGCGCCCGCGCTCGCGCCCGACGAGATTCCCGGCGATGAAGTGGGCGAGCTGCTGCGTTCGGTGCTCCGCATGAGCGAGGTGCAGCGCGCGCTCGACCTGGCGTTCGGGCAGATGACGGTGGCGCTGCGCGCCAACAGCGCGGCCGAGAGCGCCCGCGACTGGCTCAAGTCGGGCCTCAATGAGTTGAGCGACTTGATGCGCGGCGAGCACGAGACCGGACCGATGGCCGAGCAGGTGCTGCTGTGCCTGGCGAACCGGCTGCAGGCCCAGGTCGGCGCCTTTTATCTGTACGACGCCGCCGCCCAGCAGCTGTACCTGTGCGCCAGCTACGCCTACACCCGCCGTAAGGCGCTGGGCGAGCGCTTCGCGCTGGGCCAGGGCCTGGCCGGCCAGGCCGCGCTGGAGCGCTGCTGCATCTGCATCGACCAGGTGCCGCCGGACTACGTCAGCATCGCCTCCGGCCTGGGCGCGGCGGCGCCGCGCAACGTCAGCGCCGTGCCGCTGCTGCACGGCGAGACGCTGGTCGGCGTGCTGGAGCTCGGCGCCTTCCATGCCTACACCGACGCCGAGCTGGAATTCCTCGAACGGGCGCGCGACAGCATCGCCGTCGGCTTCGACGCCAATTTGTCGCGCCAGCGCATGCGCTTGGTGCTGAGCGGGAGGGTAGCCACGTGAGATCCTTGTTGTCGCGCTCCATGTTCTGGAAGCTGTTCGTGCCCATCGGCGCGCTGTTGCTGCTCAGCGCGCTGGCCGCGGCGATCCTGCTGCCGCTGGTCATCCAGCGCAACGCCGAACATGAGGCCATCGAGGCCGGCCAGGAAACCGTGCGGCAGTTCCAATTGCTGCGCAAGTATTACACTGACAACGTGGTGTCCAAGCTGATGGCGCAGGGCAAGCTGCGGGTCTCCTTCGACCATCTGGCGCGGCCCGACACCGTGCCGCTGCCGGCCACCATGATCCTGGACCTGAGCGCGCTGCTCAAGGAATCGGGCACCAGCCTGCGCCTGTACAGCCCCTATCCCTTCCCCAGCCGGCGCGACCGCGTGGTCGACCAGTTCGGCGAGGATGCCTGGACTTTTCTGCAGGGCAGTCCCGACAAGGTCTACACCCGCGTCGAGACCATCGCCGGCAAGACGGTGGTGCGGGTGGCGATGGCGGACCGGATGGTGGCCCAGGCCTGCGTCGCTTGCCACAACAGCTGGCCCGGCAGCCCGCGCACCAACTGGAAGCTGGGCGATGTGCGCGGCGTGCTGGAGGTCGATTCAAGCCGGCAACTGGCCAGCGGCCAGTCCATCGTCTATCAGGTGCTGACCGGGCTGGCGCTGATGTTGCTGCTGCTGGCGGTGTTCATCCGGCTCTTTTATCAGCGCAGCATTGCGCGGCCGCTGGCGACGGCGCTCGACGCGGCGCGCGCGCTGAACGCCGGCAGCGCCGAGAAGGTTCAGGCGGTCGAAGCCATCGCCGGCGGCAATCTGGAGCAGCAGATCGCGCTGGCCCGGCTGCCCGACATCGATCCCGGCGCCATTTCCAGCGACGAGGTGGGGCAGTTGCTCAAGTCGGTGTTCAGCATCGGCGAGGCCCAGCTGGCGCTCGATCATGCGATACGCACGATGAGCCTGGCCCTGCGCGCCAGCCGCGACGCGGAACAGGCGCGCGACTGGCTCAAGAGCGGGCAGAATGAACTCAATGCGCTGATGCGCGGCGAGCAGGAGACCGCCTGGCTGGCCGAAAAAGTCTTGTGCTACCTGGCCACGCGCACCGGCGCCGGCGTCGGCGCCTTCTTCCTGCATGACGAGCAAAGCCAGCAGTTTTATCTGGCGGCGGCGTACGCGCTGCCGGCCGGCATCGACATGGGCGCGCGCATCGCCAGCGGCGACGGCTTGCTGGGCCAGGCTGTGCGGGAACGCCGCATCCTGCTGGTGGACAATGTGCCGGCCGGCTATCTGCCGGTGGGGTCGGCGCTGGGCCACGCCGACCCCGGCAACCTGATGCTGGTGCCGCTGCTGCACGGCGACAATCTGGTGGGCGCCATCGAGCTGGCGGCCTTCCGCGCCTTCCGGACGGCCGAGCTGGCTTTGCTGGAATCGGTGCGCGAGGCGCTGGCGGTCGGTTTCGAAGTCAATCAATCGCGCCAGCGCACCAAGGGCTTGCTGGTCGAGACCGAGCAGCAGGCCGAGGAGTTGCGGGTGCAGCAGGAAGAGCTGCAGCAAACCAACGAGGAGCTGGCCGAACGCGCCGATTTGCTGGAAGCCCAGCGCGAACAGCTGCGCCTCAAGCATGCCGAGCTGGAGCAGGCCAGCCGCGACGTGTGGCGCAAGGCCGAGGAGCTGCAAAAGGTCAGCGCCTACAAGAGCGAGTTCATGGCCAATATGTCGCACGAGCTGCGCACGCCGCTGAACAGCATGCTGATCCTGTCGGGCCTGCTCAAGGAGAACAAGAGCCAGACCCTCACGCCCAAACAGGTCGAGTACGCCAGCACCATCAACGGCGCCGGCCAGGACTTGCTCAACCTGATCAACGATATCCTCGACCTGTCCAAGGTGGAGGCGGGCCAGGTGGAATTCAGCTACGAGCTGGTGCGGCCGGCCCAGCTGTGCGCGGACATGCAGGACCTGTTCCATTTGCCGGCCGAGCAGAAGGGCTTGCGCTTCCACACCGAGATCGCGCCGGAGGTGCCGCCGCAGGTGTCGCTCGATATGCAGCGCACCGAGCAGATCCTGAAGAACCTGATCGCCAACGCCATCAAGTTCACCGCCGGCGGCGAGGTCGCCTTGCGGGTGTCGCTGGCCGACGCGGCCGCCAATCCGCTGGGCCAGGCGGCGTTGTGCTGGGCCGTCGTCGACACCGGCATCGGCGTGCCAGCCAGCAAGCAGGAGTTGATCTTTGAAGCGTTCAAGCAGGCCGACGGCGGCATCAGCCGGCAGTACGGCGGCACCGGGCTGGGTCTGTCGATTTCGCTGCAGCTGGCGTGCAAGATGGGCGGCAGCCTGAGCATGCGCAGCGTCGAGGGCCAGGGCAGCACTTTCACCTTGTGGCTGCCGCTGGCGGCGCCGGCCGCCGCGTCGGCCGAAGCCGCCGCGGACACGACCGCCGCCGCGCCGCCGTCCGCGCCGCCGCCACCGCCGTCCGCGCCGGCCGCCGCCGCGCCGCTGCCGCCGCCGGCGCTGGCCGACGACCGGGCCACGCTGCAGCCGGGGGCGCGGTGCATCCTGATTGTCGAGGACGACCGCAACTTCGCCGGCATCCTGATGGACTTCGTGCGCCAGCGCGGTTACGCCGCCCTGGTCGCGCTGGACGGCGCCGGCGGCATCGCGCTGGCCCGGCACTACCTGCCCAGCGCCATCCTGCTGGACGTGATGTTGCCGAGCATAGACGGCTGGGGCGTGATGCGCAGCCTGAAGGACAGCGCCGAGACGCGCCACATCCCGGTCCACTTCATCACCTGCCTGGAGGAACGCCAGCGCGCCATGGAGATGGGGGCGATCGGCCTGGTCACCAAGCCGGTCAGCGCGGCCCAGCTGGACCAGGTGCTGGGCACGGTCGAAAGCGCGCTCGACCATTCGCTCAAGCAGTTGCTGATCGTCGAGGACAACCCGGCCGAGGCCGCCAGCCTGAAGGCCTTGCTGGGCGAGCGCGAGGTGGTGCTGACCATCGCCGCCAGCGGCCGCGAGGCGATGGCGCTGCTGGCGGCCGGCCGCTACGATTGCATGGTGCTCGACCTGGGGCTGGCCGACATGTCGGGCTTCGAGCTGCTCGAACACATCCAGGGCATGGAGCAGGCGCGGCAGATACCGGTCATCATCCATTCCGGCCGCGACCTGACGCGCGAGCAGGAACGCCAGTTGCAGCGCTATGCCGAGCGCATCATCATCAAGGGCGCCAAGAGTCCGGAGCGTTTGCTGAACGAGGTGACGCTGTTCCTGCACATGGTCGAAAGCAAGATGGAACCGTCCCGGCAACGCATGATACGGGCCGCGATCGACAAGGAGGCCATGTTGGACGGCAAAACCGTGCTGATCGTCGACGACGATATGCGCAACATCTTCTCGCTCACCAGCCTGCTGACCGAGAAGGGCATGCTGGTGCTGGAGGCCGACAACGGCCGCGAGGCGCTGCTGCGGCTCGACGAGCATCCCGCCATCAGCGTGGTGCTGATGGATATCATGATGCCGGAGATGGACGGCTATGAGGCGATGCGCCGGATCCGCGCCGAGCGCCGCTACGCCGCCTTGCCCATCATCGCGATGACGGCCAAGGTGATGCAGGGCGACCAGCAGAAATGCCTGGAGGCCGGCGCCAGCGACTATCTGGCCAAGCCGATCGACACCGACAAGCTGATGTCGCTGCTGCGGGTCTGGACCAGCCGCTAGGAGCGCAACCATGGACCCGGACGCCATCGAGGATGTGGAAATCGGCCTGCTGCTGCAGGGCGTGCGCCAGGTGTATGGCCACGATTTTGGTGGCTACGCGGAGGCCTCGTTCAAACGGCGCCTGCGGCTGTGGCTGGCCAGTTCTGGCCACGCGACGTTTTCCCAGGCCCAGGCCCAGCTGCTGCGCGATCCCGCCTGCTTCGAGACGCTGCTGCAGGGGATCACCGTGAACGTGACGGAGATGTTCCGCGACCCGCCGTTCTTCCTGGCGCTGCGGCAAAAGGTGATCCCGTTCTTGCAGACCTATCCCTTCGTCAAGATCTGGCATGCCGGCTGCGCCAGCGGCGAGGAAGCGTATTCGATGGCGATCCTGCTGCAGGAATCCGGGCTGGCCGGGCGCTACCGCATCTATGCGACCGACCTCAACGAGGCTGTCCTCAAGCGCGCGCGCGAGGGCATCTATCCGCTCAAGGCCATGCAGGCGGCCACCCGCAACTACCAGCTGAGCGGCGGCACGGGGTCGTTCGCGGACTACTACACGGCCTGCTACGACAACGCCATGCTGACCTCCGGCCTGCGCGAGCATCTGGTTTTTGTCCAGCACAACCTGGTCACCGACAGCGACGTCGGCGAAATGAACCTGGTGTTGTGCCGCAACGTCATGATTTATTTCAAGGGGGAGCTCAAGGACCGCTGCCTGCGCCTGTTCGAGCATTGCCTGCAGCCGGGCGGCTTCCTGTGCCTGGGCATGAAGGAGCGGCTCGATGGCCGCCCGCAGGGCGTGCAGTACGAGCGCTTCGCTCCCCACCTGAGCATCTACCGCAAGCCCTATGCCTAAGCGCGCGCCATATCGGGCCATCGTGCTGGGCGTGTCGGCCGGCGGGGTCAGCGCGCTCAAGCTGTTGCTGGGGACCTTGCCGGCCGATCTGCCCTGGCCCTTGCTGATCGTGCAGCACATTTCGGCCGACTCGGACGGCTCGCTGGCCAGGGTGCTGGACCAGGGTTGCGCGCTGCGCGTCAAGGAGGCCGAGGAGCGCGAACGCATCGAGCCCGCCACGGTCTACCTGGCGCCGGCCAACTACCACCTGATGGTGGAGCGCGACGGCACGCTGGCGCTGAACACGGACGCGGCCGTGAGTTACGCGCGGCCGTCGATCGATGTGTTGTTCGAGTCGGCAGCGCGCGCTTTCGGCCCGGCCCTGATCGGCGTAATATTGACTGGAGCAAACGCCGACGGCAGCCAGGGCCTGCGGGCGATCAAGGACAAGGGCGGACTGGCCGTGGTGCAGGACCCGGCCGACGCCGTCAGTCCGAGCATGCCGCTGGCGGCGCTGGCTGCCGTGCAGGCGGATTATGTGGTGCCGCTGGCCGGCTTGGGAGCGCTGTTCCAGGCCTTGGCCGGTGCGCATGGACGCAAAGGAAAACACAGTGGACGCTAACAAGATTCCGGTGCTGATGGTCGATGACAGGCCCGAGAACCTGACGGCGCTCGCCGCCCTGTTGTCGGACATGGAGCTCGATCTGGAGCTGGTGGCCGCCAACTCCGGCAATGAAGCGCTGCGCCAGAGCCTGAAATGCGATTTCGCCCTGATCCTGCTCGATGTCCAGATGCCCGACATGAACGGCCTGGAAACGGCCGCGCTGTTGCGCACCAATCCCAAGACCTGCCATTTGCCCATCATTTTTGTGACGGCCGGCATGAACGAGAAAAATCATTTGTTCAAGGGCTACGAATCCGGCGCGGTCGACTACCTGATCAAGCCGATCGAGCCGCTGGTGTTGCGCAGCAAGGTCAGGGTGTTTTGCGAACTGTACGCCCAGCGCATGGAGATCGAATACCGCAAGGTCAACCTGGAAGGCATGGTGCGCGAACGCACCGGCGAGTTGTCGGCGCTGGCCGAGAACCTGGGGCAGGAATGCAAGGTGCGGCAGGCCACCGAGGCGGCGCTGAAGGAGAGCGAGCTGCGCCTGCGCCAGCTCAACGAGGACCTGGAGGGGCGGGTCGAACAACGGACCCTGGAGCTAAGGCGGGCGATGGACCAGATCG
Source organism: Duganella sp. GW821-FHT07G03 (assembly GCF_059418605.1). Lineage (NCBI taxonomy): Bacteria > Pseudomonadati > Pseudomonadota > Betaproteobacteria > Burkholderiales > Oxalobacteraceae > Duganella > Duganella sp. GW821-FHT07G03. The sequence continues at coordinate 62,786 of NZ_JBWKQE010000027.1, forward strand.
TCGAATCGGAAAAGCTCGCTTCGCTGGGGGGCATCGTGGCGGGCGTGGCGCATGAGCTCAACACGCCGATCGGCAATATCGTCATGATGGCGTCGGCGCTGGGCGACCGCCTGTGCGAGTTGTCGAAGTCGGTGGCCGAGGGCACGCTGACCAAGAGCCTGCTGTTCGCCTCGGTGGACGAGTGCATCAACGCCAGCACCATCCTGGTGCGCAGCGCGCAGCGGGCCGGGGAGATGATCGAAAGCTTCAAGAAGGTGGCGGTGGACCAGACCAGCCAGCGCCGCCGCGTGTTCGACCTGCGCGAGACGGTGAGCGACATCCTGCACACGCTGGGCACGGCGATGCGGCATGCGCAAGTGCGCGTGGATTTACGGATACCGCCCGGCATCGAGATGGATGCCTTTCCCGGCGACCTGGAACAGATTTTCAGCAATCTGATCATGAACTCGATCCGTCACGGCTTCGGCGCCGGCGGCGGCCACATCATGATCGACGCCCGGCAGCTGCGGGAGCAGGTCGAGATCGTCTACCAGGATGACGGCGCCGGCATCGCGCCCGAGTTGCACCGCAAGGTGTTCGAGCCCTTCTACACCACCAAGCTGGGGCAGGGCGGTTCCGGCCTCGGCATGTTCATCGTCCACAACCTGGCACATGGCGTGCTCAAGGGCGACATCAAACTCGACAGCGCGTGCGGCAAGGGCGTCACCTTCACCCTGACCGTGCCCGCCGTCACGCCTTAGCCGGCAGCCTTAGGCGACCGGCACTTCCTTCAGGCCGCTCCAGGACAGCGTGGTTGCCTCGGTCACCAGCACCGAGGCGCCGGTCTGGATGGTTTCGGCCAGGCGGTGGACGCCGTCGCGCACTTCGTTGATGGTTTCCTTGCCGACGTAGGTGAAGGTGCCGGGCGGCAGGTGGTAGGCGCGGCCGTCGTCGGCCTTGACGCCGGCGGCGATATTATATTTCGACAATTCGATGCTGAAGCGCAGCATGGTATCGGGCGCGGCTTCGGCAAAGGACACGTTAATTATGTAGTGGATCATAGTGAGGCCTTGATTGAGGAAGCATGAATCATGCAACAAGGCACGGGCAAAAGCAATCCTCCCCCTTCCAGGCAAGGAAAAGCCCCGAGCAGGCGGCAAACCTGTCGGGGCTTAGTGTCAATTGGCGGAGAAAGCTTGTTGACTGGTACGAATAATAATGTAGTTTTCTTAAGATTGCCTTAGTGAACATCCCGGCATGGGACTTTGGCGGCGTGCGAGTATGGTGTAGCATGCTGGACGGCGATTTGGCCGGGCGCATTGGCGCCGGCCCGCCGGTAATTCGAGGATAACTATGCAAATCAAAATCAACGACGTGTTGCGCGCCTACATCGAGCCGCTGACCGAGGCCGAATACGCGGCGCTGGAGCGCAGCATCCTGGTGGAAGGCTGCCGCGACGCGCTGGTGCTGTGGGAAGACGTGCTGGTCGATGGCCATAACCGCTACCAGATCTGCCAGCAGCACGGCATTCCATTCAAGGTCACGGAAAACACCAGCTTCCGCAGCCTGGACGACGTCAAGCTGTGGATGATCGATAACAACCTGGGCCGCCGCAGCATTTCCGACTACCAGCGCGGCGTGCTGGCGCTGCGCAAGAAGGAGATCGTCACCGCCCGCGTGGTCGAGCTGGCCGCGCAGGCCGCCGCCGAGGACGCCGCCATCGCGCCGCCGGAAGGCGAGGCGCCCAAGGTCAAGCCGGCCGCCATGCCGCTGACCTCGCGCGAAGACATCGCCCGCGCCGCGCGCCTGAGCAGCGCCACCATCAGCCAGATCGAAAAAATCCAGAAGACGGCGACGCCGGAGCTGGTGGAGGCGGTCCGTTCGGGCACGATCTCGATCAACGCCGCCGCCACCGTGGCCTCGCTGCCGGAAGCCGACCAGGTGGCCGCGGTGGCCGGCGGCAAGAAGGAGTTGCAGAAGGCCGCCAAGGAAGTGCGCGATCTGCGCGCCGCCTCGCGTCCCGCCAAGGAAGCCAAGGAGGGCGGCGGCGAGTACGGCCGGCCGCTGACCGAGGTCGACGAGCTGCGCGCCGAAAACGCCTCGCTGAAGGAAAAGAACGCGGCGCTGCGGGCGGAAATCACCGCGCTGCAACTGCGTATCTCGGAGCTGGTCGACGCCAGTTAAATTGTAGTTCCCCCACCGCCCGGAGTCTGTCGATGCGTTCAAGCTTAGCCCTGATGTGTTGTGTTGCCAGTGTGACGATAGGTGCGGCGGTGGCGGCGCCGCCGGCGGCCAAGCCGTCGCCGGAGGCCGCGCGCCTGAAGGCGGCGGCCCAGCGCGTGACCATCCTGCGCGACAAGTGGGGCATCCCCCACGTCTACGGCAAGACCGACGCCGACGCCGTGTTCGGCCTGATGTACGCGCAGGCCGAGGACGACTTCAAGCGGGTCGAGCTCAACTACATCAACGCCATGGGCCGGCTGGCCGAGGTCGAGGGCGAGGCCGAGCTGTATCGCGACCTGCGCATGAAGCTGTTCATCAATCCGGCGGACTTGCAGGCGCAGTACGCCCACAGCCCGGCGTGGCTGAAACAGCTGATGGTGGCCTACGCCGACGGCCTGAACTACTACCTGGCCACGCACCCGGAGGTGAAGCCGGCGCTGATCACCCGCTTCGAGCCGTGGATGGCGCTCAGCTTCAGCGAGGGCAGCATCGGCGGCGACATCGAATCGGTGGACCTGAAGCAGTTACAGGAGCTGTACGCCAACGGCGCCAGGCTGCCGCTGGCGCCGCCGGTGCTGCTGTCGGCGCGCGACGACGGTATCGAGCTGGACAAGGAGCCGGGCGGCTCCAACGGATTCGCCATCGCGCCGGCGCTGAGCAAGGACGGCCACGCGCTGCTGCTGATTAATCCGCACACCTCGTTCTACTTCCGTCCCGAAGTGCAGGTGCACAGCGAGCAGGGCCTGAACGCCTACGGCGCCGTGACCTGGGGCCAGTTCTTCGTCTACCAGGGCTTCAACGACCGCCTGGGCTGGATGCACACCTCCGGCGGCGGCGACGTCATCGACGAATACCTGGAGACCATCAGCGAACAGGACGGCCAGTTCTACTACCAGTACGGCCAGCAGCAGCGGCCATTGAAGGCGGTCGATATCACGCTGCCGTACAAGACTGCGGCCGGCATGGCCAGCAAGGTGGTCAAGGTCTACTACAGCCACCACGGCCCCATTGTGCGGGCCAGGGACGGCAAGTGGATCGCCGTGCGGCTGATGAACGAGCCGTTGAAGGCGCTGACGCAATCCTATATCCGCACCAAGGCGCGCAGCTACAAGGACTTCTACAAGGCGATGGAGCTGCGCACCAATTCGTCCAACAACACCGTGTACGCTGACGCCGACGGCAATATCGCTTACTTCCACGGGAACTTCATTCCCAAGCGCGATCCCAGGTTCGACTGGAAGCATCCGGTCGACGGCAGCGATCCGGCCACCGAGTGGCAAGGCCTGCACGCGGTGAAGGACACCATCACGCTGTTCAATCCGAAGAACGGCTGGATCCAGAACACCAACAACTGGCCATACACGGCGGCCGGCGCGTACAGCCCCAAGGCGCGCGACTATCCGGCCTATATGTCGATGAATCCCGAGAACCCGCGCGGCATCCACGCGGTGCGGGTGCTGGAGAACAGAAAGAACTTCACGCTCGACAGCCTGATCGCCAGCGCTTACGACACGCAGCTGCCGGCCTTCGAACCGCTGCTGCCGCAGCTGTTCGCGGCGTGGAATGAGTTGCCGGAGGGCGACGCGCTCAAGGCCGGGCTGGCGCCGCAGATCGGCGCGCTGCGCGGCTGGGACCTGCGCTACTCGCTGGAGTCGGTGCCGACATCGCTGGCGATCTTCTGGGCGCAGGACCTGTCGGCCACTTACGGCGCGGCGGCCAAGGCGCGCGAAGTGCTGGTGCTCGACTACATCCAGGCCGCGATCACGCCGCTGCAGCGCTTGCAGGCACTGGAGCGCGCGTCGGCCAAGCTGGCGGCGGACTTCGGCACGTGGCAGACGCCGTGGGGCGAGATCAATCGCTTCCAGCGCCTGACCGGTGACATCGTCCAGCCTTTCGACGACAGCAAGCCCAGTTTGCCGGTGGCGTTCGCGTCAGCCAACTGGGGTTCGCTGGCCGCGTTTGGGCCAACTTCGGGTATGACGTCGAAGACCAAGGCCAAAAAAATCTACGGCGAGCGTGGCAACAGCTTCGTGGCGGCGGTGGAGTTCGGGCCGCGCATCAAGGCGCGCAGCATATTGGCGGGCGGGGAGAGCGGCAATCCGGCCTCGCCGCATTTCAGCGACCAGGCCGCGATGTACGCGCGCGGGGAATTCAAGGACGTGTTGTTCTACAAGGCGGACGTGGAAAAGCACCTGGAACGCAAATATCACCCGGGCGAGTGAGGCGCACCGCCGGGCAGGGCATCGCCGATGGACTTGGCCGGAGCGGCGCTTGCTTCCGCATCCGCCGCTGCCGCGGCCAGCGCCGCCGCGGCGGCCCGCGCCGCAGGTGAGGCATAGCGGGTCTGCGCCACTGGTACAGGAGGCGGCGCCGGAGCCACGGCCGGCGCGACCTTCGGCGCCTTGCTCCACGCCAGATTCTCGACCTTGTTGTTGCGCAGGTTGCCATCCTTGTGGCGCACGTGCTTCAAGCCCGATGGATTGGGCAGGTAGGCCTCGGCCACCAGCTCGTGCACCAGGAACTCGCCGATGCGGTGGCCGTTGCGCAGCTTGACCATCAAGCCGTCCGGCGTCACCTTGGGCCGCAGCGCCGTCACCTTGGGGCCGCCGGAGGCCAGCACGCGGCCATCCTTCGACACCTTGTAAAAGTCGCTGCCGGTCACCGGCTTGGCGCTGGCCACGCCGAGCGAGTACAGCGCTCCGATGGCCAGTACGCCGATGATGATTAAGAGGAATTCCATAAGGTCCCGGGCTGATTACGCGATTCCCGGATACTAGCACCTAAATCGCATCGAGCGAACGGCGAATATCGGCCCTTAAATCCTCTATATCCTCGATTCCCACCGACAGCCGTATCAGGCCGTCGCCGATGCCCAGCTTGGCGCGCGTCGCCGGCGGGATGGTGGCGTGCGTCATCAGGGCCGGATGCTCGATCAGGCTTTCGACCCCGCCCAGGCTTTCGGCCAGCGCGAACACCGAGCAGCTTTCCAGGAAGCGGCGCGCGCCCGGCAGGTCGGTCTTCAGGTCGATCGAGATGATGCCGCCGAAGCCGTCCATCTGGCGCTTGGCCAGTTCGTGCTGCGGGTGCGATGCCAGGCCGGGGTAGTAGACCTTGCGCACTTCCGGCTGCTGCTCCAGCCAGCGCGCCAGCTCCAGCGCGCTGCGGCAGTGGCGCTCCATGCGGATCGCCAGCGTCTTCACGCCGCGCAGCGCCAGGAAACTGTCGAACGGGCCGGCGATGGCGCCCACCGAGTTCTGCAGGAAGCCGACCTGCTCGCACCATTCCTTCTGGTGCGGCTCGCCGCCCACCACGGCGATGCCGCCGATGATGTCGGAGTGGCCGTTCAGGTACTTGGTGGTCGAATGGACCACGATGTCGAAGCCGTGTTCCAGCGGCCGCTGCACCATCGGGCTGGCGAAGGTGTTGTCGGCCACGGCGATGATGCCGCGCTCGCGGCAGATCTTGGCGATCGCCTTCAGGTCGGCCAGCTTGAGCATCGGGTTGGTCGGCGTTTCCACCCACACCATCTTGGTTTCCGGCTTGATCGCGGCCAGCAGGTTCTCCGGGTTGGTCAGGTCGACGTAGCTGAAGTCGTGGCCGGCGCTGCGCCGGCGCACCCGCTCGAACAGGCGGTAGGTGCCGCCGTACATGTCGTCGCCGGCGATGATGTGCGAGCCGGCGTCGGCCAGTTCCAGCACCGTCGAGATCGCCGCCAGGCCGGAGGCGAAGGCAAAGCCCTGGGCGCCGCCCTCCAGGTCGGCCACGCAGCGCTCCAGCGCCCAGCGGGTCGGATTGTGCGAGCGGCCGTAGTCCAGGCCCTTGTGCACGCCGGGACTGTCCTGCACGAAGGTGGAGGTGGCGTAGATCGGCGGCATGATGGCGCCGGTCGACGGGTCGGGCGATTGGCCGGCGTGGATCACGCGGGTGGCCAGGGCGGCTTTGTTGTGCTTGTTCAGATGTTGGTCGCTCAAGATAAAGTCCTTCTCAGGTGGTTCAGCAAATCGAAGCGGGTGATCAGGCCGTAGAAGGCGTCGCCGTCGGCCACCACGGCGGTCAGGCCGCGGTCCAGGGTGCTGCGCAGCGCCTGCACGTCGGCGCTCGGGTGCAGCGTCTCGAGGCGGGAGGTCATGGTGGTGCCGACCAGGCTGGAAAACTGTTCCGCGTGGTGGTCGACCTTGAGCAGCAGGTCGGACTCGTCGATGATGCCGACCAGCTTGCCGTTCTCCAGCACCGGCAACTGCGCCAGGTCGGTGCTGCGCATGCGGTTGAAGGCGGTCAGCAGGGTGTCGCCGGGCGCCACGCTGACGACATCACCTTCGTCGTAGCGGCGGCCGATCAGGTCGCGCAGGTCGTGCAGCGGTTCGCGCCGCAGCAGGCCCTGGTCGTGCATCCAGCCGTCGTTGTAGACCTTGGACAGATAGCGGGTGCCGGTGTCGCAGACGAAGGTGACCACGCGTTTGGGCGTGGTCTGTTCGCGGCAGTACTTGAGCGCGGCGGCCAGCAGGGTGCCGGTCGACGAGCCGCCCAGGATGCCTTCGGCGCGCAACAGGCTGCGGGCGCTGTCGAAGCTTTCCTGGTCGGTGATGGTGTAGGCCTTGCGCACGCCGCTCAGGTCGGCGATCGAGGGAATGAAGTCCTCGCCTATGCCTTCCACCGCCCACGAGCCGCTGGTGTCGGACACGTGGCCGGTGTTGACGTACTCGGTCAGGATCGAGCCCTTGGGATCGGCCAGCACGAATTCCACGTGCGGCGCGGCCTTGCGGAAGTAGTTGGTCAACCCGGTCAGGGTGCCGGACGAGCCGACGCCGACCACGATGGCGTCGACCTCGTGGCCCATCTGGTCCCAGATCTCCGGGCCGGTGGTGGTTTCGTGCGCCAGCGGATTGGCCGGGTTGTTGAACTGGTCGGCGAGGAAGGAGCCCGGCAGCTCGCGCGCCAGCCGGGCGGCGTAGTCCTGGTAGTACTCGGGATGGCCCTTGCCGACGTCGGAACGGGTGCTGCGCACCTCGGCGCCCAGCGCCTTCAGGTGCAACACTTTTTCGGTCGACATCTTGTCCGGCACCACCAGCAGCACGCGGTAGCCCTTGAGGCGGCCGACCAGCGCCAGGCCCAGGCCGGTGTTGCCGGCGGTGGCCTCGATGATGGTGCCGCCCGGTTTCAGGCGGCCGTCGGCCTCGGCAGCTTCGATGATGGACAGGCCGATGCGGTCCTTGATCGAACCGCCGGGGTTCTGCGATTCGAGCTTGAGGAACAGTTGGCAGGGGCCGGTGTCCAGGCGCGTGACCTGGACCAGTGGCGTGTTGCCGATGAGCTTAAACAATGCGGGGGTGGGCATGCGATTCTCCTTGCGAACTGTGGGCACGGACGAATTGTGTTCGCTCGTGCTTTTTTGTAAAGAGCGGATGGTAGGCCGCTCTGTAGGCGCTGGAAAGGAATGTTTCCGAGTTTGTATATGCGAAAAAAATACCGGTTTTACACTGCTGCTGGAAAAGCAAGTATGCGCCTTTTTCGGAAGGGGCGGTTTATAATCCCGCACTTCAAAGAGGGGTAGTAGTGGCTAAACTTTATTTCCGTTATTCTGCGATGAACGCAGGCAAGTCCACCGCGATGTTGCAAGTGGCGCATAATTACGAAGAGCAGGGCCAGCAGGTGCGCCTGTTCACCGCCGCCATCGACAACCGCTACGGCGTGGGCCAGGTGACGTCGCGGCTGGGGCCGCAGCGGCAGACGGAAGTGTTCGACGCCGCCACCAATTTCCTCGACCTGATAGACCAGAAAATCGCCTGCCTGCTGATCGACGAGGCGCAGTTTCTCAGCACGCTGCAGGTGCAGCAGTTGCACCAGCTGGCGCAGGTGCGCGGCATACCGGTGATCACCTACGGCCTGCGCACGGATTTCCGCGGCCAGCCTTTCCCCGGCTCGGCCTATCTGCTGGCGCTGGCCGACGATATCGAAGAGTTGAAGAACATTTGCAGCTGCGGCAAGAAGGCGACCATGAACATCCGCGTGGACCAGGACGGCAAGCGCATGAAGGAAGGCGAGCAGATCAGCATCGGCGGCAATGAGAGCTACCGCCAGGCTTGCGGGCGTTGCTTCTATACGGAGTGAGTGGATTTGCCGGTGTGCCGAGTATTAACGACGAGCGGGAACTCCTATGGTGGCACTGGTCGAGCGGGAACATCAGTTGCAGGCACTCTCCAGCGCGCTCGACCTGGCCGCGCAAGGGCAGGGCCGCACCGTCATCGTGTACGGCGAAGCCGGTATCGGCAAGACCTCGGTGGTGCGACGGCTGAGCGAGCTGCGCACCGGCGTGTCGGTGTATTGGGGAGGATGCGACGCGCTGTTCTCCCCCAGGCCGCTCGGCCCGCTCTATGATATGTCGGCCGCCCTGGGGGCTGAAATCAAGACCATGCTGTCGGCACGGCAGGAGCGGGCCAAGCTGTTCCCGGCATTGCTGGCCCGCCTCAGCGAATCACCCGGCCCCGTCATCTTCGTCCTGGAAGACTTGCACTGGGCGGACGCCGCCACGCTTGACCTTGTCAAATACCTTGCGCGCCGCATCCGTCAGACGTCGGTCTTGCTGGTTCTCACCTTTCGTGATGACGAACTCAATGAACGCCATCCCTTGCGCGCCGTCCTCGGCGACGTTCCGGCCGACAGCGTCGGCCGCGTCCATTTGCCGCCCCTGACGCAAGACGCGGTGGCGACCCTGGCGCGACAGGCAGGACATCCCGCCACGGACCTGTATCGTATAACGGCGGGCAATCCCTTCTTCGTCACCCAGCTCATTGGTGCCGACTGCATGCCGGAAACGGTGCGCGACGCGGTGTTGGCCCGGGCCGCGCGGCTGCCGCCGGCGGTGCGCGATTTGCTGGACCTGGCTTCCATTGTTCCGGGACGGATCGAGGCCGATGTGGTCGACGTCGTCCTGGCGCCGACCAGCCACGTGATCTCGGGCGCCCTTTCCTCGGGCCTGCTACAGGCTGATCGTCGCAACTATGTGTTCCGCCATGAGCTGGCGCGCATCGCAGTCGAGCAGGCCCTGCCCGCGCCGTGCGCGGCCGCGCTGCACGCGCAGGTGCTCGCTTGCCTGGAGCGCTGCGGCGCCGGTGTCGCCAAGAGCCGGCTGGTGCACCACGCGGCGGGGGCGCATGACGTCGCCGCGGTGATCCGATACGCGCCGGATGCCGCAGCCGAAGCCGCCCTGGCCGGCGCCCACCGGGAAGCGGCGCAGCTCTATGCGACAGCGTTGTCTTGCGCCGACGGCCTGCCGCGTCAGGACCGGGCAGGCTGGCTGGGACTGCGCGCCTATCAATGCTACCTGGTTGGCATGCTCGATGAAGGAATTGCCGCACAGGCCGCCGCTTTGAGCCTGTGGCAGGAAATTGGCGACCGGGTGCAGCAAGGGCAGGCGCTGCGCTGGTTGTCGCGCCTGCATTGGTTCGCCGGCCGCAACGATCGGGCAGAGGCTTATGCCAACCAGGCCGTCATGCTATTGGAAGGCATGCCGGCCAACGCAGAGCTGGCTTGGGCACTTAGCAACAGGTCGCAATTGCATATGCTGGCGGGCGAAACGGAACAAGCCGTCCTTTGGGCCGATCGCGCCATCGCCATGGCAACCGGGATGGGCGATTTGGAGGTCGTGGCGCACGCCTTGATCAACCAGGGGGCGGCCCAGCATTGGATCGGAGATCCGGCTGGCATGGACCTGCTGCGCAGGGGGCTGGACGTCTCGCTACGGGAAAAATACGAGGAGCATGCGGCGCGTGCCTACATCGGCCTGGTCAGCGCGGCACTGTATGCACGCGACTATCCCTTGATGCAGGCGCTGAGCGACGAAGCGGCGGCCTACTTCGCCGCGCGCGATCTCGACGCGTGGGGACACTACCTCACGGCCCAGCTGTGCCGGGTATATTTCGAGCGCGGCGACTGGGCCCAGGCCGCCAGCACGGCATCCGGTTTGCTGGGCTGCCATGCGCTGGCGCCGCTGTCGCGCATGCTGGCGCTGACAGTCATCGCCCGCCTGCGGGCGCACCGGGCGGAAGCGGGCGCCGATGCCGCGCTCGACGAAGCGACCCGCCTGGCGCGCCAGACGGGGGAACTGCAACGGCTCGGCCCGGTGGCTGCCGCCCACGCCGAAGCGGCATGGTTGCGCGACGAGGGCAGTGCCGTTCCTGAGATTGTCCGCGATGTCTATGCCTTGGCCGAGGCGCGCCGCGACCGCCGGTTTTGTGGCGAACTGGCGGCATGGTGGCGCAGGTTGGCGCCAGACGGCCCCCATCCCGGCCTGCTTGCCGAGCGCGGTTATCGCTGCACGCTCGACGGCCAGTCGAGCGCGGCCGCCGAGGCGTGGCGCCAATTGGGTTGCCGCTACGAGCGCGGGCTTGCCTTGATGGAGGTGGGAGGGCGGTCACAGCAAGCCGCACTGGAATGCTTCACGGCGATGGGCGCGACGACGCTGGCGAAACGCTGTCGCAAGCGGCTGCGCCAGGAAGGCGTGCGCGGCGTATCCCGCGGCCCCCGGGCCAGCACCAGCGCCAACTTCGGTGGACTTACCTCACGCGAGCTCGACATCCTGCGCGTGCTGGGCGAAGGTCTGACTAACGGCGAAATCGCCCTGAAGTTCACGCGCTCCGAGAAGACCATCGAACACCATGTGTCTGCCATTCTGGGGAAGCTGGGCGTGCGCTCGCGGGCCGAGGCGGCTGTGCTGGCGAACCAGCTCGGCTTGGGAAGGTCGAGCTGACCTGGCGAGCGGCGGTCACCTCGCAAAATAGGCAGGCGGCAGGTGCAAAATAGGGGGCGCTCCCGATGTCGGCCGTGACGCTCCCTTTTACACTGGGCAGACCATTACTCCTTCCGGTCGCCGCCATGCCATCCGACACCCTGTCCGATATGTTGAACACTTTCCAGGTCCGGCGCAGCGTGGTGCGCCACCTCGACGTTCCCCATTTTCCTGGGGTGCGCACGCCTTCCATGCACGAAACGCAGGCGATGTTCCTGCCCGGCGAAGGCCAGATCATGCAATTTCACCTGGTGGACAAAGGCGCCGTGGTCGCGCACGTCGACCATGCGGCCCCGCTGCGACTGGCGGCCGGCGACACGCTGGTCTTGCCCCATTGCGACAGCGTCGCGCTGCAGGACCCGGCCGCCCGAGCGTTGCCCAATGCAGCCAAGTTGTGGGCCGGCCAGGCGGCCGCGCCGGAAAGCGTCATCGCCGTCGCGATCGGTTTCGCCGGCTACGACGCGCGCGCATGCCAGCCGTTGATCGCCGCGCTGCCACGGCTGATACATATCCCCGCGGCGCGCGGAGGAGCATGGTTGAGCGGCATGCTGCGCGCCTCGCCGGCGGCGGGGCCGGGCGCGCGCGCGCTGCGCGATCGCATGAGCGAGGCCATTCTCGTGCACGCGATTCGTTGCCACGCCGAACAGCTGCACCATGACAGCCGAGCACCGCTCAGCTGCTCCCGCGATCGCCGCATTGCGCGCGTATTGCGGCTGATGGATGAGCGGCCGGCCCATGCCTGGACGGTCGAGTCGCTGGCCAGGGAAGTGGCGCTGTCGCGATCGACGTTTGCCCAGCGCTTCATTGCAGCGGTCGGCCAGGCGCCGATCCAGTATCTGGCCGCAAGGCGCATGGAATTGGCCAGCAAGATGCTGCGCCAGGACGACGCCAGTATCACCACCATCTCGTTCGACGTCGGCTACGAATCCGTGGCCGCCTTCAGCCGGGCATTCAAGCGCGCGCAGGGCGTGTCGCCAGCGGCTTGGCGCAAGCGTGATGCCTTGGCGGCGGCCTGACGGATGGTCCATGCCGCCGCGGCAAGCGTCACTGGCGCTTGCCGATCACAATCTCAAGGTATTCGGCTGGCACCACCAGCGCGCCGCTGCCGGCGACGTTCATCCGCTTGAGCAGGGCGACGATCTCTGCTTCCAGTTGTCCTTGCCTGGCCTGGTCCAGGGCGGCGAAGGCCTTGTGCATCGGGCCATAGAAGTCACGGAAGACCTGCAGCCAATGGGCGGGCGAGCGATAGCGGAAATTGAACATCTTGCGGGTGGCCGACACGTGCTCGGCCTGCGCGCCGAACAAGGCTTGGAGGTGCGCCTCCGTGCCCCACAGCGCCGGCGAGCGCACGCCGGCCGGCGGTGGCAAGATGCCGCCGATGAGTTTGAATAGTTGCCCGATGAAGCCGTCCGGCGTCCAGTTGGCCATGCCGATGCGTCCGCCCGGACGCGTCACCCTCAGCATCTCGCGCGCCGTTTGCTCATGGTCGGGCGCAAACATGCAGCCGAAGGTGGACAGCACGACATTGAAACTTGCATCGTCGAACGGCAGGTTCTCGACGTCGGCATACCTGAAGTCGATGGCGAGATGCTCGGCCGTGGCACGGGCTTTTCCCTTGTCCAGCAAGGCGGCGACGTAATCGGTCGAGGTGACAACGGCAAAGCGGCGCGCCGCCGCCAGGCTCGCGTTGCCATTGCCGGCCGCGACGTCCAGCACCCGTTCATCGGGCCGCACATCAACGGCTTCGGCCAGCGACTCGCCGACGATTTGCAAGGTGGTGCCTATGACGGCGAAGTCGCCGCTGGACCAGGCTGTTTGCTGCTTGGCTTTGATGGCGCTGAGGTCGGGACCGGCTGCAGGCTTGGTCAGTGCCGCCGGCGTGAGGGATAGGTTCATGATTGCTCTCCAGGTTCGGTGCCCGCACAAGCGCGAGCCAGGCCAGTATGCGCAGCGCGGCCGAAGCTTGCCTGGCCGTCCGTCGCGATATTTTTGCCCATCGTCCGATTCGGCGGCGGGTCGACGCGGCCCCAAATTGAATTGCGGTTTCAAATAATGTAACATCGCAAGATGCTGCTGGGTAAGCTGCCGCTGGTAGTCTTACACCTTGCCGAACGTGAGGGAGCGTCGCGATGTCGTTGAGCGTGACCGATGTGCCTGCGCTGGATAACCGGCGCGTCAAGACCAGCACCGAGGATGTGCTGATCGACCGCGTCGTGCCCGGCGAGATTCTGGTGATCGCTTTCGGCTTCGTGTCGTGGGAGACGCGGCCGGAATTCGATTTCTATGGCCGCCTGAAAAAGCTGGAGCAGGCCAGCGGACGGCATCTCAACAAGATCCTGGTGCGCGATTCCGGCAACAGCTGGTATCACCGCACCATTGCCGGCCTGGGCGAGCATCCCGACGACACGGTGGAGACGTTGCGCGCGCTGATCGCGGCGATCAAGCCGAGCAAGGTGGTCACCATCGGCCAGTCGATGGGCGCCTATGCGGCCGTCATGTTCGGCCTGCTGCTCGACGTGCAGCAGGTGATCGCCTTCGGGCCGCTGTCCTTCCTCGATGTGCGGCAGGCGCTGCTGTATCACGAGCGCCGCTGGATCGCCGTGATGCGCGCGCTGGAACTGAATCCGCCGGCCTCGGGCTACTACGACCTGGCGACGCTGGGGCGCGACAGGGCGGGCGGGCAGACCCGCTTGCATATCGTGTTCGGCACTAGGCCGGACCAGCCCAATTGCACCGAGTCGGTCAACCTCGACGCCATGCATGCGCACCGCCTGGCGGCGATGGGCAATTGCACGCTGTATCCGTTTCCGTATTCGGGCCACGTGGTGGTGCAGCACCTGATCGACACCAAGCGTCTCAACGCGCTGCTGGCGCGCATCATCACCGGCATCGAGCTGGCGCGGGAGCCGCTCAACTGATAGTCGTTGATGGCGCGCTGGCGCTGGCGGCCGGCGCCGGCTTGCCGACGGGGCGCAACACCGGCGTCTTGAATTCGAAGCGCTTGATTTCGCCGACCATCAGCACGTAGCACAGCACGGTGACGGCGGCGTTGGCGCCGACGAACACCAGCGCGCCGGCGAACGATCCGGTCTGCTGCAGGATGTAGCCGATGACGATCGGCGTGGTGATGCCGGCCGTGTTGCCGAAGGTGTTGAACAGCGCGCCGCTCATGCCGCCCGCTTCCTTGGGCGAGGTATCGGCCACCACGGCCCAGCCCAGCGCGCCGATGCCCTTGCCGAAGAAAGCCAGCGACATCACCAGCACCACCAGCCAGTCGGCGTCGACGTAGTTACAGACGATCATCGACATCGCCAGCAGCATGCCGCCGACGATGGGCGTCTTGCGCGCCATCGACAGCGAGGTGCCGGACTTGATCATGCGGTCCGAAATCACGCCGCCCAGCACGCCGCCGAGGAAGCCCGCCACCGCCGGCAGCGCGGCCACGAAGCCGGCCTTCAGGATCGTCATGTGGCGCTCGCTGACCAGGTAGACCGGGAACCAGGTCAGGAAGAAGTAGGTCAGCGTGTTGATGCAGTACTGGCCGATGTAGACGCCCAGCAGCATGCGGTTGCCCAGCAGCTGGCGGATGCACGACCAGGTGTCGAGCTCGGTGGTGGCGATCGCCTTGTTCTTGCTTTCCAAATCCACCAGCGCGCCGCCGGCCTCGATGTAGGCCAGCTCGGCGGCGTTGATGCCCGGGTGCTCCTTCGGGCCGTAGACCGTCTTGCGCCAGATGAAAGCCATGACGATGCCCAGCCCGCCCATCACGTAGAACACGCTTTCCCAGCCGAAGCTGTGCACCAGCCAGCCCATCAGCGGCGCGAACAGCACCGTGGCGAAATACTGGGCCGAGTTGAAGATGGCCGCCGCCGTGCCGCGTTCGGCGGTCGGGAACCAGGCCGAGGCCAGCCGGCTGTTGCCGGGGAAGGAGGGCGCTTCGGCGGCGCCGATCAGCAGGCGCAGGCAGAACAGCGTCGTCACCGCGGCGGCGCCGGTGAGGAAGCCGACGGTGCCCATCAACATCGTGAAACTGGACCACAGGAAGATGCTGAAAAAATAGGTGCGCTTGGAACCGAAGCGGTCCAGCAGCCAGCCGCCCGGCAACTGGGCCAGCACGTAGGACCAGGCGAAGGCTGAAAACACAAAGCCCATCTGCACCGGCGACAGGCCGAGCAGCTTCTTCAGTTCCGGCCCGGCGATGGCGATGGTGGCGCGGTCGGCGTAGTTGATGGTGGTGACGGCGAACAGGATGGCGAGTATCAGCCAGCGTACCCGGCTCGCTTTGGTTGGATGCGGTGTCATGCGGTCTCCTTGCTATGGTGGTTTTTCAACGACCATAACTTAGATGTCAGACATCGTACAACTATATTGTGTGCAATTGACGCCGTCCCGCCGCCGTGCGACGATGCGGCCATGAGCAGCCTGTTTGAATGTAGTACGCTCGCGCCGGCGTGGTTATGCCATCACCGCGACATCCTGTTGTACCTGGCGCCGTCGCTAGTGCTGGCGCTGCTGATCCGTGCCTTGTCGGCCCGGCATCCTTTCTTTTTCCTGTTCACCGTCGCCGGCACCATTTGCCACGAGCTGGCGCACTTCGTCGCCGGCCTGGTCACGTATGCGCGGCCGGCCGCCTTCACCGTCATTCCCCGGCGGGTCGGGCAGGGCTGGGAGCTGGGATCGGTGCGTTTGACGCGGGTGCGCTGGTACAACGCGGCGCCGTCCGCGCTGGCGCCGTTTGTGGTGGTGCTGCTGCCGTTTGTGGTGGCATGGTGGCGCACCCGGGCCGGGCTGAATTTCCAGTGGATCGATCTGGCGCTGGCGTTTGCCGTCGCGCCGCAGTTCCTGGCCTGCTGGCCGTCGACGGTCGACTGGAAAATCGCGCTGCGCTCCTGGCCCTACCTGCTGATCGCAGGCTTGCTGTGGTGGTCGGTGTCGTATTGGTGGCCGCTGTTGCAATCGATTTGACGGTCACCATCGCGGATATCGCAATTATTAGCCGTTGTTGACGAATTGGTCGAGCGCCTTGTTGGCCGCGTCGCCCAGTTGCGCCATGGCGTCGTCGATGCTCTTGAGCGCCTTGTCCCGCTCGGTGGTCACGCGCTGCAACACTTCGCGCAAGTTTTGGATGGCCGCGTCCGTTTCGGCAATTTCCCGGCCGAGTGCGGCCTGGATGCTGGTGGTGATTTGTTTGATTTGTGGGTCGAACATGGCCACCGCCTGTTCTCGCGCCAACGTCAACTGACCACGGTAGCAGTCGAACATGTCGTTGCAGGGGGCTACCAGCTTAAAGCGCATCTGTTCACGCAGGGAGTGCTGTTTCGTCGCCGCTGCCACTTGGGCCTCGGTGGCAATTTTCATGGCTTCTTCAGTTGCCTTCTTACCCGCATCTTGCGCAAGCTCGAACAGGATGCGCGGCACGTCAAAGGAGAACTCCTGGGTCTCCATCTTGAACTCGGGAACCCCGACGACGACCTCCTGACGCTTCATCGTCACCTCAGGCATGCCTATGACTATGCGTTTAGTCTCCATCGTGATGACGGGCACATCGAGGTAGGTCTCCTTCATGCGCAGCACGCACACCGGCAGATCGATCTTGATGCCGAGGCCGATCTCCTGGGTCTCCATGTGGCACACCGTCTCAGGGATGTCGGGGCCGCGTCGGCGCTCCATCCGCGTGACAGGCAAGTCGAAACTCATCTCCTTGTCTTTCATCGTTACTTCGGGAGCGTCAAATGACCAGCGCTGATCCTTCATGGTTACACCTGGCAAGTCGAGCTTGAAGGTCGTGCGCGCCATCTCGACTTTCATAACGAACATGGCGCCGATTACCTGGCCGACGGCGTTGCCGGCCGCCGCACCGGCCGGGCCACCCAGCATGCCGCCGATGACGGTACCCGAAGCCGCGCCCACGCCCTTGGCCAGGTCGCTGCCGTCCTTGGCGTCTTCGGCAACCTGTCTCGCTTTACTTTCCGCATCGCTGGCCACCGATTTCAAACCCTCTTGAAGTTCGGCCACACAGGTCTTGATCGCTTCGTCAAATGCAGCCTTCTTATCCTCGCAAGCCATGTTTGTCTCCTCTGATGTGCTTTAAAAGTGGCGCGCCTGAAACTCATCAATCGTCACAAGACCCTTCGCGCATGGGCCTCTCCTCATTTGACCTGCCGGCGGCGCGAAAGTTCCGCGCCGCCGGAGTGCCACTTCAACCCTGATTAGTGCTGGTGCGCGCTGTTCAAAGGCTTGACGACGGCGTCCACTACCACCTTGCTGCGGACCTTGTCCGCGTCCTCAAACTCCAGCGTCAGCGGAACCTTGGCGCCGTCGGCCAGCGGCTGCGTCAACTGCATCAGCATCAGGTGATAGCCGCCGGGGGCGAGCTTGACCACTTGGCCGGCAGGCAGCGCCAGGCCGTCGATCTGGCGCATGCTCATCATGTCGTTCACCATTTTCATTTCGTGCACTTCGACCACGCCGGCCGCCGGCGAGCTGGCGCCGACCAGGCGGCTGTCCTTCGCCGTGGTCAGCGTCATGAAGGCGCCGGTGGCTTTTTGCGAGGCCACGGTGCCGCGCACCCAGGCCTCGCTGACGGTGACTTGCGCGAAGGCGGGCAGGGCGGCGAGGAGCATCAGGTAGATCATGCGTTTCATTGGAAGAGTCCTTTCAGGAAGCTGGTTTCTTTTTTGGGTTGCATCAGTTTGCGCAGATCGGCTGCGCACTGCTGGGCGGTTTGTTCGTGCTTGAAGGCGAGGCGGATCTTGCCGGCGGCGTCGAACACATAGGTGATGGCCGTGTGGTCCATCGTGTACGAGCTGCCGCTGGGGACTTTGCGATAGAAGATCTTGAAGTCCTTGGCCGCCTTGGCGGTTTGCGCCGCGTCGCCGCGCAGGCCGACAAAGGCCGGATCGAAGGCGCGCATGTATTCGGCCAGCAGCGCGGCGGTGTCGCGCTCGGGATCGACGGTGACGAAGACGACTTGCAGCTTGTCGCCATCGGCGCCCAGCAGCTTCTTGATCTCGACCGCGCGTGACAAGGCGGTCGGGCAGACGTCCGGGCATTGCGTGAAGCCGAAGAACAGCAGCACGTATTTGCCCTTGTAGTCTTGCAGCGAGGCGGGCTTGCCGTCGCCGTAGGACAGGCGCAAGTCCGGGCCGATGCTGCTGCCGGTGATGTCGATGCCGGTGTAGGCCGGCGGCGCGGCATGCGCGGCCAGCGGCAATGCGGCCAGCGCGGTAAGTAGGGTACGGCGTTGCATGGTTATTCCTGTGAGTCGTTGAACAGGCGCACGCCAGCCGTCGCCGGTGTGGCGGGGCTGCATGCAGTCTATGGGGACGTCAGGACAGGGCGGGCGGTCCGCGCGGCTGCGCGCTCGACCAGTTGAACAGCGGGGTGGGGGATTGGTAGTGCGGCGCCGGATAGGCGTCGTGGCCGCGCAGCACGGCGAGCAGGCTGGCCTGCGCTGGCGGCGGCGCGTAGGTGTCGGCATGGGTGGCGCAGAACACGCAGTGCTTGAACGCGTGCGCAGACGTATCGCCCGGCGCCGGCTTGGCCGGTGTGGCGCTGCAAATTTCCAGCACCAGCGGATCGCGCGCCAGCGTGGCCATCGCATGGCCGATCGCCGGGGCGAGCAGGTTCAGCAGAATCGCAATACATACGATCAGGCTGTGGCCGCGCCGGTGCTTCAGAAATTTACCCATGCCGGAATTATAGGGCAAATGCCCTTAGTTTCTGCGCAGAAACCAATATGGCGATGAAAGTGCGGCTGGCGCCGTTTCAGTCTTGCTTAAGCCTGGGCAGGGACACTGCAAACTCCCAGCGCCGCAGGGCAGCCTATCCTGTAGAATGGAACGGCAGGCAGGAGCACTGCGCGCGACGATTAATTGATAACACTACGTTTCGGAGTAAGCCGATGAAGAAGCAAATACTGTTGGTAGCCGTGTTGGCGGCGCTGTCAGTGCAGGCCGGCGCTGCCGTGCCAGAAAAAGCGGCGGCGGAGACCGTACTCAAACCCCAGCCTGGCCAAGCCCAGGCGGCCGTATGGGCCTCGCGGGTTCTGACCAAACTGCATTACAAAGCCATGCCGTTGGATGATGCGATGTCGGAAAAGATCTTCGACCGCTATTTCAAATCGCTGGATTCGGAAAGACTCTTCTTCACCCAGGCCGACCTCGACCAGTACGCCATCGTGCGCACCCGCCTGGACGACGCCATCACCGGCGAGAACCTCAGCGTTCCGTTCGCCATCTACAACCAGTACCAGCAGCGCTTCAACGAGCGCATCGCCTACGCCCGCGAACTGCTCAAGACCAAGCCCGATTTCGCCCTCGACGAGAGCTACCAGTACGACCGCGAGAAGGCCGACTGGGTCAAGAGCGACGCTGAAATGAAGGAGCTGTGGCGCAAGCGCGTCAAGAACGACTGGCTGCGCCTCAAGCTGGCCGGCAAGGACGACAAGGGCATCCGCGACACGCTCGACAAGCGCTACGAGAACTACGTCAGCCGCTCGCGCAAGCTGACCAATGAAGACGTGTTCCAGATCTTCATGAACGCCTACGCCATGTCGATCGAGCCGCACACCAACTACCTGGGCCCGCGCGCGGCGGAAAACTTCGACATCGCCATGCGCCTGTCGCTCGAAGGCATCGGCTGCGTGCTGCAAACCCGTGACGAATACACGGTGGTGCGCGAAGTCGTGCCGGGCAGCCCGGCCGGCCTGTCGGGCAAGATCAAGGTCGGCGACAAGATCCTCGGCGTGGCCAAGGACGACAAGTCGCCGATGACCGAAGTGCTGGGCTGGCGCATCGACGACGTGGTCGCGCTGATCCGCGGCCCGAAAGACTCCACCGTGCGCCTGGACATCCAGCCGGTCGACGCCGGCGTCGACGGCAAGCACACCACCATCGCGCTGGTGCGCAAGAAGATCAGCATGGAAGAGCAGTCGGCCAAGAAATCCATCCTGGAAGTCAAGGACGGCACGGCCAAGCGCCGCATCGGCGTGATCTCGCTGCCGACGTTCTACCAGGACTTCGAAGCCAGCCGCAAGGGCGACAAGGAATACAAGAGCGCCACCCGCGACGTGGCCCGCCTGCTGGGCGAGCTGAAGAAGGAAAAAGTCGACAACGTGCTGATCGACCTGCGCAACAACGGCGGCGGCTCGCTGTCCGAGGCGGTGCAGCTGACCGGCCTGTTCATCGACAAGGGCCCGGTGGTGCAGCAGCGCACCGGCGACAACAAGATCGAAGTCGAAAGCGACACCAACGCCGGCATGGCCTGGGACGGTCCGCTGGGCGTGCTGATCAACCGTGGTTCGGCCTCGGCCTCCGAGATTTTCGCGGCGGCGATCCAGGATTACGGCCGTGGCGTCATCATCGGCGAGCCGAGCTTCGGCAAGGGGACGGTGCAAACCATCTTCGGCCTGGACCGCTTCGCCCAGAACGACAAGGTGCACTACGGCGAGCTGAAGATGACCATCGCCCAGTTCTTCCGCATCAACGGCGGCACCACGCAGCTGCGCGGCGTCACGCCCGACATCAAGCTGCCGACCATGGGCGATTCGGACACCTTCGGCGAATCGAGCTACGACAATGCCTTGCCGTGGACCTCGATCGCGCCGGCGCCGTACATCCCGACCGGCGACCTGAAGGATATCCTGCCGCTGCTGGACAAGAAGCACGAGGCGCGCGTGGCCAAGGACAAGGACTTCCAGTACCTGTCCGAGGACATCGCCCTGGTGAAGAAACAGCGCAAGGACAACCTGATCTCGCTCAACGAGACCGTGCGCCGCAAGGAGCGCGACACCCAGGAAGCGCGCGCCAAGCTGCGCGAGGCGCGTCTGCTGTCGACCACCCTGGGCGCGGATGATCCGGTGCTGCTGCCTGATCCGAAGGACGCGCTGAACAAGGCGATCTCCGCCAAGCCGGCCAACGGCAAGGCGGCGCCATCGCCGAAAGTGGCGGCGGTCAAGGGCGCCTTGCGCACCGACGACGGCCTGCAGGGCGACGAGCGCTCGCTGACGGCCGAGCTGGATGCGGAAAAAGCCGCCAAGGCCGCCAAGGACGTGCTGCTGAACGAAGCGGTCCACATCCTGGCCGACGAGGTGGGCTTCCTGAAAACCGACACCCGCATGGCTTCGCGCGTGCTGCCTTACGCGGTGGACGCCAGCAAATAAACCTTTGTGTGCAACGAGGCCCCGTGTAGTTTGCGGGGCTTTTTTTTCGAGTTATTCACAACGGAAATTACTGCTATTGCCAATATAAATTGGATCTATATGCCGCGATGCAGCATCATTCACCTGTCTCCTCTATTCTCCTCCAAGGAAATAGATTTAGCCCGCTCCCGTAGCGGGCTTTTTTTTGCCCCTACGCCCCGGATCGGTTAAGATATTTTCTTTCGATCAACGTTTAGGCGTGCGCAACATGACCCCTACCCAATTCAAGTTAATCGCCGCCGCCCTGGCCCTGGGTGGCGCCTTGGGTGGAGGCGGGGCGGCCTACATCCTGACCCACCGGCCCGGCGCTGACGCCGGCGCCGACGTGGCGCGGCCCTCGGCCTTGAAGGGCACGCAGCCGCACTGGAGCGCGCGCGTCACCTCCATCGCCGGCGACGGCATGCCGGGCGCGAACAACGGCCGCGGCCGTAGCACCCGCTTTGCCGATCCCTTCGGCGTGGTGGTCGACGGCGCCGGCAACCTGTACGTGGCCGACGGCGGCAACAACAACAGCATCCGCAAGATCGCCCAGGACGGCGCCACCACCACCCTGGCCGGCGCGGTCGAGGGCTACGCGGAAGGGGCGGGCAAGGCGGCCTCCTTCCACACCCCGTCCGGCCTGGCGATCGACGGCGCCGGCAACCTGTACGTGGCCGACACCGGCAACAACGCCATCCGCAAAGTCACACCCGAGGGCGTGGTCAGCACCCTGGCCGGCGACGGCCTGCCGGGCGACAAGGACGGCCGTGGCGCGGCCGCGCAATTCAACGGCCCGGTCGGCATCGCGGTGGACGCGGCCGGCGTGGTCTACGTGGCCGATACCTACAACGACCGCATCCGCCGCATCGCCGCCAACGGCGAGGTCACCACCATCGCCGGCGGTCGCGCGGGCGACGCCGACGGCGCCGGCGCGCAAGCGCTGTTCAACACGCCCACCGGCCTGGCGCTCAGCGCTGCCGGCGAGCTGTACATCGCCGACACCGGCAACCACGCGATCCGCAAGCTGGCCAAGGACGGCAACGTCAGCACCGTGGTCCAGGCCAAGGACGGCTCGGTCGCGCCGCTGCTGCAATCGCCGGTCGGCCTGGCGTTGACGCCGGACGGCTATCTCTACGTGAGCAGCAACGCCCACGGCCGCCTGGCGCAAGTCACCCCGGCCGGCGAAGTGCTGACCTTGGACGACGCCGACCATCCGCCGCAACCGGGCTATGGCTCCGACGGCAGCGTGCGCTTCTACGCGCCGCGCGGCCTGGCGCTGGCCAGGGACGGCTCGCTGTTCGTCACCGACGGCGCCACCTTCCGCCTGCACCACGTGGCCCTGGCGCTGGCCGGCGAACCGGCCGCGCCGGAGCTGCCCTTGTCCGGCGCGCCGGCCCACGGCGCCACGATGCTGTGGCCGGTCAAGCCGCAGGACAAGCCGCACGAAGTGGTCGGCCTGATGGGCGAGGTGCGCGGCAACTTCGACGGCGAAAGCCGCGACCATTTCCATTCCGGACTGGACGTCCAGGCCGCCATCGGCACGCCGGTGCTGGCCGTCACCGCCGGCAAGATCAGCGATCCCAGCGCCAGCTGGGGCTACGGCGAACTGTCCGAAGGCGTGGCGCTCGATGGGCTGCAATACATCCACCTGCGCGTCGGGCGAGGCGCCAACGACAAGCCGCTCGATCCGCGCTTCCAGCTGTTGAAGGATGAAAAAGGCGTGCCGTCCGCCGTGCGCGTCAAGCGCGGCACCCGTTTCCTGGTGGGCGAAACGCTGGGCACCGTCAACCGCATGGCGCACGTGCACCTGGACTACAAGCCGAACGGCGACGCCCTCAATCCGCTGACGTTGCCCTTCATCGACCTGGAAGACACGATCGCGCCGCAGATCCAGTCCATCGCCCTGGCCGACAGCAGCGGCAAGCTGCTCAAGGAGAAGGCCGACGGCCGCCTGCTGGTCCCGCGCGCCTTGGGCGAAGTGCAAATCGTGGTCGACGCCTTCGACCAGATGAACGGCAACCAGGCGCGCCGCCGCCTGGGCCTGTACAAGCTGGGCTACCAGCTGCTGAACGCCGACGGCGAGATCATCCCCGGCATGGAAGAGCCGCTAATCACGCAGCTGTACGACCGCCTGCCGCGTAACCGCGACGCGGTCAAGCTGGCCTACGCGGCCACCAGCGGCATCACCGTTCACGGCGCGGCGGAAACGCGGTTCTCCTACGCCATCAACAACATGCTCATCCACGGCAAGCTGACGCCGGGCGGCTGGAAGGTCGGCGCCCTCGGCCCCGGCAACTACACGCTGCGCATCACGGCCGAGGACTACGCCGGCAACGCCGCCAGCAAGGGGCGCGATTTGTTGATCACCGTAGACTGAGCTACTTTCAGCAAAACGCTATACAATTGCCTTAAAAATAATTGAGGCATTTATGCAATTGCTGTTTCCGCTGCTGGGTACGGAGATCTTGACCGCGCTCGCCATGTTGTACCTGATGCTGGGCATGGCGTCGCTGGGCGTCGGCGTCAAGCTCCGCGCGCGGCCGCACAGTCAGCTGCGGGCGCAGGTCAACGCCTGGTGGTGGATCTTCCCGGTGGTCACCGTCAGCCTGCTGCTGCACCCGCTGGGCGCCACGCTGCTGGCGGTGCTGATTGGCCTGCTGGCCTTGCGGGAGTTGGCGCGGTTCGGCGCGCGCGGCTTCGTGCCGTCGGCCGCCGTCGTGTTCGGCAGCGCGCTATTCCTGCCTTCGACTGTGGCGCTGGTGGCGCTGCCGCCGGCCATCGCGTTGGCGGGTGCGGTCTTCTTGCGCAGCCGCAGCCGGCCGGCGCTGGTTTGGCTGCTGTGGCTGGTGCTGTGCTACAGCTGCTGCTTCCTGCCGCTCTACGACAGCCTGCCGCTGGAACCGCATCTGCGGCTGGCGTGGCTGTTCTACCTCTATGTGCTGACCGCGCTGAACGACGTGGCACAGTTCATCAGCGGCACTATCTTCGGCCGCCATCGCATCGCGCCTGGCATCAGCCCCAATAAAACCTGGCAGGGACTGGCCGGCGGCGTGGTGGTCACCAGCGCGCTGTCGCTGACGCTGGGCCGCTACCTGCACCTGGCTGACGCCGCGTACTTGTTGGCCTTCGCCTTGCTACTGTCGCTGGGCGGCTTCTGCGGCGACCTGATGTTTTCGGCCGCCAAGCGGGTGCTGGGCGTCAAGGATTTCTCGCAACTGATACCCGGCCACGGCGGCATCCTCGACCGCGTCGACAGCCTGGTCGTCACGGCGCCGCTGCTGTATTTCCTCATCACTCATCTCCTGGGAAACTAAAATGAAAGCAGAACGCTCACTGGCCTGGCGCACCACCGAATCGGGCTTCGACTGCAACGACGGCGTGCGCCTGTTCTACCGCGCCTGGCAGCCACTGTCGCCGCGGGAGGACGGGCCGCAGCGCGCGCTCGTGTTCCTGCATCGCGGCCATGAGCATTCGGGGCGCATCCAGCCGCTGGTGGAGCAGTTCGGCTACACGCAGGACTGGGCCTTCGCCTGGGACGCGCGCGGCCACGGCTACTCGCCCGGCGAGCGCGGCGATGCGCCCAGCTTCGAGGCGCTGGTCGAGGACTTCGACACCTTCATCGCCCACATCGTCGCCACGCATGGCATCGCGCCGGAGAACATCCTGGTGGTGGCCAACAGCGTCGGCGCGGTGATCGCCGCCACCTGGCTGCACGACTATGCGCCGCGCGTGCGCGGCGTCATCATGGCCGCCGCCGCGTTCGACATCAACCTGTATGTGCCGCTGGCCAAGCCGGCGTTGCGCTTCGCCCGTCGCTTCAAGCCGGAGCTGTTCGTGACCAGCTACATCCGTCCCGGCATGCTGACCCATTCGGCGCAGGAGGCGGCCGCCTACGCCGCCGATCCGCTGATCGCCAAGGCCATCTCCGCCTGCGTGCTGCTGGGCCTTGCCGATACGGCCAAGCGCATCGTGCAGGACGCCGCCGCCATCGATACGCCGGTGCTGATGCTCACCGCCGGCAAGGACTACGTGGTCAAGGAAGGGCCGCAGCAGGACTTCTACCAGCGCCTGTCGTCGCCGCTGAAGCGCTATGTGTACCTGCCGGACGCCTTCCACGCGCTGTTCTACGAGCAGGACACCAGCGTGGCGCTGGAGGCCGGCCGCCAATTTATCGAGCAATGCTTCGAGCGCGCGCCGCCGGCGCCGTCGCACTACCTGGGCGCCGACCGCGACAGCCACAGCGCCCGCCAGTACGCGGCCCTGCAAGCGGGCCAGAGCTGCGGTCCGCTGGCCAAGGCGTGGTTCGGCATGCAGCGCGTGATGCTGGGCATGATGGGGCCGGTCAGCAACGGCATGAAGATCGGCTTGCAGCACGGCTTCGATTCCGGCGCCTCGCTCGATTACGTGTACCGCAACCAGGCCGGCGGCAGTTTCCTGTTCGGCGGCATCATGGACCGCGGCTATCTGGACGCGGTGGGCTGGCGCGGCATCCGCCTGCGCAAGCGCCAGTTGCAGCAGATGCTGGGCGAACGCATCGCCGCGCATGAGGGCAAAGCGCCGCTGCGGATACTGGACGTGGCCTGCGGCTCCGGCCGTTACGTGCTGGAGACGATCAAGCGCTACCAGGAGCGCGACATCGAAGTCACGCTGCGCGACTATACCCAGCACAACCTGGACCAGGCGCGCGCGCTGGCGCAGCAGCTGCAACTGCGCGCCAACATCGACTACCAGCTGCGCGACGCCTTCAACGCCGACAGCTACCGCGCGGAGGAGGGCGAGTACGATATTGTGATCGTCTCCGGACTGTACGAATTGTTCAGCGAGAATGCACCGGTGGCGGCGTCGCTGCAAGGCATCGCCCGCGTGTTGCGCGCCGGCGGCCACCTGATCTACACCGGCCAGCCGTGGCATCCGCAGCTGGACATGATCGCGTTGACGTTGACCAGCCACCAGGGCAAGCCGTGGCAGATGCGGCCGCGTCCGCAGGCGGAGATGGATGGCCTGGTGGCGCATGCGGGCTGCCGCAAGATCGCCACCCGCATCGGCCTGGAGGGGATCTTTACGGTGTCGTTGGCGCGGAAGCCCGCAGCGCCTGCCGCAGGCGATTGACGACGGTCCACGCCGACAGCGCGATCACCAGCGCCAGGACGCCGTGCAGCAGCAGTGGAGCGACGTCGAAGGCGATCAGCAGGCCGAGCAGGCCGAACCAGAAGGCGCGGTCGCTCTTGCCCATCGGCCCGTCGAAGCGGCGCGCCGCGCCCACGCTGAGCGCCAGCACGCCGGCAAACTCCGCCAGCAGCGCCGCCGCCACGGCCAGCACCACCAGCGGCGCGTGCAGCACCAGCATGAAGGGCAGGTACAACGCCACGTCCGAGACCTGGTCGCAAATCTCGTTGAGCAGGGTGCCGAGGCGGGTCTTTTGGCCGGTGGCGTTGGCCAGCATGCCGTCGATGGCGTTGAGCGCCATGCGCAACAGCAGGAAGCCGGCCAGGCCCGCCCACAGGCCGGTGCGCTGCGGTTGCATCGCCAGCGCCGCGCCGTAGGCCACCGACAGCAGCATCGTCGCCAGCGTGATTTGATTCGGCGTGACGAGGCAGCGCACCAGCGCTCGCATCAACGGTTGCAGCAGTTGCTGGAATTGGGGTTTCAACTGGTAGATCGAAAAACTCATTGCTGGTGCAGCTCCTTGTAAAGTTGGGCGATTTGGCGGCTGCGCCGGTAGCCCATGGCGCAGTGGAGGTAAATGGCGCGGCCCTGCGCCGCATGGGCGCTGATGGCCGCGAGGATGGGACGGGCCGACTGCGCATCCGGCGCTTGCAGGTCCAGCAGCGGAAAGTGATGGTAGCTGCGGCCGCGCAGCGCGTGCGTCTCGCTCAGTTCATTGGACAGGTCGATGACGGCGCAATCGGCCGGCAGTTGCGCCGCCTCGGCCTCGGTCAGGCGGCGGCCCACCCACAGGCCTTCGCTGTGGCGCACGAACGGCGGCCGGTGGCGCTCATGCCAGCGCACCAGCTGCCAGGTTAGCAGGTAGCCGCACAGGTAGGGCGCGTACAGCATCCAGATCCAGAGTGGATAACGGCCGTCGCGCTTGTGTAGGAAGGCGGCGTGACGCTGGTAGTAGGCGCGCGCCACCAGCAGCAGGCTGGCGCACAGGTACAGCCACCAGATGCCGCCCTGTGCGAACCAGGCCAGCGATGCCAGTCCCGCCAGCACCGTGTAGCAGAACGCCACCGGCTTGCGGACATCGCCGTCGGACGGCAGCAGATACAGCGCCAACGCGCCCAGCACGGCGCCGCCGGCGACATCGAGCGCGTGGTGCTGGTAGGTGAACACGGTGCTCAGCGCCACCAGCAGCAGCCACGCGGCCAGCGCGGCGCGCGCGAGCGTCGAGTTGACGGCCGTGCGCAGCGCCACCCAGAAGATTAGGCAGTAGGCCACGTGCAGCGACGGCAGCTGGTTGTAGGGCCGGTCCATCGCCGTCAGTTGTGCGAACAGCCAGGCGGGCAGCGCGTCGTCGACGGCGGGGCGCGGCAGCGAGAAGCGGAGCGGCCAGGCGGCGAACACCAGGCAGGCGACGACGGTGGCAAACGCCACCCGGCGGCTCAGCGCCGACAGGCCGGCGCGGTCGCGCACCAGCAGGAAGCTCAGTACGAAGAACAGGCCGGACGTCATGTACGGCAGCACCATCCACGGCAGGAAGGGCAGCGCCGACTCCCACGCCATCGCAACATTGCCAAGCTCCTGGTGGCGTTGCGCCAGGTAGTTGGTCAGCGGGTAGCAGACGCCGAACAGCGCGCCGTTCAGCTCAAGCTGGGTTACGCGTTGCTGCATGCTTGGCACGGCATCCCGGTTCATTGTCGGACTGTCCTTGTGAAAAATGATGTAATTGAGGCATTATGTCACGCATGACCCAAGCCGCGCGACACCAACCAGACCCACGCTACCAACGATGCATGGTGCTGGCCGGCGGCGGCTTCCGCTTCGGCTACTACCTCGGCATGCACGCGGCGGCCATCGACGCCGGCCAGGAGCCGGACCTGCTGCTGGCCACCTGCGGCGGTTCGGTGGCCGGCGCCATCATCCGCAATCTACCGGACAGCGCGGCGCGCAAGGCCTGGCTGGCGTCGCCGCAGATGTACGCATTTTTCAGCGGCCTGCGCTCCGGCCCGCGCGCCACGCCGCTGCGGGCGGTCACCAGCATCGCGCTGCGGCGCTTGAATGGTGCGAGGGCGGCGCATATTCCGGACCTGTACAACGATTATCTGTTCGAGATTCCGCCGGTGCTGCCTTTGCCGCCGGAGCCCGCGCTTGCCTCCGCGTCCGCGCCGGCGCTGGCCATCCTCGGCGGTAAGCTGCTGTTCGGTCCCGGTGAAGTAGGGCAGTTGCGGCAAGGGCGCGCCATTTATCGCGTCACCTTGTTCGGCGACGCTCGCATCGCCGCGCTGGCGGCCGGCCAGCCTTCGGCTATCGGCCGCGATGGCTGGACCAACGCCGTCGCGCACGAGCTGGAGATCGACACAGCGATGTCCCTGGCCGATGCGGCCCGCATCTCGATTGCCGACATGGTCTACTTCCGCTGCCAGTCCGCCGGCGGCGCCGACTACACCGGCGGCGTGATCGACCTGTTCCCGATCGAGCTGGCGCAGTGCCTGGCGCAGCACATCAGCATGGAGATGAAGCAGTCCTACGACCAGTTCACCGCGATTCCCGCCTTGCGCTCGGTGTTCGGCTTCGACGCCAACCAGCGCCTGCGCCATGTGCACGGCCAGTCGGTCGATGTGTGGATCGATACCTCCGACGTCAGCGAGGCCTTGCGCGGCACCGGCGTCCAGAAGCGCATCGCGTGGCGGCACAACCGCGTGCAACTGGTGGCGCCGGCCAGCTACGAACAATACGTGGCCGACGTGGAAACCCAATGGCTATATGGCTATCGGCGCGCGCAGGAGGCCTACGAGCTGGCCGCGCAAGGCCGCCGCACCGCCATGCGCAACGAGGACAAGCACAACAAGGCTGTTACATGAACGTCATGATCATCGGCGGCACCAGCGGCATCGGCCTGGGACTGGCGCGGCACTACTGGCGGCAGGGCGCGCGCGTGGCCATCTGCGGGCGGCATCCGCACAAGCTGGATGGTTTGTCCTTGCTGGAAGAGGAGCGCGTCAGCGTCCATGTCTGCGATATCGCCGACCGCGCTGCGGTGGCGCGCACGGTGG
Source organism: Duganella sp. GW821-FHT07G03 (assembly GCF_059418605.1). NCBI lineage: Bacteria > Pseudomonadati > Pseudomonadota > Betaproteobacteria > Burkholderiales > Oxalobacteraceae > Duganella > Duganella sp. GW821-FHT07G03. The sequence goes on from NZ_JBWKQE010000027.1 coordinate 92,166, forward strand.
CCCTGGTGGCGGCCGATGGCCTGGACCTGTTGATCGTCACCGCCGGCCAGTACACCGACGCCGCCGCGATCGCGCGCGATCCCGCCAGCACCTTGCCGGTGTTGCGGGTGAATGTGGGTGGACTTGATCACGCCTTCAGCGCCGCCGCCGAGGCGATGATGGCGCGCGGGCAGGGACAGCTGGTGGCGGTGGCGTCCATCGCCGGCTTGCAGCGGGACTATCCGGGCGGCTCGCTGTACAGTGCCAGCAAGCGCGCCGCCATCGCCATCTGCGATGCCTACCGCAAGGCGTTGGCGCCGTTCGGTATCGGCGTCACGGTGATCGTTCCCGGCTACGTCGACACCGCGCGCCTGCGCGAACTGAATAACGGCGACGCCGGCCGCAAGCCTTTCCTGATGTCCGAGCAGGAGGCGGTGCGGCGCATCGCCGCCGCCATCGAGCGGGGCGATGAGCGCTGCGTCTTCCCGTGGCAGATGCATGCGCTGGTGCGCATCTTCAACGCGCTGCCGGTGTGGCTGAAGCGTAAGCGCAAGAAATAGCCGTGTGAACCTGCACACGGTTGCGCAGCATCGTTGACAAAAAATATTAATCAGAATATATTTTGAACATCGAATTGGAATCGTTTCCAATTCTAACCAGCGACACAGTCCGGGCCACGACCCGGTCGGCACGGAGACTGCAACAGCAAGCGAAACGCCTCGTAGCGAAGGCGCCCCCGCGCCCATTTTTTTGCTGAGCCGCACCTCGCTCCATGCTCCCTGACCGCGAACGGAATAGCCGGCGTTGCCGGCGAAGGTGCGAACCGGACGGCCGTCAGGTTCGAAATGAGGAAGTATGGATACGAGGAGTCATACATTGTGAATAAACAGAAATTCGTTCTGTCCGCCGTTGCCGCCGGGATCCTGATGGCGTACGGCACGCAGGTGTCGGCCAGTGTCACCAGTCCCGTTATCGGCCCCTTGCTGTGGTCCGAGGAATTCAACGGCGCCACGCTCAACAGCACGTTGTGGACGGCGGTGGACGGCAACGGCTGCCAGATCAACCTGTGCGGCTATGGCAACCAGGAACTGGAGTACTACAGCCCCAACAACGTCTCCATCGTCAACGTGCCGTTTGAGCCGAACACGCGCGCGCTGGCGATCAAGGCGCAGAACCAGACGGTGGGCAGCAACGTTTTCACCTCCGGCAAAATCGGCTCCTTCGGCAAGGTGCAGCTGCAGTACGGCATGGTTGAGATCCGCATGGCGACGCCGCAGTTGGGCATCGGCCTGTGGCCGGCCGCGTGGATGCTGGGCGTGAGCCCGCAGAGCTGGCCGCGCAACGGCGAGATCGACATCATCGAGATGGGCCACAAGGCCAGCAGCCGCGCGGCGGCCGGCACGCCGACGCCGGGGATCGACAACTTCGTCGGCTCCAACGTCATCACCTGGCAGCAGGCCGCCTGCGTGCCGGGCAATGAAAGCTGCGCCGCCTCGACCGCGTGGCAGACCAAGAACTGGTACACGCCGAGCCAGTCGCTGGCGAATCGCTTCGTCGTCTACCGGCTGTACTGGACCGACACGCAGATGCGCTTCACCGTGGTGGACAACGGCGTCGAGCACGACATGTACGACAATCCGCTGCCGGTCAATTCGACTGCGCTGCAATCGCCGTTCTACCTGTTGTTCAACCTGGCAGTGGGCGGCAACTTCACCGACGCGGCCGCGCCGGGGCAGGTGACGGCGCCGCTGCCGGGCACCATGTACGTCGACTACGTGCGCGTGTATCAGCTGGACGGCAAGGGTACGGTCAAGCTGGGCAGCCAGAGCACGCCGGAGGTGGGCAAGTTCGGCGTCTTCACTGACAACACCGTGGTCAACAACAAGCTGGTGGCCGGCACCAGCTCCGACGTTTTTGTGTGGAACAACGCCTCGGTCACGCAGGGCAACCTGCCGCCGTATGAAGGCGGCAACGTGATGGCGTGGAGCTTCAACACGCCGGGCCAGTGGTTCGGCGGCAGCGTTGAGTCGCGCCAGGCCAGGGACATGAGCAACTTCCGCAACGGCAGCATGAAGCTGAAGATCAAGATCCCGGCCAACGTCGCCTTCACGGTGGGCGTGCAGGATACTTACACCAACCAGAACGCGGTCAAGTTCCCGGCCAACGCCACCACGTACGGCCTGGTGCGCAATGGCGACTGGGGCACGGCGACCATCCCGGTGGCCGACCTGGCCGGCAGCAAGATCGCCTTGCAGTCGATGCTGGACCTGTTCCAGATCGCCAGCGACGGCGCCGCACTGCCGAGCTCGGCGTTCCAGATGGCGATCGACGACATCGTCTGGGATACCGGCGTGCCGACACCAACGCCCACTCCGACGCCAACGCCCACACCAACTCCCACTCCAACTCCCACGCCAACGCCAACTCCAACGCCAACACCGGCCGCGCAGCAAACCAGCGCGACGATGTTGAAGTTCTCGTTCGCTTCGAGCAGCTGGGCGGACGTGCATTACACGGTCAACGCCGGCGGCCAGCTGAACGTGCGAATGACGCAGAACGCCGGCATCAACAGCTACACCGCGAGCGGCCTGAAGATCGGCGACGTGGTGAACTACAGCTTCACCTACTGGGACGCGGCGCACAACTACGCGGTCGACACCGCACAGCAAAGCTACACCATGAAGTAAATCAATGGGGTCAGATACCGTCTTGAATGGCAAGCCCTTTCGATAAGTAATTGGGATCGAAAGGCTTGTCATTGTGTATCAC
>NZ_JBWKQE010000028.1:0-93357 GCF_059418605.1 Duganella sp. GW821-FHT07G03
GATCGACACGCTGCTACCGTTTCCAAACTCTACGCAGAACTAGCCTTGTGTGGAAGGTGGAGCGGCTGGACGCTTACCGTTCTCCTTGTGCGTTTGGTCTTGTTTTGTCTCGTTCTGTCTCGTTAGACCTTGTGCGCTGCACAAAGTTCAAACGAGTCAAAACGAGACAGAACCGGACAAGCAAACGAGCACGAATGCCGCAAGGGTCGAATTTCGGACCCCCCGCCTATACTGGCGGCATGAAATCCGACGGGGCTACGGTGCGGGAGCGAGTCGCAAGTTGGCAAGGATGGCGGCGTAAAGTTCCGGCGTGAGTGCGCCCGACAGGCTGTAAACATCGGGTGCGTTATCGACGACCAGGTAGGCATATTGGGAACTCGGCGGCGCGGACTGAATCCAATATGCATGCACCTTGTCGCGCGCGGTGTGGGTGTAACGGATGGCGTTGTCCAGGCCTTCTACCCTTCTGATTTTTGCCCATGGATCGGTGCTACTCACCGGGTGGCCCAGTTGCTCAAGGAACTGGTTCGCAGATAGCTTTTGCCTATACTTGTCCACCAGTTCCCGTACCGACGTGGAGGATAGGACGACGTCATGTCTGGGGTCTCCGTCGGGAGGAATCAGATGCACGGACGGGGCCATGCGGGTAGCGATAAAGATCTTGCTGACAAGTGCGGTCGGCAATTGTATTTCCAGCATTCCGAACTGGAGCACCGCGCAGCCGCCGCAGGCTGCGTTGCGTGGCCATTCGACTTGTTCCAGAACGACAGGGCTTACCCCCTGCGCAGGAGTAAGCCAACTGACCGCCGTCAGCAGCAATAGCGCGGAAGTAGGGCGTGTCAGACGCATTGTGACGACCTTGATAATAACCTCGAAGAGGCGATGCCGAGTGCCGCCAGGTCCAAAGCCGTTCTCCACTTGTAAATCACTGCACGAGCGCAGGTGAATGACAACCTTTTTCGATATGCGTTGAAAAGGCCGCGACCTAGCTGACGGATCAACCATGTAATGGATGCTTGGCCGCCGGGCGGCGAGGGGATCCAGCCAAACGCAGATGAACACTTTTGTGTCTCTGTCAGCATCATGCCAAATACTTTCGCGACGTCTTCGTTGACGTCGCCGTCCCAGACCGGCAGAACATTCGCGTACCGGTAAAGTGATTGAATCATTCCCTTGATTTCAGCCTTCTCAGCGTCTGTTGCCATTTTAACTCCCCATCTCGTCGGTCAATTCCAGCGGAATCTCCACTGTAGGCAGGTGCTTGGCGAGGATGTTGAGCGGAGTTAAAGACGCAGATAGTTGCGCACCGCGGATCGCCAAATGAAAACGCCCTGCCGGGCGGCAGGGCGTTGGGCTTAACGCGGCTTGCACCATCAGGCGGCGACGTCGCGCCCGCTCCTGGCCGACCAGCGGTACAGACCCCACACCATCGCCACGCCGAGGATCAGCGCGATGACCATGGCCTGCGCCTCGCTCAGCGAGTTGGCGATGGCCAGCGGCTCGCCCTTGCCGGAGACCACGATCAGGCCGGCCAGCGCGACGTTGAACAGGCTCTCGCCGACGATGAAGCCCGACATCACCAGCACGCCCAGGCGCTTGGCGGTGTCGCCGCCGACCTTGTGCTCCATCGCGCGGTCGAACAGGTAGCCGGCCACGGCGCCGATGCACACCGGCGTGATCACGGCGCTCGGCAGGTAGATCGCCAGGCCCACGCCCAGCGGCGGCAGCGAGTACTTGCCGTTGCTGGACTTCTTCAAGGCGAAGTTGATCGCCACCAGCAGCAGGCCGACCAGCGCGCCGTAGCCCAGCAGGTCCCAGCGCAGCTGGCCGCCGATGACGCCCTTGGCCAGGGTCGAAATCAGCAGCGCCTGCGGCGCGGCCAGCGGCTGGTCCGAGATCGAATTGAGGTTGGGCGCGCCGACGAAGCCGTTCGCATGGTTGAGCAGCTCGAGCACCGGCGGCACCACGCACGAACCGGCGATCACGCCGATCAGCAGGCCGACCTGCTGCTTCCACGGCGTGGCGTCGACCAGCTGGCCGGTCTTCAAGTCCTGCAGGTTGTCGTTGCCGATCACGGCCACGGCCAGCACCACGGTGGTGACGAACAGCGCATAGGCAATCAGCGCCTGGGCCACTTCAGGACCCATGATGCTGCGGCCGACCATGCCCACGCTCAGCGCGGCGCCGAGGATGGTCAGGATGGCGATGCCGGACACCGGCGAATTCGAGGAGCCGATCAGGCCCGCCATGTAGCCGCAGACGGCGGCGGCGAACATGCCGGCGATCAGGATGTAGCCGATGCCGACCGCCACCAGCGGCAACGCCAGCGACGCCAGCGGGCCGCCTTGCAGGAAGCTGGCCAGCAGCCAGCCGGCCGGCACCATCGACAGCAGCGTGACCAGGCCGACCACGAAGATCGGCAGGTCCTGTTCGGTGCGATCGAGCACGCCGCCATTGAGCTTGGCCTTGCGCGCCGAATCCATCGCCGACTTCAGGCCGCCGAAGATAGGCTTGGCCAGGCCGGCCAGGGTGATGATCGCGGCCATGCCGATCACGCCGGCGCCCATCATGCGCACTTCCTTGGACCAGATGCCCAGCGCGTGGGCGGAGGCGTCGACGCCGGCAGCGGCCGGGGACAGGGACGTCATCAACGGCACCATGATGCCCCAGGCGATGACCAGGCCGGCCAGCATCGCGATGCCGACCGTGATGCCCATCAGGTGGCCGGCGCCGATCAGCGCCAGCGAGCTCGATGCGCCGATGCCGGTGGCGCCCGCGTTGGCGCCGGCGCCGGTGCGGAAGTAGATCGCCACTTCGCCGGCCATCAGCTTGACGGCGGCGCCGGCGGCGAATACCGCGGAAGCGGTGCTGCCCCAGATCACGGCCCACAAGCCGGCCTTGCCCTCGGCGGCGCCGGCGCGCGAAGCCATGCCGACCTTGAGCACTTCAGCGGCGGCCACGCCTTCCGGGTAGGGCAGGTCGGACTGCGACACCAGCGCGCGGCGCAGCGGCATGGTGTACATCACGCCCAACACGCCGCCGATGGCGCAGGCGCCGAAGGTCGGCCAGAACGGCACCTTGGCCCACCAGCCTATCATCAACAGGCCAGGCAGCACGAAGATCACCGACGCCAGCGTGCCGGCGGCCGAGGCGATGGTCTGGACGATGTTGTTTTCCTGGATGGTGGCGTCCTTGAAGGCGCTCAGCAGCGCCATCGAGATGACGGCGGCCGGGATCGAGGTGGCGAAGGTCAGACCCACTTTCAGCCCCAGGTAGACCTGAGCCGCCGTGAAGACCAGCGTGATCAGGATGCCCAGGATGATGCCGCGAACGGTGATTTCCTTGGGGTTGGACGGTGCAGCTATGCTCATCTTCAGCACTCCGGTGGAGAATAATATTGTTTATATAATCAGAAAAAGGGAAAAGCGCCTCATGATATCCGAAGTCCAGTCGGGCCAGCAGGTAAAATAGCGGATTGTCAGAACGATTTTGAAGGTCACAGCATGTCGATACAATGGTACCCAGGGCATATGAACGCCGCCAAGAAAAAGGCGGCCGAGCAGATGGAGAACACCGATCTGGTGATCGAGGTGGTCGACGCGCGCCTGCCCGAGGCCAGCACCAATCCGATGGTGGAGGAGCTGCGCAAGTTCCGCCAGCGTCCGTGCCTGAAGATCCTCAACAAGATCGACCTGGCCGATCCGGCCGCCACGGCGGCCTGGGTGGCCTATTACAACGCGCAGGAAGGCGTGACCGCGTTCGCGATGACCACCAAGAAGCCGGCCGACGTCACCCGCGTGCCGGAACTGGCCAAGCAGCTGGCGCCGCACCGCGGCGTGCCGACCAAGCCGCTGCGCATCATGATCATGGGGATACCCAACGTCGGCAAGTCGACCCTGATGAACGCGCTGCTCAAGCGCAAAGTGGCCAAGGTCGGCGACGAGCCGGCGGTGACCAAGCAGCAGCAGAAGCTCTACCTGGACAAGAACACCATCCTGGTCGACACGCCGGGCATGTTGTGGCCGAAGATCGCGCTGCCGAGCGACGGCCTGATGCTGGCCGCCAGCCACGCGATCGGCTCGAACGCGCTGATCGAAGAGGAAGTGGCGGTGTTCCTGGCCGACGAGATGTTGAAGTACTACCCGCAGCTGCTGGTGGCGCGCTACGGCTTCAAGGATATCGAGAGCTTCGACGGCATCGCGGTGGTGGAGGGCGTGGCGGCCAAGCGCGGCTTCCGCCAGAAGGGCGGCGACCTCGATTTCGAGAAGGCCTCGCACACCTTCCTGGGCGACTACCGCAGCGGCATCCTGGGCCGCATCTCGCTGGAGACCCCGGCCAGCCGCAAGGGCCGGCTGGAAGTGCACGACGCCGAGATGGCCGTCAAGAACGCCGAGAAGGCCGCCATCGCCGCCGCCAAGGCCGCAGCCTACGCCAACGGCAAGCGCGGTACTTGAACCCGGATTAGCCGAAACGGAAGCTGGAGACTGCCAGCGCTCCCATGAACGCCTCCTCGTGGTAGGGCACGGCCGCCTGGTCGTTCTCCGCCGCGCCCAGCGCCACCATCAGCGGCAGCAGATGCTCCTCGCGCGGATGCGCCATGCGCGCGGCCGGCGCCTGTTCCCATTCCAATAAGCGCGCCGTGCGCTCCTGCGGCGGCAGCGCCATGGTCGCGCGCAGCCAGCCGTCGAACGCGTGCGAGGCCGCCGCGCCCTGCGCGTTGAAGGCGCGCAGGTTGTGGTAACTGAGCCCGCTGCCGACGATCAGCACCCCCTGCTCGCGCAAGGGCGCCAGCAAACGGCCCACTTCCAGATGCGTCAACGGATCGAGGCCGCGCTTGAGCGACAGCTGCACGATCGGCACCTGCGCATCCGGATAGATCGGATACATGGCGCTGAAGGTGCCGTGGTCGTAGCCCCGCTGCGCGTCCAGCCGCGCCGGATGGCCGCCCGCTTCGAGCAGCTGCCGGACCTGCTCCGCCAGCTCCGGCGAACCCGGTGCGCTGTATTGCACCTCGTAGGTATGCGGCGGGAAGCCGCCGTAGTCGTAGATCATCGGCGGTTTGGCCGACGACGACAACGTGAAATCGCGCTCCTCCCAATGCGCCGTAATCACCAGCACCGCCTTCGGCGTCACGCCGAGCTGGCGCGGGATGTCGCGCAGCGCGGCGTCCAGTTGGCCGTACAGATGGCCCACCTGGTCCATCATGAACGGCCACGGACCGCCGCCGTGGGAGAGGAAATAGCTGGGCAATGCATGCATGAAAAGCTCCGGTTTGAGTATGACCTCACTATAAGCACCGTCGCCGTTGCGATCAATGCACGAAATATAGATAGGTCCTATCTAAAATGTTAATGATCCGGGGCGCCCGCGTATAATGCCGGGGTTCTGGTGCTTGCCCATGTGCTCACATGCGCAGTTAAACGGGAAACACAAGGCCGCCCGCGCCCACGGCGCGACGGCCAAGGTGTGCTGCCCCCGCAACGGTAACGCGAGGCGTCGTTCAGCCTTGCCAGCCCGGATATCGGCCAGACTGGGGGGAGCGCGCAGTGACTACGTCCGCGCGGCTTCCGTACACTTCCAGCCTGCGGGGACGCGGGCGGATGTCTCTTTTGAAAATGACCTGACATGCAATCCTCCGCCTTCCAACCGCGCCTGCTGGCCGCCGCCGTCTCCCTGTGCTTCGCCGCCGCCGTTCCCGCCGCCGCCCAGATATCCGAGGTGCTCGCACCGGTCGTCATCACCGGCTCGCGCTTCGACGCCAATGCCGCGCTGACGCCGATCGGCGCCGTCGTCATCACGGCGGAAGAGATCCAGCGCGCCGGCGCCAACGACGTCAACACGGCGATCCGCAAGGTTGGTGGCGTGTACGGCCGCCAAAGCCTGGACGGCAGCCCGGACTTCAGCCTGGACCTGCGCGGCTTCGGCACCAACAGCGCCCAGAACATGGTGATCGTGCTCGATGGCGTGCGCCTGTCGGAAAATGAACTGAGCAACGCCATCCTGTCGACCATCCCGATCGACACCGTGGACCACATCGAAATCACGCGCGGCGGCGCCAGCGTCTTGTACGGCGACGGCGCCACCGGCGGCGTGATCAACATCGTCACCAAGCGCCCGGTCAAGAATACCCGTCGCGGCAGCGTGTTCGTCGAGGGCGGCCAGTTCCGCGCCGGCGAAGCGCGCGTCTCCGGTTTCCAGGCCTGGGACGGCTTCGCCGCCGACGCCACGCTCGACACCCAGCGCACCGACAACTACCGCGACAACAACGAATTCAAACAGACCCACTTCAGCGGCGGCGCGCAATGGTTCGACAACGCCGGCCGCGTGGGCTTCCGTTACGAAGGCGCGCGTCAGGACATGCACTTCGCCGGCGCGCTGGCGGAGGATCAATACAAGGCCAATCCGCGCCAGTCCACCACGCCGAACGACAGCGGCAAACTCGATAGCGACCGCTTCACCGCCTTCGGCCAGCGCCGCATCGGCGCTTACGAGCTGGCCGCAGACCTGTCGTTCCGCAAGAAGACGGCCGACGCGACTTACGTCAGCGTCAAAGGTCCGTCGACCTACACCCTCGACAGCAAGCAGACCCAGTTCTCGCCGCGCGTGCGCCGCCTGGGCGAGATCGGCGGCCTGCTGAACGAGATGGTGGCAGGCTTCGACTGGACCGTATGGAACCGCGCCGCCAGCGACACCAAGCTGTCCTCGGCGGCCGACGCCACCCAGCACTCGAAGGCGCTGTACGTCCGCGACGAGCTGCGTTTCGACGCCGCCCATGAAGGCCGCGTATCGGCCGGCGTGCGCCGCGAAATCTTCAACAAGGATTTCAACGATCGGCTCAACACCTATGGCCCCAACGCCTACAAATTGGCGCAAGGCCTGAACGCCTGGGAACTGCAGGCGAGCTACATGCCGGTCGCGCACCTGACCGTCTACAGCAAGACGGGCCAAAGCTACCGCGTCGCCAACGCCGATGAAAACGGCTACACCGTCGACACCAACAAGGTGCTGCTGGTGCCGCAGCAGTCGCATGACCTGGAGCTGGGCGTCAGCTACGGCACCGCCGCGCAGAAAATCACCGGCCGCGTATTCCGCCACAACCTGACCAACGAGATCTTCTTCGATCCGACCCTTAACCTCGGCTATGGCGCCAACACCAACCTGGCGCCGACCCGCCGCGAAGGCTTCGAAGTCGACGCCCAGCAGCGCATCAACGCCGACTGGAACCTCACCGCCCACTACCAGCACGTGGACGCCAAGTTCACCGAAGGCGCCAACAACGGCAAGCAGATGGTGCTGGTGCCGAAGAACACGCTGACCGCGCGCCTGAGCTGGACCCCGGCCAACGGCCACACCGCCGATGTCGGCGCGCAGTGGGTGGACAGCCAGCGTTACGGCGGGGACTTCAGCAACGACTGCTCGGCCCAGATCCCGTCCTACACCACGCTCGACGCGCGCTACGCCCGCAAGCTGGGCCGCTGGGAGTTCGCCGTATCGGGCCAGAACCTGGCCGACAAGCGCTACTTCTCGGAAGCCTACGGCTGCAAGTACGGCATCTACACCGCCGACGGCCGCCAGCTGAAACTCTCGGCCCGCTACGAGTTCTGATGCGCGCGGTGACCACGTCCATCCGCTGCACCGTGCTGGTGCTGGTGCTGGCGCTGGCTTGCGCGCCGCTGTGCGCGCAGGCCGCCATCACCGTGCAGGACGACGCCGGCAACAGCGTCGCCGTCGCCAAGCCGGCGCAGCGCATCATCTCGATGGCGCCGCACATCACCGAGCTGCTGTTCGCGGCCGGCGGCGGCGAGCGCGTGGTCGGCGTGATGAACTACAGCGACTACCCCGAAGCGGCCAAGCGCATCCCGCAGGTCGGCAGCAACGCCACCATCGACATGGAGCACGTGCTGGCGCTGCGTCCGGACCTGCTGGTGGTCTGGAAGAGCGGGAACACCGCGCGCCAGCTGGAGCAGCTGAAAAGCCTGGGCATCCCGATCTTCTACAGCGATCCGCAAAAGCTGGACGAAGTGGCCACCAGCCTGACCCGCCTGGGCCAGCTGATGGGCACCGAGGCCGCCGCCCACAAGGCGGCGCAGGACTATCGGCAGCGGATCGCCAAACTGACGGCCAGCTACGCGCAACGGCCGACGGTGCGGGTGTTCTACCAGATATGGGAAAAACCCATCTTCACGCTCAGCGGTGAGCACATCGTCAGCGATGCGATCCGCGTCTGCGGCGGCCAGAACGTGTTCGCCGCGCTCAAGCTGCCGGCGCCCACCGTCAGCACCGAGGCGGTGTTGCAGGAGAACCCGGAAGCGATCTTCGGCGGCGACCAGCACGACGCCGAATCCGGCATCAACATCTGGAAACAGTACAAGGGCATGCTGGCGGTCCAGCGGGGCAACCTGTTCACGCTGGACGGCGAACAGCTGGTGCGCGCCACGCCGCGCATCGCCGACGGCGTCGCCGCGCTGTGCGAACGGCTGGAGACGGCGCGCCGGCGCCGGCCCTGAAGCTTAACGCCGCCGTCATTTGCACATCGCGGAAAAGGTGGTAATCTCGCGGCGTTTGCCATTTACCTTGTTGAAGGACAGTTATGCGTTTCCTGAACTTGCTGCGCCCCCTGATTGCCACCGCTGCCTTCATGGCCTTCGCTGCCGGCGCCCACGCCGCCGAATTCAAGAACGGCGTCGATTTCACCACGCTCGACGCGACCACCCGTCCGGAGACCGGCAAGAAGGTCGAAGTGCTGGAAGTGTTCATGTACCACTGCCCACATTGCAACGCGCTCGAGGCGCCACTGGCGGACTGGGTCAAGAAACAGGGCGACAAGATCGTGTTCCGCCGCATGCACCTGGGCGAGGACGCGCAAGCCAAGGCCTTCTTCACGCTGGAAGCGATGAACGCGCTGGGCAACGGCTTGCACGAGAAGTTCTTCCACGCCGTGCACGTCGAGCACAACCGCCTCAACACCGACCAGTCCATCCTGGACTTCGTCGTCAAGAATGGCGTCGACAAGGCCAAATACCAGGAATTTTTCAACTCGTTCGCGGTCCAAACGAAGATGAAACGTGGCGTGCAACTGGCAAACCAGTATAAACTCGACAGCGCACCGGCCCTGGTGATCAATGGCCACTATACGACCTCGCCAGCCATCGCCGGCCACGGCCTGGCGACGGTTCCCGAGGCGCACGCCGCCATGTTTGCGGTGATGGACAACCTGGTTGCCAAGTCGGCACAGGAACGCGCCACTAAGAAGTAAGGAAAGCTATGAAAGAAATCAGCGATGAACGCAAGGCGGCCGAAGGTGAGGTCATGAAGATCTACAAGGAGTCCTCGCCGGTCATCGAAACCCTGTTCGAATGGGCCTACATCAACCACGTGGCATGGACCCTGGCGATGCTGGCGCTGGGCTTCATCGTCTGGCTGCTGATCGCCTTGAGCAATGCCGAGAACCAGCGCAACGCGCTGATGACCAAGCAGTGCGCCGATCCCGTCTTCAAGGGGGAGCTCGACAAGAAGTGCCTGCGCACCGTGCATTCGCGCGAGCATTGGTGGGAGCACGTAGGTTACGCGCTGACCCACGTCAGCCCGGAAAAATAAGCATGAAAAAATAAGCATGACCCCAGCCCGCAGCAGCGGGCTTTTTTCTGTGATAAGGCATCCGATGAAACAAGTGATACTGGTCACCGGCAGCAGCCGGGGCATAGGCGCGGCGACGGCGCTGATGGCGAGCCGCCGTGGTTATGCGGTGTGCATCAACTACCTGCGCGACGCGCAGGCGGCCGCGCAGTTGCGCGCGCAGATCGTCGCCGAGGGCGGCGAGGCGATCGCCGTGCAGGCCGACGTCAGCGTGGAGGCCGACGTGCAGCGCCTGTTCGAGACCATCGACGAGGAACTGGGTCCGCTGACGGCGCTGGTCAACAACGTCGGCATACTGGAGCAGCAGTGCCGCCTGACCGAGATGTCGGTGGAGCGCCTGCAGCGCGTGTTCAGCACCAATGTGATCAGCTACTTCCTGTGCTGCAAAGAGGCGGTCAAGCGCATGTCGACCGCCGACGGCGGGCAGGGTGGCGCCATCGTCAACCTGTCGTCCGGCGCGGCCCGGCATGGCGCGCCGAACGTCTACATCGACTACGCCTCGTCCAAAGGCGCGATCGACGTGATGACGCTCGGCCTGTCGAAGGAAGTGGCGGCCGAGGGCATCCGCGTGAACTGCGTCCGCCCGGGCATGATTTATACCGACATCCACGCCAGCGGCGGCGACCCTGGCCGCGTGGCGCGGCTGGAGGCCAACGTGCCGATGCTGCGCGGCGGCCAGCCGGAGGAAATCGCCGAGACGATCTTGTGGCTGCTCAGCCCACAATCGTCCTACGTCAGCGGCGCCATCATCGATGCCGCCGGCGCGCGCTAGTAATCCTTAGCCGCGGATCACCACCGTGCAGGTGGTGCCGGCCACCAGCTCCAACCCTTTCGGCTGCTGGTCGATGTGGATGCGCACCGGCACCCGCTGCGCCAGCCGCACCCAATTGAAAGTCGGGTTGACGTCGGCCAGTAATTCGCGGCCGGTGTTGGCGTCGCGGTCGGTGATGCCGTGGGCGATGCTCTCGATATGTCCTTGCAGCTGGGCCGCGCCGCTCATCAGATGGACTTCGACGGCGTCGTTCACCTTCAGCAGCGGCAGCTTGGTCTCCTCGAAATAGCCGACCACGTAGAACGAGGCGCTGTTGATCATCGCCAGCTTGGCCGCGCCGACGGCGGCGAAATCGCCCGCGTGCACGTTCAGGTTGGTGACGTAGCCGGTGACGGGCGCGCGCACCACCGTGCGTTCCAGGTTCAGCGCCGCCAGGTTGCGCGCCGCCAGCGCGGCCTGGTACTGCGCCGCCGCCGTGCCGACCGCGAATTCCGCCGTCTCCTTGCTCTCGGCCGAGATGATGGAATTGTCCAGCCCCGCGCGGCGATTGGCCTCCTTGCCGCGCCGGCCCTTCTCCACCTGCTGCGACGCCAGCACGGCGTTGGCCTGCACCAGCGCGCTCTGATAGCGCGCCTTGTCGACCACGAACAGCACCTCGCCCTGCTTGACCAGCTGGTTATCGCGCACCATCACCTCGGTGACGGTGCCGGCGACGTCGGCGCTGATGGTGACCACGTCGGCCTTGATGCGGCCGTCGCGGGTCCAGGCGGACTCCATGTAGTGGTCCCAGGCCGAACGTCCCATCCACAGGGCGGCCGCCAGCAACAGCATGGTCAGGAAAAAGCGGAAGATTTTGGAGGCACTCACGGCGGGCTTTCTGATTGAATTGAGTTTATTTGTACAGCGTGACCAGCAGGGCGCTGAAGATGCAGACGAACAGGCACAGTCGGACCAGCGCCGGATGCCAGCTGCGGCGGTAGGCGCCGAGGTGGCTCAGGGCGCTGTCGAGCGCCACTTGCAGCACCAGGCTGACGAGGAACAGCGGCAGCACGCCGGGCAGCAGTACGCCGAAAAAATCGATCTCACGCGGCATGGCCGGCTTCTCCTGTAGTGATCTGGTCCAGCAGGGACGTGTAAATGGAATGCAGGTCGGTCAGCGCGGTGTGCAGGCGCAGCTGGCGTTCCGGCGTGGCGGAGGGCAGGGCGGCGCGCACGCTGGCGCCGGCATCGAGTATCGATTGCAGCGCCGTCTCGCCGCTGGCGCGCGCCGGCGCCCGCAGGTAGGCGGCCAGCTGGCGCACCACCAGCTTCAGCGCCACCGGCACCGGGCCTGGCTGCGAGCTGGCGATCAGCTGGCGCAGCTCGATCACGGCGTGGCCCAGTTCCAGCAAGGTCAGGCCCTGGCGCACCACGGCGCGCGCGGCGTCGTTGGGCGCCGGGCCGGAGGCGGCGTTCAGTTGGCTGAGCAGGTCGCGCACGCGATTGTCGAAGCGCCGCTTCAGCCGGTATATCGACGCAGTGCAAGCGCCTTGCGCCTCGCGCCACAGCGCGGCGGCCACGTGGTCCTTCTGGCCCATGGTGTGCTCCGGCAGCACCACCTTGAACATCAGGTAAGCCACCGCCACGCCCATCGTCAGCGACAGTTCGCTGCTGATGAAGCTCTCGACGTCGTAGTGCATCAAGTTGGTCGGCACCACCAGCGTGGCGCAGAACATGCAGATGCCGATGCCCACGCCGGCCCAGCGCGGGCTGGTCATCAGATAACTGCCCAGCACGAAGATGGGCAGCGCGGCGATGATCAGCGTCGGGAAGTCGTTGGCGCGGGCGACCAGGAAGAATTCGGTGGCGAAGGCCAGCGGCGTGGCGAGCAGGAAGCCGATCAGCACCTGCCGCACCATGGCCGTCGGCCGCGGCGACGACGAGGCCAGCGCGCAGAAGATGGTCGCCATCAAAATGGCGTTGCCGAGAAAGGGCCACGCCAGCCAGTACCACACGCCGGCCGTCAGCAGCAGCGTGACGCCGGCGCGGAAGCCGCTGGCGACGATGATGGCCGGCGGCGTCTTCGGCGTGTAGGCGCCGGGATCGCTGACCTGTTGCCGCTTCTCCTGCGCCAGGCCGAGATACAAGCCGGCGAAGCCTTCCATGTCGCGCACATAGCGTTCCAGCAGTTCCACCGCCGTGTCGAAGTCGATCTGTTGCGCGCGTTCGACCGCCGCCGCCAGCTGGGCGCGGGCGGCGGCGATGTCGCTGGCCAGGCCGGCGCGCATCCGCGCCATGCGCTGCGGCGTCAGCTCGTCGCCCATGGCTTGCGCCAGGTGCGCGTGCATCGGCTCCACCAGTTCCAGCACCGGCCGCGCATGCGCCGGCGCCGCGCCGCGCAGGCGGTGGATCAGGCGATGCAGCGTGTAGAAGGTGGTCAGCACCGTCATGAAGGCGGCATTGAAGGCATGCAGCTGGCGCGTGTGCGAGCGCGGATGGTCGGCCTCGAAGAAGGCGGCGGCGCGACCTGATTCCAGCGCTGCGATGTCGGCGGCGAACTTCAGGTGGTTGAGTTCCGTCTCGGCCGGCGTCAACCGCTGCTCCAGCACCTGGGTGCAGAAGGTGATGAAGCTGGCGTAGCGCGCCTGCACGGTGCGCATCACGGCGCGCGAATGGCGGCGCGGGAAGACCACGTCGTGCACCACGGCGGCGCAGATGATGCCCAGTCCGACCTCGGTCACGCGCGTGACGGCCAGCGTGAACACGCGGTCCGGCGCGTCGATGGCGGGGACGGCGATCATGCAGGCGGTGTAGCCGGCCAGGACGAAGCTGTACGATTGCTGGTTGCGGTGCATGGCGGCGCCGCCGGTGCACAGGGCGATCCAGACCGCCACGCCGAGCAACAGCAGCGGCGGCGATTGCGGGAACAGCGCCACCAGCAGCAGCGAGGCCGAGCAGCCGACCAGCGTGCCGAGAAAACGGTAGAAAGCCTTTTCCAGCACCATGCCGCTGCTGGGCAGGGCCAGGATCACGGTGGTGGCGAGTGCGGTGTAGGGGGCGTCGAGGCCGAGGCGGAAGGCCAGCCACAGCGCGGAGAAGGACGCCAGCATGGTCTTGGCGACGAACATCCAGCGCTCGCCTTCGGTGTTGAACCAGTCGGCGGTTTGCGCCGCCAGCCAGCGCAATGTTCCCTTTGCCGCGCTGGGGTCCTGTTGGGGAGTGGCGGCTAGGGGAGGGTTCATGGCGTCAGTTCAGGCTATGTGAGTGCTTCGAGATTATCCAGCTGCCGTTTGAGCAGCGCTTCAAGTACTTTAACTTCTTCAGGGCTGTAGCCGTCGTAGGCGCGGGTGGTGGTCGCCCAGACTTCCGGCAGCACTTTGGCGGCCAGATCGCGGCCGGCGTCGGTCAGCGTGATCATCACGCAGCGGCGGTCGCCGGGGCGGTTGCCGCGCGAAATCAGGCCTTGCGACTCCAGGTCGTTGCATACGCGCGTCAGGTTGGCCGGCTTTTCCATGCAGGCCTCGCCCAGCGTGGATGCCGTCGATGTCTCGTCGTCCGAGCCGTACAGCACGGCCAGCACCATGTAACTGGCGTCAACCAGCTCATATTTGCGCAGCGCCGCGTTGCTCAGGTCTTTCATCCTTTTTTGGATGTGGTAAGTCATGCGCAGCACGCGCATCAAATCCTCGGGGAACTCCGGCATTCGGGCATGGATGTTTTTCAGGCGTTTTTTAGTCGCTTCAAAACTGCTCATTGCCTGCTCCTCACACTGTTTTTCAAAGGCTTTGATTGTACTATCTAAGCATCATGGCAATTCCAGTTTTATGCCGCCACCCAGCGCGGTCATCAACAATGTGTAGTTATCTAGTTGTTTGCTAGCCACTTGCGCCATCTGCTGTTCCTCGTTCAATAAGGTCAGCTGCGCATTGATCACGTTCAGCGCGTCGGTCATGCCGGCGCGGTAGGCGCGCTCCGCCAGCGCCTGCTGGCGGCGGGCCGAGGCCAGGGCGCGCCGCGCCAGCTGGTCCTGCTGCCTGACCGAAGCGATGCGCACCACCGCGTTGGCCACGTCGGCCATCGCCTGCACCACGGTGGCGTTGTACTGCTCGACCGCGCCGTCGTAGAGCGCGGTCTGGTTGCCGAGCTGACTGCGCAAGCGGCCGCCTTCGAAGATCGGCAGGCTGATGGCCGGCGTCACGCCGCGCATCGCCGAATTACTGTCCAAAAAATGCGTGAACCCCAGCGACTGGACGCCGACAAACGCCGCCAGGTTGATGTTCGGGTAAAAATCGGCCTTGGCGCCGGCGATGCGGGCGGTCGCCGCTTCCATCCGCCAGCGCTGGGCCGCGATGTCGGGCCGGTGGCCGACCAGTTCCGCCGGCAGCGAGGCGGGCACCGCTCCGCCATGGCCGGCGTCGAGGGCCAGCATCGGCCGGGCGATCGCATCGCCGTCGCCCGGTCCTTTGCCGATCAGTGCCGCCAGCTGGTTGCGCAGCAGGGCGATCGATACGCCGATCTGCTCATGCTCGCGGCGTCCGGCCGGCAGCGTGGTTTCTATGCTCGCGACGTCGATCTCGCTGGCCAGCCCCGCGGCCTGGCGCTTGCGCGTGATGTCCAGGATGCGCTGGCGCTGCGCCAGGTTCTGCGCCACGCTGTCCTGCAGCGAGTATTCCAGCGACAGCTGGATGTAGCTGCGCACGATGGCCGATTCCAGCGTCAGCCGCGCCATCTGCGATTCGGCCGACGCCATGTGCACCTCGTCCAGCGCGGCGGCCAGCGCATCGCGGTTGCGGCCCCACAGATCGAGGTCGTAGGTGCCGGACAGCGCGGCCGTGTTCTTCCAGGCGTAGTTGCCGGCCAAGGGAGCGGGCACGGTGCTGTGCGCGGAATACAGTTCACGGTCGGCACTGGCGGAGGCGCTCACCTGCGGCAGCGTGCCGGCCTTGGCGATGCCGGCCAGCGACTCGGCCTGGCGCACGCGCGCCTGGGTGGCGCGCAGCGTCGGGTTGTCGGCCAGCGCGGCGGCTACCAGATTGTTCAGCTGCCGGTCATGCAGCGCTTCCCACCATTGCTGCTCGGGCCAGGCCGCGGTGGCGCTGGCGCTGGCGATGGCTAGACCGGGATTGAGTTCGGCCGGTTTCAGCGCCACCGCCTGCGGCTTGATCTTGCCCATGTCGGCGCAACCGGCCAGCACCGCCAGCACGCAGGCTGCGAGGGCGAAGGACTGGACGGCGCGTGGCGATTTCATGGCGTTTGGTTCCAATGAAGGTTCCGATTACTTGACGGTGTGCTTCTTGGTCTGGGCGACATCCATGTCGGCTTCGGTCTCGATCAGCGTGCCGTTCTTGCGCGCTTCGAGGAACTCGGCCTGCACTTGGGCGCGGGTCAGGCCAACTGCTTGGGCTTTGGTGGCGGTGGCCAGCGCGCCGTTGGCGACGGCGGTTTGCGCGGCCGTGGTGGCGGCGGTGGTGTTGGCCGAGGTGGCCGCAGCCGGCGCGGTAGTCTGCGCAAACGCACTGGTGACGGTGGTGGCCGTGGCGGCGATAGCAAAGGCCACGGTGGCGGCGGCGGCGATCAGGTTCTTAGTCGTGATACTCATGGTGCTTCTCCTTGGGTGGGCTGCGGTATGAGTTAACTATAGAGATGAATAGTACACTTGTAAAGTAAAAAATTCCTATCGGCACGATAGCCTTTATGCGTGGTCGCGCACGGAACGGCCACGGCGGCGGTGGTCAAATAGGGGTTTTCATAGGGAGGGCAGATCATGTCTGACAGTACCTTGGACCCGGACAACATACCGGTAGGCACCGACCGCACACTGGGGCGCGGCCATGGAACGCGGGCGCTGGGCCCCAGCGACAATTCCGACAGCGGCAGCGATGTCCCCGGCGAACCGGACATCGGCCTCGATAGCGATACCGACGCCGAAGGCACCGGCGAGCGCGCCGGCGTGGAGATAGAGTCGCTGCGGGCGGATAGGGACATCGGCTTCGATCACATCGAGACGATACCGGTGGTGGACGGCGCCTTCCGCGACGATGCTCCGGACGAACGCCCGGAGCGGCGCGACTGGTCGCGGACCAATTAGCTGGCCTTACTTATGGCTGGACGATCCGGCCCACAGATTGATGGCTCCTTCCTTGGCCAGTGCATCGATGTCCGCCAGCTCCCTGGCGCTGAAGGCCAGGTTCTGCAAGGCCGCCACATTCTCGCGGATCTGCGCGCTGCTGCTGGCGCCGATCAGCGTGGACGTGACGCGCGCATCGCGCAGCACCCAGGCCAGCGCCATCTGGGCCAGCGTCTGGCCGCGCGTCTTGGCGATCTCGTTCAGGCCGCGCACGCGGTCGAGGTTTTCTTCGTTCAGGTGCGCCTTCTGCAAGGAGCCGCCGCCGGGACGATTCACGCGTGAATCTTCCGGAATCCCGTTCAGGTATTTGTCGCTCAGGATGCCCTGCGCCAGCGCGGTGAAGGTGATGCAGCCCATGCCCTGCGCGGCCAGCGTGTCGAGCAGGTCTTCCTCGATCCAGCGGTTCAGCATATTGTAGGACGGCTGGTGGATCAGGCACGGCACTTTCCATTCGGCCAGCAGGCGCGCCGCCTCGGCGGTCTTCTCCGCCGAATAGGACGACACGCCGACATACAGCGCCTTGCCCTGCTGGACCGCGTGGGCCAGCGCGCCCATGGTCTCCTCCAACGGGGTGTCCGGGTCGAAGCGGTGCGAGTAGAAGATGTCGACGTAGTCGAGGCCCATGCGCTGCAGGCTCTGATCCAGGCTGGCCAGCACGTATTTGCGCGAACCGCCGCCCTGGCCGTATGGGCCGGGCCACATGTCCCAGCCGGCCTTGGTGGAGATGACCAGCTCATCGCGGTAGGGTTTGAAGTCTTCCTTGAACACGTGGCCGAAATTGGTTTCGGCGGAACCGTAGGGCGGGCCGTAGTTGTTGGCCAGGTCGAAGTGCGTGATGCCCAGGTCGAAGGCGGTGCGCAGCATGTCGCGCTGCGAGGCGAGCGGATTGGCGTCGCCGAAGTTGTGCCACAGGCCGAGGGACATCAGCGGCAGTTTCAGGCCGCTGCGGCCGCAGCTGCGGTATTGCATGGCGTCGTAGCGTTGCGGCGATGCGAGGTAGCTCATGTTGTGCAGACTCCAGGAGGGAAGGGGGCGTCGGGGATTATAGGCATGCCGGTGAAATTTTGCTGTGCAATCCAGTCGTCGATTCCTGCAAATCGTCGCCGCTGCTGGCGTTTCGTCGCATTCCGGCGGCTTGCCGGGCCAGGTTTGGGCATGCTGCCCTTTTTATATCGGACGCGGCGCGATGTTCAGACTATCGGTTTCCATGTTGTTGCGCGACTGGCGCGCGGGCGAGTTGCGGTTCTTGCTGGCGGCGCTGATGCTGTCGGTGGCGGCGCTGTCGTCGGTGAACTTCTTCACCGCGCGCATGGGCGCCGGCATCGCGCGCAACGCCAACCAGGTGCTGGCCGCCGACCTGGTGCTGGCTTCCGACCAACCCTTGCCGGCCGACGTACGCGCCGAAGCGCAGCGGCGCGGCCTGCGCAGCGCCGACACGGTCGCCATGCTGAACATGGCCGTCGTCGGCCGGGACGAGCAGGGCATATCGATGCTGGTGGCGTTGAAAAGCGTCAGCGATGCCTACCCCTTGCGCGGCCACCTGAAGCTGCGCCGCGACGGCCAGCCGGACGCCGTCGCCACGGCCATGCCCGCGCCGGGCACCGTGTGGGTGGACGCGACGCTGGCGGCGGCGCTGAACCTGCACGCCGGCTCCATGCTGCGCATCGGCGACCGCAGCCTGACGGTGGCCGGGGTGATCGCCTCCGAGCCCGATGCCGCCGCATCCTTCCTGACGCTGGCGCCGCGCGCCATGATCTCCAGCGCCGACCTGATGTCCACCAAGCTGCTGCAACAGCATGCCATCGCCACCTACCGCCTGCTGCTGGCGGGCGAACCGGCGCAGGTGGCAGGCTTCGAACAATGGCTCACGGCGCACATCGCCGCCACGCCCAAGCTGGGCATCGAAATCAGTTCGCTGGCGTCGATGGGCAAGGATAGCCAGTCCATGCAGGATCAGGTGCGGCAGTTCCTGTCGCTGGTTAGCTTGTTGTCCGCGCTGCTGGCCGGGATCGCGGTGGCGATGGCGGCCGGCCGCTTCATGCAGCGCCACCTCGACGCCTGCGCCGTGCTGCGCTGCCTGGGCCAGACGCAGTCGCAACAGACGCGCATGTATTTGTTGGAGTTCCTGCTGCTGGGCGTGGCCGGCAGCGTGGCCGGCGTGCTGCTGGGATTTTGCTGCCACTTCGTGCTGTTGGAATGGCTGGGCAAGCTGGTCGACGCCGACCTGCCGCCGCCCGGCTGGCAACCGGCGCTGCAGGGACTGGCGGCGGGACTGGTGCTGCTGCTTGGCTTCGCGCTGCCGCCGCTGCTCCAGCTGCGCAATGTGTCGCAGGTGCGATTGCTGCGCCGCGAGCAGGAAGCGCCGCAGGCGCGCACCGTCGCAGCCTATGCGCTGGGCGCCGCCGCCTTCACCGCCTTGCTGGTGTGGCAGACCGAGGATGTGATGCTCGGCCTGATGGCGGCGGTCGGCTTCGCGCTGTGTGGAGGTGTGTTTGGCCTGGTGGCATGGCTGGGCGTCGGGTCGCTTGCGCGGCTGCGTCGCCTGTTCAATCATCCCGCCTGGCGCTTCGCCATCACCGACATGCGCCGCCGCCCGGCAGCCAGCGTGACGCAGATCGTCGCGCTGGCGCTGGGCCTGACCGCCTTGCTGCTGCTGACGGTGGTGCGCGGCGACCTGCTGGCGGCCTGGCATCAAGCCACGCCGGACGGCGCGCCGAATCACTACATCATCAACATCCAGCCGGACCAGCAGCAGGAGCTGGCGGCGCGCCTGAAAAAATACGGCCAGCCGCAGATGCATGTGCTGAGCCGTGGACGGCTGATCGGCATTAACGGCAAGCCCGCCAAATCGGACGATCCGCGCGCGAAGGAAATGATCGAGCGCGAACTCGAAATCGAGCAGGCCGACCAGCTGCGGGCGCCCAACACCATCACCGCCGGACGTTGGTACGACGGCGGCGCGGCGGAGGTCTCGGTTGATAGAGGGATCGCCGAAATCCTCGGCGTCAAACTGGGCGACACCCTGAGCTTCGACGTGGCCGGCGAAACGCTGCAGGTCAAGGCCACCAGCCTGCGCAAGATCGATTGGCGCTCGCACCAGGTGGGCGCCGCGTTCGAGGTGGCGCCCAAGCTGATGGCCGGCATGCCGATGACGCTGGCGACGACGGCGCACGTGCCGGCCAACGACCGGCGCTTCGCCTACCTGCTGGCGCGCGACTATCCGAACCTGAGCGTATTCGACATCAGCGCCTTCATCCAGCGCATGCAGGATACGCTGGCGCAGGTCAGCGCGGCGGTGGAATTCCTGTTCGGGTTCACGCTGATATCGGGATTGCTGGTACTGTACGCTGCGATGGCGGGATCGCTGGATGCGCGCAAGCGCCAGGCGGCCCTGCTGCGCGCACTGGGCGCCACGCGCAGGCAGCTGTCGCAGGCCCAATGGATAGAACATCTGCTGACCGGCGCCCTGGCGGGCTTGCTGGCGGCGGGCGGCGCAACGGCCGCCAGCTGGGCGCTGGCGCGCTTCAGCTTTCACCTGGAATGGCAATGGTCGCCGCTGTTGTGGATAGCCGGCCTGGCCGCCGGTGCGCTGTGCGCGCTGTTCGGCGGCTGGGCGGGTCTGCGCGGCGTGTTGAACCAGCCGCCTTTACTCAGTCTTCGGGAAACTTAGGAGTAGCAATGACCAATATGAATCTCGCCGCCAGCCTGCTGCGGCCCGCGATTGCTGTAAAAAACCTGTGCAAGCGGGTGGCCGACGCCACCGGCGAGCTGACCATCCTGCATGACGTCGACCTGACGGTGCAAGCCGGCGAGACGCTGGCCATCGTCGGCGCTTCCGGCTCCGGCAAGTCGACGCTGCTGGGCATACTGGCGGGGCTGGACCTGCCGACCAGCGGCACGGTGGAGCTGGAGAACACCGACATCTTCCAGCTCACCGAGGATGGCCGCGCCGTGTTCCGGCAGCAGAACGTGGGCTTTGTGTTCCAGTCGTTCCAGCTGCTGCCGCATCTGACGGCGCTGGAGAATGTCATGCTGCCGCTGGAGCTGCGCGGCGAAGGGCAGGCCAGCGAGAAGGCTGCGGCGATGCTGGAGCGGGTAGGCTTGTCGGCCCGCTTGCGCCACTATCCCAAGTACATGTCCGGCGGCGAGCAGCAGCGGGTGGCGCTGGCGCGCGCCTTTGTCTGCGAGCCGCCGCTGCTGCTGGCCGACGAACCGACCGGCGCGCTCGATGCCGCCACCGGCGCGGCGGTGATCGAATTGATGTTCGCGCTCAATCGCGAGCGCGGTTCGACGCTGGTGATGGTCACCCACGATCTGTCGATCGCCGCGCGCTGCGGCAGAACCGTTACGATGACCGCGGGCCGCCTGCGCCACGCTTGAGAAAGAGGAACGTATGCGTTTGTCACACCTGATGTTGATCCCGGCGCTGGCGCTGGCCGGCACCGCCCGCGCCGACGGCCTGGCCGACCTGAAGGCGGCGCTGGAGCGCTTGCAGGAACCGGTGCCGTTGAAGGCCTCGCTCGATTCGAGCGTATGGCGCCGCAACGGCGAAGGCAAGGATGCCGATGAAACCAGCGGCCAGGCTGTCGTCGCCATCGAGGACACCCAGCGCGGCATGCAGCTCAGCTACAGCCGCGAGATGCTGGCCAAGCTCGATGCCGAGGCCATGAACGTGGCGCGCAATCCCAACGCCAAGACGCCGACCTTGAACGCCGCCCGCGAATTCAGCCCGACCGACCTGCGGCCGATGATCTCGGCGGCCAGCAGTCTGTCGCACATGCTGGAGAAGACCAGCTTCCTGGCCGAGAAGGCCGACGTCTACCAGGGCAAGCCGGCGCGCATGCTGAGCTTCGCGCAGGGCATCGATGCGCTGGCCGACCGCGATCGCAAATACGTCAAGGAATTCGACGGCCGCCTGCACATATGGATCGCGGCCGACGGCACGCCGCTGGCCAGCCGCGTCACGCAGAGCGTCTACGGCCGCGCCTTCATCGTGGTCACCTTCGAGGCCAAGAATGAAGAGTCCAGCGTCTACGCGCTGGCCGGCAACCGGCTGGTCGCTATCCGCAAGGAGAGCCACAACAGCGCCTCCGGCGCCGGCGAGAAGAGCGACTTCAAAACCGTCAAAACCCTGCAGCTACAATAAAAAACGTTGGGGGTCAGTTCCGGCATCGTGCCACGCGTGGCACGATGCCGGAACTGACCCCCAACGTTACGCGGAGTGGCTACTCGGATCGCTTAAGCGAAGTTCGCGGCTGCGAAGTCCCAGTTGGCCAGCTTGAAGAAGGTCTCTACATACTTAGGACGTACGTTGCGGTAGTCGATGTAGTAGGCGTGCTCCCACAGGTCGCAGGTCAGCAGCGCTTTGGCGTCGGTGGTCAGCGGGGTGGCGGCGTTGGAAGTGTTGACGATGTCCAGCGTACCGTCAGCCTTTTTCACCAGCCAGGTCCAGCTCGAACCGAAGTTGCCGACGCACGACTTGGTGAACTCTTCCTTGAACTTGTCGAACGAACCCCACTTGGCGTTGATCGCGTCGGCCAGCGCGCCGTCTGGTGCGCCTTTGCCGGTCGGGGTCAGGCCGTTCCAGTAGAAGGTGTGGTTCCATACCTGGGCGGAGTTGTTGAAGATGCCGCCGGACGATTTCTTGACGATCTCTTCCAGGGACAGGTTCTCGAACTCGGTACCCTTGATCAGGTTGTTCAGGTTGGTCACATACGTTTGGTGATGCTTGCCGTAGTGGTATTCCAGCGTTTCTTGCGAGATGTGCGGCGCCAGGGCGTCGATTGCATAGGGCAGTGGTGGCAGGGTATGTTCCATTGTTCTTCCTTTTGTTGGTTTGACGATGTTAAAAGATCGAGGTGATTCTTGCCGAAACGTCCGTCATTGTAAAGCGGTTGGGGCTTCGCTGCAGAAAACACCAGTTTTCCGTGTGGCTACTGCGGTCAGCGTACGCGCCGCGTGGTTTCGCGCACGATCAGCTCCAGCGGCGGCACTTCGCCCCGTGCTTCCTCGCCGTTGATGATGCGCAGCAGCGCCTGGGTGGCGATGCGGCCGATGTCATACAAGGGCTGGCGTATAGTCGTTAGAGGCGGCGTGGTATATGAGGATCCGGGCAAATCATCGAAGCCGACCAGCGAGATGTCGTCCGGCACGCGGATGCCCTTGCGGTACAGCGCCAGCCGCGCGCCATACGCGCTCAGGTCGTTGGCGGCGAAGACGGCGGTAAATTGCTGGTGCGTGTCGAACAGGCGGTTCATGGCCAGCATGCCGCTGGACTCGTGGTAGTTGCCCTCGACGATCAGCTTGGCATCCAGCTCGATGTTGGCCTCGCTCAGCGCGCGGGTGTAGCCGGCCAGGCGCTCGGCGGCGTCGATGTTGTTGGCCGGACCGGAGATGAAGGCGATCTTGCGGTGGCCCAGCTCGATCAGGTGGTGGACCGCCAGGTAGGCGCCCGATTCGTTGTCCAGCTTGAAGCCCAGGGCGCTGCGGGTCTGCAGCGCGCGGCCGGTGGAGACGATGGGGCGCTGGCTGGAAAAGCCCAGCACGGCCTGGTCCGACATGCGCCCCGACAGCAGGATGATGCCGTCGACCTTGCGCGCCAGCAGCAGGCGCATGCGGTCCGCTTCCTCTTCCGCGTTCCAGTGGCCGCTGACGATCACCGAGGCGTAGCCGGTGCCTTTCAAGCCGTCGTCGACGCCGCGCAGCGTTTCGTCGAAGAAGGGGGAGGAGATGTCCTGCACCACGATGCCGATGGTCATCGAGCGGCCTTTTTTCAGGCCCTGCGCCATCTGGTTGGGCGCGAAGTTCATCTTGTCGATGGCGGCCAGCACGGCCAGGCGCTTGTCGTCCGACACCTTGGCGGTGCCGTTGAGGATGCGCGACACGGTGCTGGGCGATACTCCCGCCTGGCGTGCAACATCCATCAGGGTCGATGGGCCGGAGGTGTGGGGGGTGTCTGCCAAGGTGTGTCCTGTTCTTATCTGAAAACCTTTTCGCCGGAAGATTACCATAAATCTTGCGGCTTTCCGCCAATTCCATCCACGATCCCGCATTGACTTTCATCCGCGTACGGTATTTAATGAAAACGGCGCTTGAAAACGTTTTCATAAGCAGTGTGGCATATAATCAAGCCGCCGGCAAAAACAAGGAAGAGACCATGAAACGCGACGCTTTTTCGCACCTCGCTAACGGCCCGCGCCTGCTGGCCGACATCGGCGGCACCAGCGCCAGCTTTGGCCTGGAGACGGCCCCCAACCGCATCGAGGCGATCTGGGTGACCGATTGCGCGGCCTATCCGACGCTGGGCGCGGCGCTGGTGGCCTATCTGTCGCAGACGGCCACGGTGGCGGCGGGCGGTTACCAGGCGCGTTTCGCCGGCATCGCCATCGCCAATCCCATCGACGGCGACTGGGTGACGATGACCAATCACCACTGGTCGTTCTCGATCGAGGCGGTGTGTTCGCAATTCAGTTTGAAATCGCTGGTGGTGGTGAACGACTTCACCGCCCTGGCCAGCGCCTTGCCCTACCTGGCGCCGGACCACAAGCGCCAGATCGGCGGCGGCGTCGCGCGCAGCGGCGCCACCATCGGCCTGGTGGGCGCGGACGCGGGACTGGGCGTATCCGGCCTGGTGCCGGCCGGCGACCGCTGGATCGCCATCGACAGCGAGGGAGGCCACAGCACCTTCGCGCCGATGAACGAACGCGAGATCGATATCCTGCGCTATGCGCGCCGCTACCACGAGCACGTGTCGAGCGAGCGGCTGGTGTCGGGCATCGGCATCGCGCTGGTGTACCGCGCGCTGGCCGAACGGGCCCGCGTCGAACCGCAGGACCTGAACACCGCGCAGATCATGGAGCGCGGCCTGCATCGCCTGTGCCCCGTGTGCGAGGAAACGCTGGACGCCTTCTGCGACATGCTCGGCACCGTGGCAGGCAACGTCGCGTTGACGCTGGGCGCCAAGGGCGGCATCTACATCGGCGGCCGCGTCGTGCCGCAGATGAGCGAGTTCTTCGAACGCTCCGGCTTCCGCGCGCGCTTCGAGCAGAAGGGCCGCTTCTCGGACTACCTGTCGCACATCCCCACCTTCGTCATCACCGAACAATATCCCACGCTGATCGGCATGTCGGCCATGCTGTCGGCCGGTTGATCACAAATCCCTCTGCGGCTCGAGCGGCAGGCATAGCTCGCAATCCTGCGCCTCCACGCAGGCGTCGAGCCGATCCGGTTCATAGCGTTCGAAGCAGGGGAGGGCTGCGGCCTTGTAGCGGCCATACAGCACGCCGTCGCGCAGCAGCCGGTGCCAGGCGTCCTTGCTCAGCACACGCGGACCGATGAACCGCAGCACCGCATACGCGCCGCCAGCGATGGTCTTGATCGGCATGCCGGCCGGCGCCACAAAGCCGTCAGGCACTTCCACGCAAACGTCGTAACGGCACCTTTCCGGCGCGGTGATATCGGGATCGTCCAGCCCCATGCCGTAGCGCGGCGAGGGCGGCAGCCCATGCTCGCGGCACCAGGTATCGAGCTGCGACCATTGCGCCGCGCTGTCCTCGTCGTAGGGGCCGAAGTGGCGCGTGTAGGCCACGCGCGCGGTCGGCAGGCGGACGATGCGCACCGGCCCGTTCTGGCCTGCCACCGGCCCCTGGCTGCTGGCGGCGGCCATGTCGCGCCGCTCATCGCGCCAGCGCGACGGCGACAGGCCGAAGTACTGGCGGAAGGCGCGGGCGAAGCCGTCGGCGGTGTCGAAGCCGCAATTCTGCGCGACGGCGGCGATCGAATCGGACGAATACAGCAGCTGCGAGGCCCCGGTCTCCAGCCGGCGCCGGCGCACGTAGGCGTGCGGCGCCTCGGCGCTCCACTGCTGGAAGCGGCGCAGGAAATGGTAGCGCGACAAATGGGCTAGCCCGGCCAGGCAGTCGAGATTCAGGTTCTGGCCCAGATGCCCATCGATGTAGTCCAGCACCTG
This sequence comes from Duganella sp. GW821-FHT07G03, assembly GCF_059418605.1. Classification (NCBI taxonomy): domain Bacteria; kingdom Pseudomonadati; phylum Pseudomonadota; class Betaproteobacteria; order Burkholderiales; family Oxalobacteraceae; genus Duganella; species Duganella sp. GW821-FHT07G03. The sequence goes on from NZ_JBWKQE010000028.1 coordinate 25,483, forward strand.
ATTCAGTCGGTACTCCAGCGGCCGGGACGTGGGGGAGGGCATATGCATAAACTTGTTCCGTCCTGCTAGTTGATAAATGACAAATGCTGCTAATATAAAAAGATGAGTGAAACGTTTCCATCATAGTCATCTCTTTCTTGCAAGACCAGCACCGTTACATGTGCTGTGGTTGAAAAGACACTCCCCACGCTGCGCAACTTTGAACGGGTGGAGGGCGGGCAATCTGACTATGCTTTATCCGTATGCAATGTTGTTGTTTGGCATTACATACAGGGAGATCTCTTACAAAAATATGATGGAGACTAAGCAAATGGCATACACCACGTTTTCCAAATTGACGCTCGCGGCAGCCATCACGCTCGCCTACAGCGCACCCGGCATGGCCGCATCGAGCTGCGAGCGTTACGCCTCGTATCCGGTGCTGGGCGACACCTACACCGTCATCACCAACTTCTGGAACGACAAGGCCAGCGGTTCGCAGTGCATCAACGTCAATCCCGACACCGGCGAATGGAGCTTGAGCAGCGCGCCGTCGTCGCCGGACAGCACGCCGGCCTCGTACCCGGCCATCTACAAGGGCTGCCACTGGGGCTCGTGCACCAAGGACAGCGGCCTGCCGCTGCAAGCGAAGGCGCTGACCTACGCGCCGACCCGCTGGCGCATCGCGCCCGGCGCGGCCGGCAACTGGGACGTGGCTTACGACATCTGGTTCTCGTCCGGCCCGACCGCGCCGGCCAGCGGCCAGCCGGACGGCGCCGAGATCATGATCTGGATTAACCACAACGGCCCGGCGCAACCTGCCGGCAGCAAGACCGGCAACGTCAACCTCAACGGCATGAACTGGGACGTGTGGGTCGACTGGAAAAATCCGGGCGGCTGGCCGGGCTGGAACATCATTTCCTACGTCGCCACCTCGCCGGTGAACGAAGTCAATTTCGACCTGGTGCCGTTCTTCCGCGACTCGGTCGGCCGCAACGTGGTCAACAACAACTGGTACCTGTTGGACGTCGAAGCGGGCACCGAGATCTGGCGCAACGGCGCCGGCTTCACCAGCAGCGCCTTCGACGTGCAGTTCCACACCGACCCGGTCAAGGGCATCGACCCCAGCAAGTGGTACAGCGTGGTCAACAAGAACAGCGGCTCCTGCGTCGACGACGCCGGCTACTCGACCAGCAACGGCGCGGCGGTCCAGCAATGGGCTTGCGACAGCCGCGGCGCCGCCAACCAGCAGTGGCAGTTCACGCCCACCGACAGCGGCAACTACCGCGTCAGCACCCAGCAGGCGCCGGCGCTGGCGTGGGACGTGGCCGGCTGGGGCACGGCCAACGGTTCGCCGGTCCAGCTGTGGACCTACGGCGGCGGCAGCAACCAGCAATGGCAGGCGGTGGACCAGGGCGACGGCTATTACAAATTCGTCGGCCGCGCCAGCGGCAAGTGCCTGGATGTGCCGGCCGCCTCCACCTCCAACGGCGTGCAATTGCAGCTCTGGGACTGCAACGGCACACCGGCCCAGTCGTTCAAGCTGATCGCCCAATAAGGACCAGCGACAAGTTCATCGCTTCGCCCGCCGCGAAGTTGCCGGCCTCGATACAGGGGCCGGCTTTTTTACACCCATAAAAGCAGGAGACTTATTTTGCACGCGATGACCAAGAAAACATTAATGAGCCTGGCAATTGCCAGCGCCTTCAGCCTGACGGCGCAACACGCTTTTGCCGAGGACGCGGCCGCAGCCACAGCCGCGCCAAAAATCGTCGGCACCGACGTCGACAAGGACGGCATCCCGGAAGTGAAGGTAACCGCCACCCGCTACGCCACCTCGCTGCTGAAAACCCCGCTGGCCGTCACCGCCTTCACCCAGGACAAGCTGACCCGCCAGGGCATCACCACGCTCAAGGGCATTTCCGGCGAGCTGCCCAACGTGCAGATGAGCGAGGGTAATGATTCGGCGGTGCAGATCACCATCCGTGGCATCAGCGCCACCAACTTCACCGAGATCGGCGACCCGTCGGCCGGCCTGCACGTGGCGGGGCTGTACTCGCCGCGTCCGCAGGGCGCGCAGGCGCTGATGTTCGACCTCGAGCAGGTGGAAGTGCTGCGCGGCCCGCAAGGCACGCTGTTCGGCCGCAACTCCACCGCCGGCAGCATCAACATCATTCCGGCCAAGCCGGAATTCGGCAGCACCTACGGCAGCAGCTCGTACGAGATGGGCAGCCTGCACATGAAGCAGCTCAACATGATCCAGAACATCGCCGTCAACGACTGGCTGGCCTTGCGCGCCACCTTCATGAAGGTGAAGAAGGACAGCCGCCTGAACCAGCTGCAGGACTTCACCGGCTACAGCGACAAGGGCTTCGGCGCGGTATTTCCGGCCGGCACGCCGCTGGTGGACCAGCGCTACAACACCAAGGTCGACGCCACCCACGCCTACAACAACCAGGATGAATGGGCCGGCCGGCTGGCCGCGCGCATGAAGTTCGGGCGCGACGTCGAATGGCTGCTGACGGCGGAAAAATTCCAGAACAACGGCGCCGGCTACGTCAACGTGCGTGATTGCGACCAGGCCGCCGGCACCCGCTACGCCTGCACGCGCGGCCAGTGGGATGTGCTGATCAACGTGCCGGGCAAGACCGACATGACGATCAACACCGTGCGCTCGCAAGCGACGTGGAACGTCAACGCCAACACCACGCTGGACTACGGCTTCGCCTGGGCCGACCAGCAGCGCAGCCAGGTGCACGACGACGACAACGGCTTCCATCCGCTGCCGTTCCAGATCGAGGCGAGCCTGCCGCTGCCGTCGGGCGGCAACTGGGGCACCTGGCCGGTCAAGGACAGCGCCACCCGCACCCATGATTCGCGCTACAAGTCCACCGTCAACGAGCTGCAGTTGAAGCAGACTTTCGGCGCGCTCAAATACGTCGCCGGCCTGTTCTGGATGCACGAGAAAAACCAGATCAACTTCTCGCAGGAGAACCTGGTCTACGGCCCGTACGGCGCGCCGATCTCGCAGTACTACGCGCAGCCCGACCGCGAGATCGACGCCAAGGCCGCCTTCGCGCAGGCCGACTGGAGCTTCGCGCCGACCTGGACCGGCACCGCCGGCGCCCGTTTCAGCCGCGACAGCAAGTCCGACCAGGGCGGCATGAACTACGGCGGCGGCAGCTGGGGCGGCGGCTTCCCGAACGCCTACTACCTCGGCCTGATCAATCCCGGCGTGCCCGGTTCGCCCGGCTGGCGTCCGCACAACGGCAACGACCTGACTACGGCGATGGGCCCGAACAACGGCCCGCAAGCCTTGCTCGGCTTCGGCGATCCGACCCCGAACGACCACGCCGACAGCTGGCGCAAACTCACCTGGCGCCTGGGCCTGAGCAAGCAGATCAACGCGCAGGAGATGGCCTATGGTTCGATCTCGACCGGTTACAAGTCCGGCGGCTTCGGCGACAAGCACGACCTGTGCGGCGGCATGCAATGCGTGAGCGGGCCGACCCCCAACATCACGTACACGCCGTACGGCCCGGAGACGGTCATCAACTTCGAGCTGGGCTACAAGGCCAAGTTGTTGCAGAACCGCCTGGGCCTGTCGGTGGTGGCGTTCTTCCAGCGCTACAAGGACATGCAGATTACCGGCGATAACTTCTTCGCCCAGGTGATACCGAAGAGCCCTTGCACCTCCGATCCGGCGTGCGATATCCAGCACGGCTGGCAGACCGTCAACGTGGCCAAGGTCAACATCCCCGGCGTGGAAATCGAATGGGACTACAAACCGTGGGCCGGCGCCAAGCTGGGCGGCTTCGCCAGCTACATCAAGCCGACCATCCACGACTACGATTCCTACAACGACGGCTATCTGTGCAACGAGCGCATCGAGTTCAAGTCGGCCTCGCAATGCCCGGCGATGTACAGCGGACCGGAAGCGCGCCTGCGCGGCCGCCGCGCCCGCAACCTCGAAGGCAACACGCTGCCGAACGCGCCGAAGTACACCTTCGGCCTGAACCTGTCGCAGGACTTCAATCTCGACAGCGGCTACAAGCTGGTGGCCTGGGGCGGAATGCGTTACCAGAGCAAGATATACTTTGACCTGCTCAATTTCGACGACCCGCATATCGGCCTGTCGCAGAAGGGCTACGCCAAGGGTGACGTCTCGCTCAAGTTGATCAGCCCGGACGACAAGTGGAACCTGGAAGGCTATGTGCGCAACGTCAGCGATACCTGGGCCAAAACCTGGGGCGGTTCGGCGACCGGCGGCCAGATGCAGGCCGGCTATATCGAACCGCGCACGGTCGGCGTGCGGCTCGGCATCAACTACTAAATGCGGTGCGCCACGGCGTCTTATGGGCGCCGTGGTTTGCCTCGACCACAAGGAGACACTTTGAAATCTGCTTTGAATCTTCGTTTGCTGGCGCTGGCGCTGGCGATTGCCGGCGCGCTGCCGGCCAACGCCGCCGACACCGTGCCGGCCAACCGTCCGTGGCTGGACGCCAAGCTGGGCGCCGACCAGCGCGCGACGCTGGCGCTGCAAGCGATGACGCAGCAGGAAAAACTGGGCTGGGTGATGGGCTGGTTCGGCAACGACTTCGCCGACAAGAAACGCAATCCGGCCGCGCTGCCTTTATCGGCGGGCTATATCGCCGGCGTGCCGCGACTGGGCCTGCCGGCGTTGTTCGAGACCGACGCCGGCCTGGGTGTCGCCAGCCAAGCCGGCAAGACGCCGCGCGAACGCACCTCGCTGCCGTCCGGCCTGGCCACGGCGGCCACCTGGGACCGCAAGCTGGCCTACAGCGGCGGCGCGATGATAGGCGCCGAGGCGCGCGCCTCCGGCTTCAACGTCATGCTGGCGGGCGGCGTGAACCTGCTGCGCGAGCCGCGCAACGGCCGCAATTTCGAATACGCCGGTGAGGATCCGCTGCTGGCCAGCACCATGGTGGCGCAGCAGATCAAGGGCATCCAATCCAATCACGTGATCGCGACGATGAAGCACTTCGCCGTCAACGACCAGGAGACCGGCCGCTTCATTCTCGACAGCCGCATCGACGACGCCAGCAACCGCATGTCGGACCTGCTGGCCTTTCAGCTGGTGCTGGAGCAGTCCGATCCCGGTTCCGTCATGTGCGCCTACAATCGCCTGAACGGCGCGTATGCTTGCGAGAGCGATTACCTGCTCAACCAGGTGCTGAAGCAGGACTGGGGTTTCAAGGGCTACGTGATGTCCGACTGGGGTGCGGTGCACAGCACTGTGGCCGCCGCCAACAACGGCCTCGATCAGGAATCGGCCTGGGAGTTCGACCAGAGCGCCTACTTCGGCAAGCAGCTGGCAGAGGCGGTCGCCAACGGCCATGTACCGCAGGCCCGCCTGGACAATATGGTGTTCCGCATCCTGCGCACCATGTTTGACAAGGGCGTGGTCGATCATCCGGTGGCGGAGGGCGGGGCGATCGACTTCGCCGCGCATGCGCTGGTCAGCCGCAGCGACGCCGAGGACGGCATGGTCCTGCTGAAGAACGCTGGCAGCATGTTGCCGTTGAAGGCCGGCTCGAAGAAGATCGTCGTCATCGGCGCGCATGCGGATGTGGGCGTGCTGGCCGGCGGCGGCTCGTCGCTGGTGTATCCGGTCGGCGGCAGCGCCGTCACCGGCATCGCACCGACCACCTGGCCCGGTCCGGTGGTCTACCATCCGTCGTCGCCGTTGAAGGCGATCCAGGCGCGCGCGCCGGGCGCCAAGGTGGTCTACCTCGATGGCGTGGATGCCGCAGCCGCCGCCCGCGCGGCGGCCGATGCCGACGTGGTACTGGTGTTCGCGCAGCAGTGGATCGGCGAGGCGCTCGATGCGGTGTCGCTGTCGCTGCCGGATAATCAGGATGCGCTGATCGCCGCCGTCGCCAAGGCCAATCCGAAGACGGTGGTGGTGCTGGAGACTGCCGGTCCGGTGCTGATGCCGTGGCTGGAGCAGAGCGCCGCCGTGCTGCAAGCGTGGTACGCCGGCACCAGCGGAGGCGAGGCCATCGCCCGCGTGCTGTTTGGTGAAGTCAATCCGTCGGGCCGCTTGCCGGCGACCTATCCGGCGTCGGCGTCACAGCTGCCACGGCCGGTGTTGGACGGCGATCCGAAGGACGAGAAAACTCCCTTCGCCGTCACCTATCACGAAGGCGCTGCGATCGGCTACAAGTGGTTCGACCTGAAGGGCTTGAAGCCCTTGTTCCCGTTCGGTCACGGCTTGTCGTACACCCAGTTCGCGTATTCGGGCCTGGCCGCGAGCCAGAAGGACGGCAAGCTGCAACTGCGTTTCAAGGTGACCAACACCGGCGCGGTCAAGGGCAAGGACGTGCCGCAGCTGTACGTGGTGCCGCAGGATGCGAAGTGGGAAGCGCCGAAGCGCCTGGCCGGCTGGGACAAGGTTGAACTGGCGCCGGGCGAAAGCAGGGAAGTCAGCGTGACGGTTGATCCGCGCCTGCTGGCGACCTACGACAGCGGCAGCAAGAGCTGGCGCGTGGCCAAGGGCAGCTACAAGGTGCTGCTGGCACGCAGTGCAGCCGATGCGGGCGCGGCCAGCATCAACGTCGCACTGGAGGCGCGAGTGTTCAAGCCGTAAGAATGGTCCGTGCGGATTGGCGTGCGCCGTCGGTGCACATCAATCCGCCCCAAAAAGTTGTGTCAGTAAGCGGCTGGATTCGGCCATGCCATGCTCAGTAAGTGCGACAGACTTCGCTTTTCCGACCGGCTCTGAAATGAGACCTTTCGCATGAAGCCGATTCATAGCATCCCAATCAAAGGTCTTCCAAACCCGGTCGCCGTCGTGGAGTCCAAGTTGCAGCAGCGCTAGTATGGCGTCATCGATTTTTTGGGGATCAAGATTCATAATTCATCTCCTTGCGGCTGACGTAGAGGTAACTAGCTCGAGGATTCGCGCTTTGGCAAAAACATCTTCCCCTGCGACGCTCTGTATTTCTCCACTGTCGTATGCGGCCAAGCGCCGCTCAATCTCAGTAGCCCAAGCCGCCTCCACCTCGTTTGCAGGTGACTCGTGGAGTGACTCGAGCAAGAGGTCAACGAGGCGCGTACGATCTTCGGTCGATAGCGCTATGCCGCGCAGCGCGAGTTCTTTCACTTTGTCATTCATGACGATCTCTCCGAAACTAACAACAACAGTCTATACCGTTTGACACTTCGAAGCATTGAGACTTGGGATTGAGACGGCTAACACCTGAGTTAACCCGCTGCCGAGCCAACCAAAGATCGTGGTTGTTTTGCATGGCGAGCCAGCTCTCGGGAGAACGGCCAATGGCCATGAAAATGCGGAGCGCCATTTCGGGCGTGATGCGACTCGTGCCCTTGAGAATGCGGCCAAGGGGAGATTCCGCGCTCACCCTCTTGTGTTTGCCTTACTGTGAACATACCTTGATTGTATCCAAGTAGATACGAAATTCAAGTGAATGTGATCTTGCTGGACTGGTGCTTGCGTATCTCGCCTTTGATCACATACAAGCCAACAATGTCGACGGAGGCATGTGTGATCATCGCGGCGATCAGCCCGACGTGTATGGCCATCAGGCCGAAGCCCATGCTGCCAACGAAAATGGCGCATGCCTGTATCAGCACGCGCTTGTTGAAACCGTCGAAGCGGTAGGCTCGCGTATGAACAATGACAAAAAACGCGGACGCGAGCCAGATGCCAACCAGCGGCTGTAGCGCACCGCGAAATAGTAGTTCTTCCCCGAACCCCGCCGCCAGCGAAATCCAGATTGGATTTTTTCCGCTCAGGTCCAGGCGGCTATAACTCTCCACGGTACTTTTCGTTGCATTGGAGTTGGCTGCAAAACGGTAGCCGATTTGTGTGCAAACCCAGTACGTACAGCCTATTCCCAACCCTACTGCGACCTGAAAATACACCGACAGGCCGGCAAGCAGCGATGCGAGGTAGGGCGGCTGATGAAAACTAAAAATGATCAGCGCCGCCACTCCGGACAAAAGCGTACACGTGGCCATTTGTCGGCGTAATCCGATTTTCTTTATGGCCTGACTCATTCGCGCAGCAGCCGGTCGAGGGCTTTGTCGATATCGACGGCGTAAAACGCCGTGCGCATTTGATACGGCGTCTGGCAGGGCACTACCAGCTTGCCGCCGTCCTTCAGGCCGAACGCCACCTCGTGCCGCGCCTGGCAGGCGCTGGTCATGGCCGGGCCGGTGGCGGCGTCGCCGAATACCGGATGGCCTTCGATGCTGGTCGCGTAGCTGTCCTTGTGGATCGATTTGCAGACCGTCATGCCATCGAGGATGATGCCTTCCGGCGTCTCTGTGGTGCCGCTGCGGCCGGCGCAGTCGTCCACCATCAGCTTGACCACGGCGCGCAGTACCATCCGGTCCCGCAAGCCCTGGCTGGGCGTACGCAGCGTCGCCAGTCCGGTCTTGGGCAGCACTTCGTTCCATTGTTGTTCCATGGTCGCGGTGGAGGTCGGCAATGCCGGCAGCACCTGCGGCTTGCAGGCCGGCGTGTCGCCGCATTCCAATGCCTGCGCGAAGTCGGGCACCTGGCCCTGGCGCAGCTGATGGTAGAAGCGGTCGAAGCGCGCCAGCGCGGTGCCTGGTCCCTGGCGCGCCGCCAGGCCGTAGACGTAGGCCGGCAAGCCACACAGGTATTCAAGCCGCTGGCTGCCGATCTGGCGCGGCGTCAGCGCGCGCCAGCTTTTGCCATCGGTGTAGAGGATGCATTCGGCCAGCGCCTTGTCCAGTTGTGCCGCCGCCTCCTGGCGCGTGAGCCAACCCTGCTGCACCGATGTCAGCCAGCGCAGGAACTCGCCGCCGCCTTCGTTGATCAGGCGCGCGTCGGGATAGACGTCGACCGCGTCGCGCAGCTGGAAGCGATGGCTGAATTCGTGCGAGACCAATAGCGTCAACTTGGATTTTTCGTCCGGCCCTTGCACCTGCGGCCAATTGAACAAAGTCAGACGCAGGATGTTGCTGGCGTCACCGCCGATATTGGGGCCGCCTGGTTCGCTGGCGGCGATGGCGGCAATCACCGGCCGCGTGAAGCGCGCCAGCGGCAGCTGCTTGCTCAGATAGGAGATGGTGCCATCGGCCACCTCGCGGATTTGCGCGACGGTAGCCGCAGACAGGCGCGGATCGAAGTAGTCCAGCGACGCCGATGTCTGCGGCGCCAGCATCAGCATGGCGGCGGTGTCGCCGCCGGTGGCGGCGTTGGCGGTTGCCGTGTCGCGGTAGCGCTGGCCGTCCATGACGATATCCGGCGCCAGGTAGCGGTAGCGCACCGGCCCGCAGCTGTCGGCCAGCGCGTAGTTGGAGCTGTGGACGTACATGCCGCCGGGCGCGGGGAAGGAACCGGGATAGCCGCTGATCTTTTGCATCGTCGCCGGCACGCGGAAGCGCGCGGTGCAGGCGCCGGCGCTTTTCAGCAGATCGCCGTCCGGCACTGCGCAATCGTTTTGCTTCTGCCATGCGGCGCGGATCTCTTGACCGCCGCGTCCATCCTTGAGAAAGGCGAGGGCGGTGCAATGCTCCGGCAGCGCAAAGCTCACTTCCAGGGTGTCGGCGGAGGCCAGTTTGATGTCGACGTCGACCGTTGCTGCGTGGGCGGCGAACGGCAGCAATATCGCGCCCAGCAGATGCAACCAGATATGCGAATTTTTCATTTTTTAAAATGCGGTAGCGGGACATAAAAGTATCATAAATGCAACGCTGAAACAAGCATCCTGCGCTTACAATCCAGTCATGAAGATCTCATCGCCGATCATGCTTGCCGCGCTGTTGTTGGCGGGTTGCGCCGCCGCGCCGCAGCCCGCTCCTACCGTCGATGGCGAGATGCAGCGCCTGATGGTGGCAGCCAAGGTGCCGGGCTTGGCGCTTGCGGTCATCGACCACGGGCAGGTGGTGTATCGCCATGCCTATGGCTACGCCGACGTGGCCGCGGCCCGGCCGCTGCGCACGGACACCATCATGTACGGCGCTTCGCTGAGCAAGGCGGCCTTTGCCTACATGGTGATGCAGCTGGTGGACGAACAGGTGCTGGCGCTCGATGCGCCGTTGCCGGCCTTGCTGAACAAGCCGCTGCCCGACTATCCTGCCTTCGCCGACTTGCGCGACGATCCGCGCTGGCGCTTGCTGACGCCGCGCATGCTGCTATCCCACACCAGCGGCCTGCTGAACTGGCGCTTCATCAACCCGGACGGCAAGCTCGATTTCAAGTATCCGCCGGGCAGCCGCTATGTGTACTCGGGGGAGGGCATGCAGATCCTGCAAATCGTGGTCGAGGAGCGCACCGGCACGGCGCTGCAAACCCTGATGCGGCAGCGCGTGTTCGACCGCTTCGGCATGCGCGATACCAGCATGGTGTGGCGCGACGATTTCGCCGGCCGCGAAGCCATGCACTACGGCGCCGACGGTGCGCCCATCGCCCACCAGCACCGCCGTCGCGCGCGGGCGGCGGGCTCGATGGACACCACGCTCGACGACTATGCCAGCTTAATGGCCGGCGTATTGCGCGGGGATGGTTTGTCGGCCAGGGCGCGCGCGGAAATGCTGTCGCCGCAAATGGCCATCGTCTCGCCGCAGCAGTTCCCGTCGCACTGGCCGGGCGAGACGGCGGCGTATCGCGGCATCGGCTTGTCGATAGGCCTGGGCTGGCCGCTGTACAACTCGCCGCTTGGACCGGCCTTCTTCAAGGAGGGCAATGACAACGGCACCAACAACTTCGCGCTTGGCTTCCTGCAGCCGCAAAGGGGCATCGTCATGTTGAGCAACAGCTCCAACGCCGATCGGATGTTTTTTCCTGCAGTGGAATATATATTCGGCCAGACCTGCCTGCCGTGGTTCTGGATGAACTACATCCCTTACGACCGGCAGGTCTCGCGCGCGCAGCCGGTTGTCAGTCCGGGCTGCGGTCAGTCGGATGCACTGCCTCCACATTGATTTGCGCGCTGCCTTCGGCCAGGCGCAAGTTGAGCGTGCCGCGAGCTTTGATTTGCGCCGGCGTGCGCACGATGGCGCCCAGGTCGTCGGTGACGATGGCGTAGCCGCGTTCCAGCGTGCGCTGTGGGTTCAACAGCTCCAGCTGCGAGGACAGGGCCGCCAGCGCATCCCGGCGCTGCGCCAGTTGCGTGGAGACGCACATCGTCACGCGATGCTGGAAGTCCGACAGCTTGGAGCGCGCCGCCGTCACATCCGGCTTGCGTGCGCCGAGGCGGCCGCTCAAACGATCCAGTTGAAAGCGCACCTGTGACAGCGGGGCGCGGTTGGCGTGCGTCATCGCGGTCGACAGCGCCAGCAGCTTCAGGCGCTGCTGGCGGATCTGCGCGCCGGGGCTGAGCAGGCGCCGCGTGTAGTTGTCCAGGTTCTGCGACGCTTCGCCGACGCCGCGCCGCATCGCGCGCCGCAGGTCGATCACGTCGGCGCGCAGCGACGCCATCCAGTCCGCGCGCGGCGTCACGGCCAGTTCGGCGGCGGCGGTGGGCGTTGCCGCGCGCAGGTCGGCGGCGAAATCGCAGATCGTGAAGTCGGTCTCGTGGCCGACGCCGGAGATCACCGGCATGCGGCAGTTGGCCACGGCGTAGGCCACGTCTTCCTCGTTGAAGGACCACAGGTCCTCGATGCTGCCGCCGCCACGGCAGACGATCAGCACATCGCAATCGTTGCGCAGCGAGGCGGTATCGATGGCGGCGGCGATCTTGTCGCCCGCGCCCTGGCCCTGCACCGGTGTTGGATACAGCACCACGTTCACGTGCGGCGCGCGCCGCTTCAGCGCGGTCAGCACGTCGCGCAGCGCGGCCGCCTGCGGGCTGGTGACGATGCCCACCGTGCGCGGGAACAGCGGCAGGGCGCGTTTGCGCTCCGGGTGGAACAGGCCGGCCGCATCCAGCTTTTCCTTGAGCCGCTGGAAGGCTTCAAACAGCGAGCCGACGCCGGCGCGGCGTATGGCTTCCACATTGATCTGGTAATCGCCGCGCGCACCGTACAAAGTGACCAGCGCCCGCACTTCGACCTTGTCGCCTTCGCGCGGAATGAAGCCGGCATATTGGGCGCGTCCGCGGAACATCACCGCGCGCACCTGGGCCGCATCATCCTTGAGCGTGAAATACCAATGGCCGGAACTGGCCTTGGTGAAGTTGGACACCTCGCCGGAGATCCACGTCAGCGGAAAGCTGCGTTCCAGTAGCCGCGCGACCGCCTGGTTGAGCGCGGTAACGCTGATGACAGGGGCTGCGGCGGGGGCGGTGTCGGTACGGTCGTCGAAGTTCATAGATTTCAAAAATTGAAACTATCCACACTTTGTTATTTTTGTAACGCAGCGGTCATAGAGTATCTAAAGCGGTAGGTATTATAGGTAGGTATATGATTTTAAAGGGTAAACATTTCTGCCGTATTTACGTGCAACAAGGAAAAACCCTTACGTATCAAGCACTTTGCCACAGCCACCAGCAGTTACGCACAAAGTTATCCACAAAAGATGTGTGAAACTTTTGTGATCGATAGCTATTTTCTTCTTGTTGATTTTGTCATGCTTAAAATTTACGCAGAGAAAGTATATTGAGATAAATCAATGACTTAGATAGTGACGCAGGGCATTACACACACTTTTATCCACAGAAGGTGTGCAAAACTCCCGACTTGCCCCCAGGCGGCGCATGACGATGAATAAGGGCGATCCCGGCCGGCGCGCCGCTCGCCGGCCGGGCTGGGGATAAAAAATCGCTTGCTTCATTTTTACGCATGGCAATAAAAACGATATAAATCAAAGACTTTGCCTGCACTGTGCAGCCTTGCTAACAATCTTATCCACACAAAATGTGCAGAAGTGTCCGCTTTCCGGCGATAGGCAGGCATTATCGGTCGCGGACCCGGCGGGACCGGTGGGAAACTAGCTTTTAGCTATGAAAAGCGGTCAAAAACCGAGCTCTGCACTATTTTTACTCATGGCAAAAAATCCCTTATAAATCAAGGCTCTTTCACTATGTGGAAGGCGTTGCTCACAATCTTATCCACATTATGTGTGCAGAAGTCCACAGTCGAATCGGCGCCGCTGGCCGGCATTTTGGCTGGTTTTTCCCTGCGCTTTTTTTACGCATGGTGAAAATACCCTTATGAATCAATGACTTTGTATACAGTCTGGATCCTTGCTAACAATCTTATCCACATTATTTGTGCAGAACTCGGCCAGCCTCAGCCGTTGGCCACTTTTGGTGGCTGAAATTGGCGGAAAGGCAATGGATTGGGCATGGATATGGCCATATGCCAGATTTTTACGCAAGGGGATAAGTTTGATTGAAATCAATGACTTGGATGGTCGTGGCGTGTCTTGCTCACAATCTTATCAACAGAATATGGGCATAACTGGGCACAACTTTTGCTGAGCAAAAAGCGGGCCTAAGGCCGCCAACTGCGTTATTTTTAAGCTTTGAAATTATTTTCTTTAAAATCAATGGCTTGAATGTGCTTGGTGAGCATTGCACACACAATTGTCCACAGAAAATGTGCAGAACTCTTATGGTTGTGTGATGACTGTCTTGCGGACGGCGGTTCGGCAGTCATCCACCACTTGCCGAGGACGGCCCAACAAGATACATTGCGCCTTCGGGGTGTTTATCTAGACAGGAGTTACTTTTGCTCGCCATATTACAAGCTGCCGGTTGGCCTATCTGGTTGTTGCTGGTCGCATCGATCGTCGCGACAGCGCTGATCATCGAACGCTTGCTCTATCTGCGACGCAGCAAGATCCTGCCGAAAAAGTTGCTCGACGAAGTGGTGCAAGTCTACCGCGGCGGCAATATCACGCCGGACGTCATCGACAAGCTGGAGAAAAGTTCGCCGCTGGGCGTGGTGCTGTCGGCCGCGCTGCGCAACATCGATGCACCGCGCGACGTGATGAAGGAATCCATCGAGGAGGCCGGCAGCGGCGTGGCCCACACACTGGAACGCTTCCTGACCACGCTGGGCACCATCGCGACCCTGGCGCCGTTGATGGGCCTGTTCGGCACGGTGGTCGGCATGATCGAGATTTTCGGCGCCCAGAATGCGACCGGCGCCAACCCCGCGCAACTGGCGCACGGCATTTCGGTGGCCTTGTACAACACCGGCTTCGGCCTGGCGATCGCGATGCCGACGCTGGTCTTCTACCGTCATTTCCGCGCATTGGTGGACAGTTTCATCATCGAGATGGAACAGCTGGCGGTGAAGTTTGTCGATGTCGTGCACTGCAAGCGCAAATAGGGACGCCGCATGAACTTCCGCAAAGGCCGGCACCGCGAGGACCCCGAGATCAACCTGATCCCGTTCATCGACGTGCTGCTGGTGATCCTGATCTTCCTGATGGTGACCACTACCTACAGCAAGTTCACCGAGCTGCAGATCACGCTGCCGACCGCCGACGCGCAGAAGGCGACCGACAAGCCGTTCGAACTGAACGTGACGGTGGACGCCAAGGGCAACTACACGATCAACGGCGATCCGGTGTCCTTCCACGACGTGGCCGGCTTCGCGCAGGCCATGAAGAACGCCGCCGACAAGGGCGGGGCGGGCGGCAAGTCGCCGGTGGTGATCGTCAACGCCGACCAGTTCGCGATGCACCAGATGGTCATCAACGTGATGGAAGCGGCGCGCATCGCAGGCTACGAAAAGCTGACTTTTGCCGCGCAGACCAGTGCCGCCAAATAAGTGTCTACCTCTACTCCCACCAAGACGTCAGCGCTCGAAACGACGCTGACGCGTAACTGGCTGCGGCGCGGGCCGCTGGCGTGCGCCTTGTGGCCGCTGTCGCTGCTGTTCCGCGCGCTCAGCGGCCTGCGGGCGGCCCTGTTCCGCGCCGGCGTGCTGAAGTCCTCGCGGCTGCCGGTGCCGGTGGTGGTGGTGGGCAATATCTACATCGGCGGCACCGGCAAGACGCCGCTGACGATCTGGCTGGTGCAGGCCCTGCAGGCGGCCGGCATGCGGCCCGGCGTGATCTCGCGCGGCCACGGCAGCGACGGCGGCCACGCGCGCGCGGTGAACGCCGCGTCCACGCCGGCGCAGGTGGGCGACGAGCCGCTGCTGATCAAGCAGCGCACCGGCTGCCCGGTGATGGTCGGCCGCGACCGCGCCGCCACCGGCCGCGCGCTGCTGGCCGCCCATCCCGACGTGAACATCCTGCTGACCGACGACGGCTTGCAGCACTACGCCTTGCAGCGCGACGTGGAAATCATCCTGTTCGACGGCCGTGGCGCCGGCAATGGCTGGCTGCTGCCGGCCGGCCCGCTGCGGGAGCCGGTATCGCGCCGGCGCGATTTCACCGTCATCAACAGCCCGCAGTTGAGCCCGCAGCTGGCCGCGTCGGTCGGCGCCGCCGCCATGCCGATCCAGATGACGCTGGCCGGCGCCCACGCCGAACAGCTGCGCGACCGCAGCCTGCGCCGCAGCTTCGCCGAGCTGGCTGAAGCGAGCAGTGGTGGCGATGGCGCCGGCCTGCGCGTGGCCGCCGCCGCCGGCATCGGCAATCCGGCGCGCTTCTTCGGCATGCTGAAGGCCGCCGGCCTGCGCATCACCGAGCTGCCTTTGCCCGATCATCACGACTTCCAGGACCGCCCGTTTGCCGCGCTCGATGCGGACCTGATCTTGATGACCGAGAAGGATGCAGTAAAATGTGCGCAAATTGAAGAACTCAGAGACGACCCGCGACTATGGGTCGTCCCGGTGACGGCGCACCTCGACGGCGCGCTGGCCGACCAAATTGTGGAGAAATGTCGTGGACGCTCGATTGCTTGATATCCTGGTATGCCCGGTCTGCAAAGGCCCCCTGGAGTACGATAAAAAAGCCCAGGAAATGATATGCAAGGGCGACCGCCTGGCTTATCCGATCCGCGACGGCATCCCCATCATGTGGGCCGACGAGGCGCGCACCCTGCAGGACAAGGCGGATTAAGCGGTGTCCTCATTGTCCCCGTTCGTCGTCATCATTCCGGCCCGCCTGGCCTCGACCCGGCTGCCGAACAAGCCGCTGGCCGACCTGGGCGGCAAACCGATGGTGGTGCGCGTGGCCGAGCGCGCGCAGCAGGCCGGCGCCACCCGCATCATCGTCGCCACCGACCATGAAGACATCCGCGCCGCCTGCGCGCAGCACGGCGTGGAAGTGTGCATGACCCGCGCCGACCACCCGTCCGGCACCGACCGCATCGCCGAAGTGGCGCGCGCGCTGAACCTGCCGGCCGACGCCGTGGTCGTCAACCTGCAAGGCGACGAGCCGCTGATCGACCCGGCGCTGCTGCAAGCGGCCGCCGCGTGCATCAACGCCGACGTGCCGATGTCGACCTGCGCCCACCCGCTGCACGACGCCGCCGACGCCTTCAACCCCAACGTGGTCAAGGTGGTGCTGGACAAGGCCGGCCGAGCCCTGTATTTCTCGCGCGCGACCATACCCTGGAACCGCGACGCCTTTGCGCAGTCTAAATCAACGCTGCCGGATGGTTACGTGCCGCTCCGTCACATCGGACTGTACGCCTACCGCAACGACTTCCTGCAAGCCTACCCGGCGCTGGAGGTGTCGCCGCTGGAAGCGATCGAAGCACTGGAGCAGTTGCGCGTGCTGTGGCACGGTTATTCCATCGCGGTCCATGTGACCGATTCGGCTCCGGCGGCCGGGGTGGACACGCCGGAAGACCTGGTGCGCGTCCGTCAGTTCTATTGATTTGTATCAAACAGGCGCGTCAGCCAGTAGTCAGTTACGACTGATATAACGAAGACAACGGTGCGATATTCATACGGAATATCTCTCTGTTCCCCGGTTTCGCCAGCTAAGAACGGTTCAAACCGTCACAAATTGGCGTTGAGACGAAGTTTTGTGGTAAGTTTCGTACGATCCGATACCAACTAACCCATCCATATTGTTTTAGGAATTTTTCATGCGTCTTATTCTTTTAGGAGCACCAGGAGCCGGCAAGGGCACCCAGGCTAATTTCATCAAAGAAAAATATAACATCCCGCAAATCTCCACCGGCGACATGCTGCGCGCCGCGATCAAGGCGGGCACGGAAATGGGCATGGCAGCCAAGAAGGTAATGGATGCTGGTGGTTTGGTATCGGATGACATCATTATCGGCCTGGTCAAGGACCGTCTGGCCGAGCCGGATTGCGCCAATGGCTACCTGTTCGACGGCTTCCCGCGCACCGTGGCGCAAGCCGACGCGATGAAGGACAGCGGCGTGGCGGTCGACTACGTGCTGGAAATCGCCGTGCCGGACGAATCGATCATCGAACGCATGGACGGCCGCCGTTGCCATCCGGGTTCGGGCCGGGTGTACCACGTCAAATTCAATCCGCCTAAAGTCGAAGGCCAGGACGATGTCACCGGCGAGCCGCTGGTGCAGCGCGACGACGACAAGGCGGAGACCGTCAAGAAGCGCCTGGACGTCTATCACAACCAGACCGAAGTGCTGCTGGGTTATTACAATAGCTGGGCACAAACCGGTCAACCGGGTGCGCCGAAGTATCGCCGCATCGTCGGCGTCGGTCCGGTCGAGCAAATTCGCGACAGCGCGTTTGCCGCGCTCGCGGAATAAGCGTTAAAGTAGAGCGGACCGAGTGTCCGCTTTTTTTGCGCCCGACATCGGCTGGATGCCATCCCGTTTTATGAAGTGTTGCAGTTCGCAGGTTTAGTTGGCTGCGCTTGCCTACCCGGCGGGCGTTGGTTTTCTGAAGTGTGGGTTTGTAGGCTCGATCAATAAAAATAAGGGGACACTATGGCAGCTAGTCTTTGGTTTGCAGTGGCGTGCGGCGTTATCGCCGTGATTTATGGCTTATGGTCAAGAAGCTGGATTTTACGTCAGGACGCGGGCAACGCCCGCATGCAGGAAATTGCCCTGGCCATCCAGGAGGGCGCCGCCGCCTATCTGGCGCGCCAGTACCGCACCATCGCGATCGTCGGCGTGGTGCTGCTCATTCTCATTGCTGCTTTGCTCGACATGAAGACCGCCATCGGCTTCCTGATCGGCGCGGTGCTGTCCGGCGCCTGCGGCTTCATCGGCATGAACGTCTCGGTGCGCGCCAATGTGCGCACGGCGCAGGCGGCCACCAAGGGCATGAACGAGGCGCTCGACGTCGCCTTCAAGGGCGGCGCCATCACCGGCATGCTGGTGGTCGGCCTGGGCCTGCTGGGCGTGGTGCTGTTCTATATGTTCCTGACGGGGACGTCGCCGGGCGCGCCGAATCCGCCGCTCAATCCGCACGATGTGATCAAGCCGCTGATCGGCCTGGCCTTCGGCGCGTCGCTGATTTCGATCTTCGCCCGTCTGGGCGGCGGCATCTTCACCAAGGGCGCGGACGTCGGCGCCGATCTGGTGGGCAAGGTGGAGGCGGGCATCCCCGAGGACGATCCGCGCAACCCGGCGGTGATCGCCGATAACGTCGGCGACAACGTCGGCGATTGCGCCGGCATGGCGGCCGACCTGTTCGAAACCTATGTGGTGACCTTGATCGCCACCATGTTGCTGGGCGCCTTGCTGATCACCTCGGCGCCGACGTCGGCCATCGTCTATCCGCTGCTGCTGGGCGCGGTGTCCATCATCGCTTCCATCGTCGGCTGTTCGATGGTCAAGGCCAAGCCGGGCAAGAAAATCATGTCGGCGCTGTACACCGGCCTGTGGTGGGCGGCCGGCCTGTCGCTGATCGGCTTTGCCGTGGTGACCTGGCAGGTCTGGCCGGACGAGGCCATGCGCATGAAGATGATGGGCTGCACCGTGGTCGGCATCGTGCTGACCGGGCTGATGGTCTACATCACCGAGTACTACACCGGCACCGATTTCGCGCCGGTCAAGCATATCGCCGAGGCTTCGACCACCGGCCACGGCACCAACATCATCGCCGGCCTGGGCGTGTCGATGAAGTCCACCGCTTATCCTGTATTGGCGGTGTGCGCGGCTATCCTGGTGTCGTATCAGCTGGGGCAGTTGTACGGCGTGGCGATCGCCGCGACGGCGATGCTGTCGATGGCCGGCATCATCGTGGCGCTGGACGCTTACGGTCCGATCACCGATAACGCCGGCGGCATCGCCGAAATGTCGGGCATGCCGGAATCGGTGCGCGCCATCACCGATCCGCTGGACGCGGTGGGCAACACTACCAAGGCCGTCACCAAGGGCTATGCCATCGGTTCGGCCGGCCTGGCCGCGCTGGTGCTGTTCGCCGACTACACGCACGCGCTGGAATCGACCGGCAAGAGCATCACATTCGATTTGTCGAATCCGATGGTGATCGTCGGCCTGATCATCGGCGGCCTGATTCCCTACCTGTTCGGCGCGATGGCGATGGAGGCCGTGGGCCGCGCCGCCGGCGCCGTGGTGGTGGAAGTGCGCCGCCAGTTCCGCGACATCAAGGGCATCATGGAAGGCACGGCCAAGCCGGAGTACGACAAGGCGGTCGACATGCTGACCGCGTCGGCGATCAAGGAAATGATCATCCCGTCGCTGCTGCCGGTGGTGGTGCCGATCGTGGTCGGCATGCTGCTGGGGGCGGCCGCGCTGGGCGGCATGTTGATGGGGACCATCGTGACCGGCCTGTTCGTGGCGATCTCGATGACCACCGGCGGCGGCGCCTGGGACAACGCCAAGAAATACATCGAGGACGGCCACTTCGGCGGCAAGGGCTCGGACGCGCACAAGGCGGCCGTCACCGGCGACACGGTGGGCGATCCGTACAAGGACACGGCCGGTCCGGCGGTCAATCCGCTGATCAAGATCATCAACATCGTGGCCTTGCTGCTGGTGCCGCTGCTGCCGGCCTCGGGCTGGCTGGCGGTGTCCGTGCCGGCGCCGGTCAGCGCAATCACCGCGCCGGCGCCGACGATGATGATGGCGCCGGACAGGGGCATGATGAAACCGGCCGACGCGCCGCCGCCACCGGCCGGAGCGCCGATGACCGAAGGCCCGCCACCGGGCCAAGGGGCGGCAGCCGACCAACCGCCGCCAGCGGCGCCACCGCAAGGCAAGTAAGCGTTACCAATTGTTTCATTCGCTTCCCTCCGGTGCTACACCTGCTAATAATGAAGGTGTAGCACTTCGCGAGGTGATGCCATGAATATGTTGAAACCGGCGCTGACGCTGGCTTTCCTGCTGGGCGTGCTGATCAGCCCCAATGCCTGGGGGCAAAGAGGCGGCCATGGTCATGGTCACGCGCATGGCGGCGCTGGCCACGGCTACCATCACGGCCACGGTTATGTCCATGGTGGCATCTTTATCGGTGCGCCGCTGTACTGGCCGCGCTACGGCTACTACGGTCCCTACTACAACGGCTACTACTATCCGCCCGGCTACTACGCCGACGCGCCGCTGTACCTGCCGCCGTCCGATGCCGGGACGTTGTCGCGGCGCTGGTACTACTGCGACAATCCGCGCGGCTATTATCCCAACATCGCCGCCTGCCTGCTGCCGTGGCGGGTCATGACGGCCACCGTGGCGCCGCCGCCATGACGCCGCGCGCCTTCCTGGGCCTGATGCTGGTCTTGCCGGTCGCGCTGGCCGCCGCCCAGGCGCCGTCGCCGGACGCTGCCAGGAGCGCCGCTTCCGCCAGCCCCGAGTTGCGTGAATACGCCAAACTACCGGTCTGTACGCTGAGTGCGGACGGCCTGCGGCTGGCCGTCGAACCCTGCCGCACCGCGCCGGCGCGCAAGCCGATGCCGCGCCGTCCGGTCACGCAGATCATCCAGCGCATGCCGGCAGTCAAGCAGGCGCCGCAGGTCGCGATGCCCGCCGCACCGCCATCGCCATCGCTGCAAACCTTGCTCGATCCTCCCAATGCGCCCAAGGCGCTGAACAACTGCGGCCCCACCGGCTGCAACGACGCCAGCGGCGCGCGCATCAACAACGCCGGCCCCGGCGCGGCAATCTCGCCCTCCGGCAAAGTCTGCAATCGCAACGGCGTTTGGTTGCAATGCTAATGTGCAACTTACCGGGTTGTGGTGACAATGTGAGTAACTTTTGTACCCTGTGGTCAAGTATTCTGTGTGCTTATTAATGAATACGGGCGTAGCGTACATGAAGTTCAACTTAGTCAGCCTTGGTGCACTTGTGGTCTGCGCCTCGGTCGTTTCCCACGCCGCCGCCGTTGGTGAAGCAAGCCCCGGCATGGTCGCCGACAGATTCGTGGATGCGCTACAGCATCAGCGGTACAAGGACGCGGCGGCGCTGTTCGCGCCGGAGTCAACGCAAAAAGCCGGGACGACCGAGCGTGCCTTGAAGCGCGTCAACGATAGCCTTGGCGGCTTTGCGACGATACATCCTGTCGCTGCACTGCCCGACGGGAAAAGCATCCGGTTGGAAGTTCCCGCGCATAAAAATCTCCCGTTCAAAGTCCAGAAGTTTGTTCAAGTCCGCTACGCATCCACCGCCAGCGACGGGCAACCGGTTTTTTACGAATTGAACCTTAGCGCCGACAACACGCCGCCGCAGCTCCTGTCGTTCAGGCTGCATCTCCCCGCGACAGATGCCAAGTCCACCAAACGTGCGCATCAACTGGTGGCTGTCATCAAGCGCTGAAGCGGCGCCGCCGCGTTTCAAACGCGCGAAAAATTGACGGGTTTGTTTGATGTATTCGACATCGGCACCTGACGCCAATGCCATAGTGATAGAGCTGGTTCGTCAAACCCAGGACTATCTAGAACTCCCATGACCATCGACTCGAGCCAAGCGCAAGAAGTCAACGACTTGGCCCAGGCCAACGCAGCGGCCGCTTGTCCATTGGTGGTCGATCTCGACGGCACATTGACGCCTACCGATACGCTGCTTGAGTCGGTCATCCAGCTCGTCAAGCAATCCCCCTTCAATTTACTGCGCCTGCTTGTCTGGCTAATGAAAGGTCGTGCCGCCTTCAAGGAAACGGTCTCATCCCACACAAGGCTCTCGGCCGCCCACTTGCCTTACCGTGAGGCCTTTCTGGCCTATCTCTACGACGAAAAAAGCAGGGGACGCCAGATCATCCTGGCCACGGCGGCGCACCGATCAATCGCCCATGACGTATCCGACCACCTGGCGTTGTTCGACGAGGTACTGGCTACGGACATGGGCTGCAACCTCAAGGGCAACATCAAACTGGCAGCCATCCGGCAAAAGGTTGGAGCCGAGTTTGTGTATGCCGGCGATAGCCGCGCGGACATTCCGATCTGGAACGCGGCGCAGGCAGCTATTTTGGTTGGGGCCTCAGCCGGCCTAAGCAAATCCGTCCGACGCCGCAACACGGTTGAGCAAGAGTTCCCGAAGGATAGCATCGGTTTTTCCACCTGGCTGAAGGCACTGCGGGTTCACCAGTGGCTGAAAAACCTGCTGTTGTTTGTCCCCTTGCTGACTGCTTTTTCATTCATGGATATCGCCAGGCTTGCGACGATCGCGATGGCCTTCCTGGCATTTTCGTTGGCCGCGTCTGCAACGTATGTGGTCAACGACTTATGGGATTTGGAAAGCGACCGGGCGCATCCACGGAAAAAGGACCGCCCGTTTGCCAGCGCCAGGATACCGATACTGACTGGACTTGCTGTCGCCGGCGGCTTGCTCATCCTGGCGATTGGGCTGGCGCTGGTCGTCTCCCAGGCTTTCTTTTTCATGCTGCTGTTGTACGTCATTCTCACCAGCACCTACAGCTGGCTGTTCAAGGAATATGTGCTGATAGACGTGATCATGCTGTCCCTTCTTTACACCCTGCGCATCCTTGCCGGCTCGGTGGCCGCCGCGATTGTCACCAGCGCCTGGCTATTGGCCTTCTCGGTGTTCATGTTCTTGAGTTTGGCACTGGTGAAACGCTGCGCCGAATTAATCTCATTGGAACAGATCGGGAAGGTGGCCGCCCGCGGCCGTGATTACCGGGTAACGGACTTGGCAGTATTATCGCCGCTGGGACTGGCGTCGGCCATGTCCGCAGTCGTTGTGTTCGGGCTGTTTATCAATTCCGCCGATACCCAATCGCGCTACGCGACACCAGATTTGTTGTGGCTGGTGGCCATAGGATTGGTCTATTGGCTAGCCCGGCTTTGGATCAAGACTGCGCGCGGAGAGATGCACGACGATCCCTTGATCTATGCGATCAAAGACCAGGGCAGCCGGAGCACCATCATCGTCATGGGTGTCACGATGCTGATCGCGCACTTTTTCGTCTTGACTTAGGGGAGTGCTATGCGTGAAAGGCATGGGCTGGTTCTGATTTTGCTGGTCGCGTTTCTGGTACGGATCGCGACGGCTTTTGCTTTTCAATTCCAGCCTGTCAGCGACTATGCCGGATACGAACGCATGGCGCTGAGCCTGTTGGCGGGCAAGGGTTTGCTTGACGGGGGAAATGCCGCATTTTTGAGTGCCGGATACCCCTTGTTTGTTCTGGCGCCGGTGTTTGCCATCTTCGGCCACCATTTGTTGGCGGCGCTACTGGCCAACGCATTGCTGTGCACCGTCAGCGCGTGGCTGGTTTATTTGATCGCGCGGGACGCCGGCGCCGGCAAGGTGGGGCGGCTGCTCAGTGCCGGCCTGTACGCTGTGTATTTGCCGTCGTGGATATATGCGGCATATCTTTCCAAGGAAAATCTCATGACGCCGCTGATGCTCGGCGTTGTCCTGCTTTCTTTGCGATGCGCAGCGCGGCCGTCGGCGCGGATAGCGATCTCGGTTGGCGCGGTTCTTGGCTTGCTTGCAATCACCGGAAATTCCGGTCTGGCCCTTGCCCCGATATTCGCGATCGCGCTGATGACGACATCCTGGCCGCTTCCCCGGAAGCTGGCAACGCTGGGCCTGGCCGGATTGGTGGCCATGCTGGTGGTGGCGCCCTGGCTGATGCGCAACTACCAGGTCGTAGGCGCCCCCGTTTTGAATACCAATGGAGGTTTTAATCTCTACATAGGCAATAATTCCTCGGCCGACGGCATGTTTGTCTCCATTGCCGACACACCAAGAGGCGCCACCTGGCACCAGTTGCGCAAGCAAGGCGAGGTCGTGGCAAACGACACACTGAAACACGAAGCGATCGACTGGATCAAGCAGCATCCGGCCCGGTTCCTGACTCTTGCATTGAAGAAAGTTGTTCTGTTCTGGATGCCGCCGGTACACGAGGGGGAGGGCCCCCAGCCCAGAGGCGAGGCTTTGACGCGGCTGGCCTGGCTGGCACAATACCTGTTGATCTGCGGCGCGGCGCTGGCCGGCGTTGTTGATCAGCGGCTGCGCAGCAAAAATACTGGCCTGCTCTGGCTTGCGGTCCTGTGCTACACCGGCGTGCACATGATGTTTTACGTGATTTATCGCTACCGGGAGCCGATCATGCCCTTGTTGATCGTGCTTGCCGCGATGGCGATTGAGCAGGCGCTTCAAGCGCGCATGCAGGCGAAAAAAACGGTACAGCAAACGACTTACTCGAAGATGAAAAATTAGCTACAATTGCGATGTGACGTTTACGTAAACGTCAAATAAAAACGAGATAGGGACAGACATGCAAATTCAGAACAATGTATTCATCGTCACCGGCGGCGCGTCGGGCCTGGGCGCCGCCACCGCGCGCATGATCGTCGAGCAGGGCGGCAAGGTGGTGCTGGCCGACGTGCAGGTGGAGCCGGGCGAGGCGCTGGCCGCCGAACTCAAGGCCGTCTTCGTCAAGTGCGACGTCACCTCGGAAGCCGACGGCAAGGCCGTGGTCGACGCCGCCGTCGCACTGGGCACGCTGCGCGGCCTGATCAACTGCGCCGGCGTGGCGCCGGCCGTCAAGACCGTCGGCAAGGACGGCCCGCACCCGCTGGACGTGTTCCAGCGCACCGTCAACATCAACCTGGTCGGCACCTTCAACATGGCCCGCCTGACCGCCGACGCGATGGGCAAGACCGCCGCCACCGATAGCGGCGAACGCGGCGTGATCATCAACACCGCCTCGGTCGCTGCCTTCGACGGCCAGATCGGCCAGGCCGCCTACGCCGCCTCCAAGGCCGCCGTTGCCGGCCTGACCTTGCCGATGGCGCGTGACCTGTCGCGCAGCGCCATCCGCGTGATGACCATCGCTCCCGGCATCTTCGAAACCCCAATGTTGATGGGCATGCCGGAAGAAGTGCGCACCGCGCTGGGCAATATGGTGCCGTTCCCGCCGCGCCTGGGCCGCCCGGACGAATACGCCCACCTGGCCAAGGCCATCATCGAGAACACCATGCTGAACGGCGAAACCATCCGCCTGGACGGCGCCATCCGCATGCAGCCGAAGTAAACGGTTTACTCGATTTCGTGTAGGATGCCAGAGTGATCGGGCGCGCGGCCCTGGCCGCGCGCCTCTTATTTTGGAGAGTCCATGTATTGTTTGAAGCCTTTGGCGCTGCGCCTCGCGCTGTCCCTTCCACTGCTGGCCGCGCTGCAGTTGCCGGCCTACGCACAACGCACCGGCGCCGACGTGGCGCCCGAAATCGCCACCGGCTACGCCGAAAAAGCCGGCAGGTCCGCGCAAAAATTCATGGTGGCGGCGGCCAACCCGCTGGCCACCCAGGCCGGCTACCAGATGCTCAAGCAGGGCGGCAGCGCGATCGACGCCGCCATCGCCACCCAGCTGGTACTGACCCTGGTCGAGCCGCAATCGTCCGGCATCGGCGGCGGCTCCTTCCTGCTGTACTCCGACGGCAAGCGCGTGCAATCCTACGACGGCCGCGAAACCGCGCCCGCCGCGGCGGACGAGCACCTGTTCCAGGACCAGGACGGCAAGGCCGTCTCGCGCGAGATCGGCGTGATCGGCGGCCGCTCGGTCGGCGCGCCGGGCGTGTTGCGCATGCTGGAGCTGGCGCACAAGGAGCACGGCAAGCTGGCGTGGAAAGCGCTGTTCGCGCCGGCCATCAAGCTGGCCGAAGACGGCTTCCATGTCAGCCCGCGCCTGAACGCGCTGCTCAGCTACGACCGCTATCTGGCGCGCGACCCGGTCGCCAAGGCCTACTTTTTCGGCGGGGACGGCAAACCGCGCCCGGTCGGCTACCTGCTGAAGAATCCCGAACTGGCGCGCACGCTGCGCGAGATCGCCGACGGCGGCGCCGACGCTTTCTACAAAGGCCGCATCGCCCGCGACATCGCCGCCAAGGTGGCCGCGCATCCGACCAATCCCGGCAAGCTGACCGCCGCCGACATCGCCGGCTACCAGGCCAAGGAACGCGCGCCGGTCTGCAGCGACTACAAGGCATGGACCGTGTGCGGCGCGCCGCCGCCTTCGTCCGGCGGCATCGCCATCGCGCAGATGCTGGGCATCCTGGAAGTGAAGGACATCAGCCCGTATAAGCCGCAGCTCAACGGTGGCATGCTGGCCGCCGAAGCCATCCACCTGTTCACCGAGGCCGGCAGACTGGCCTACGCGGACCGCAACCGCTACGCCGCCGACACCGACTTCGTGCCGCTGCCCGGCAAGGGCGTGGCGGCCTTGCTGGACAAGGGCTACCTGAAGCAGCGCGCGGCGCTGATCGGCGAGAAGTCCATGGGCCGCGCCAACTACGGCGTGCCGGCCACCATGCAGGTCGCATGGGGCGCCGACACCGCCATCGACAAGCCATCCACCTCGCACCTGGTGGCGGTGGACGCCTTCGGCGGCGGCCTGTCGATGACCACCTCGGTGGAAGACGCCTTCGGCGCGCGCCAGATGGTCGACGGCTTCATGCTGAACAACCAGCTGACCGACTTCTCCTTCGATTCGCAGGATGAAAACGGCCCGATCGCCAACCGCGTGCAGGCCGGCAAACGCCCGCGCAGCGCCATGTCGCCGACGCTGGTGTTCGACAAGGGCACGCACCAGCTGGTGCTGGCCACCGGTTCGCCGGGCGGCTCGGCCATCATCAACTACGTGGCCAAGGTGCTGGTCGGCACGCTGGACTGGAAGCTCGACGTGCAGCAGGCCATCAGCCTGCCCAACATTGGCAGCCGCAACGGCCCGACCGAACTGGAAGCGGGGCGGGTCAGCCCGGCGGTGGTCGAGCAGCTCAAGGCGCGCGGCCACCAGGTACGCGAGTTCGAGCTCAACTCCGGTCTGCAGGGCATCCAGCGCCGCACCGTCAACGGCAAGCAGGAGTGGTTCGGCGGCGCCGATCCCCGGCGCGAAGGTGTCGTATTAGGCGAATAATGCCTCCAAACTGCGGCCAAACGCGCCCCAAACCCGGTAGACCCTGCTAATCTTGTCGTATGGGAATTCAAAAGAAAACAGGGTTGATCCTGACGGGCGGCGGCGCCCGCGCCGCCTACCAGGTGGGCGTGCTGCAGGCGATCTCGGAGATACTGTGGGAAGCGGGCTGGCCGCCCGCGCGCAATCCGTTCGACATCATCTGCGGCACCTCGGCCGGCGCCATCAACGCCACCGCGCTGGCCTGCCGCGCCGATAACTTCGGCGAGGGCGTGCAGAAGCTGCTCGACGTCTGGCAGAACATCGAGGTCGAACAGGTCTACCGCGCCGATTCGCTGGGCGTGATCCGCTCCGGCGCGCGCTGGCTGTCGCTGCTGTCGTTCGGCTGGCTGCTGCGCAAATGGCGCGCCGCGCCGCCCGCCTCGCTGCTGGACAACACCCCGCTGGTCGGCCTGCTGCACCGCATGCTGGACCTGCCGCGGCTGGACGCGGTGCTGTCCGAGGGCCTGCTGCACGCGCTGGCCGTCACCGCCTCGTCCTACACCGCCGGCAACCACTTGACCTTTTACCAGACCGCCGCCGACATCGCGCCGTGGATACGCATGCAGCGCGTGGCCCTGCAGGACCAGATCGGCGTCGAGCATTTGCTGGCGTCGTCGGCGATCCCCTTCATCTTCCCGGCCACGCCGCTGTACATGGGCGGCCACCGCGAATACTGCGGCGACGGCTCGATGCGCCAGCTGGCGCCGATCTCGCCGGCGATCCACCTGGGCGCCAGCAAGGTGCTGGTGGTCGGCGCCGGACGCCTGACCGAACCGGCCCGCAGCGCCGCCGAAAAAAGCGCGGCCCGCTATCCCAGCCTGGCGCAGATCGCCGGCCACGCCATGTCGTCGATCTTCCTCGACAGCCTGGCGGTCGACATCGAACGGCTGGAGCGCATCAACAAGACGCTGTCCATGCTGCCGCCTGAGCTGCTGGAGAAGACCCCGCTCAAGCCGGTGCAGCTGCTGGTGATCGCGCCGTCCGAGCGGCTCGACGATATCGCCAGCCGCCACATCGCCAGTTTGCCGGCGCCGATACGCACCATGCTGTCGGGGATAGGCGCGACCGAAACCCGCGGCGCCGCACTTGCGTCATACCTATTGTTCGAATCGACTTATACTTGCGAGTTGATCCGCCTCGGACAGCGCGACACGCAAGCGCGCAAGGACGACGTGCTGGCCTTCTTCGAGTCCTGACGTGCGCGCGATTTCTGGATAAACGGGGCTTCCCTTGCTGTTTTTAATACGCCTCTGTAGCCGTTTGCTGTTGCCCGTCCTGCTGTTGTGGGGCCTGGGCGGAGCCGCTGCATGGGCGGGGGCGCCGCCGCGCACGCTGCGCTTCGATCAGCTCAGCGTCGAGCACGGGCTGGCGCAGGAATCGGTGCTGGCCATCGCCCAGGACAAGCAGGGTTTCGTCTGGCTGGGCACCCAGGCCGGCCTGACCCGCTTCGACGGCTACCGCACCATCACCTACAAGAGCGCGGTCTCCGACCCGCGCAGCCTGGCCGACAACTGGGTGCGCGTGCTGCACCTGGACCGCAGCGGCCAGCTGTGGGTCGGCACCGACGGCGGCCTGGATCGCTACGACGCCGCCACCAAGGGCTTCACCCACTACCTGCCGCACGAATCGGCGCAGCGCGGCAACGGCAACCGCCACGTGCGCGCCATCGCCGACGACGGCGCGGGCGGTCTGTGGCTGGCCAGCGCCGACGGCCTGCATCACTTCGACCCGGCCAGCGGCCGCTTCACCAGCTGGCACCACGATCCGGCCGATGCCGGCAGCCTGGCCAACGACCAGGTCAACGCGCTGGCGCGCGACGCCGCCGGCCGCCTGTGGGTGGCCACCGCCACCGGCCTCGATATGCTGGCGCCGGGCGACTCGCGCTTCCAGCACTTCACCATCGACGCCCGCGGCGACAGCAAGTACAACGCGGTGCTGGCGCTGCAGGTCGACAGCGCGCAGACGCTGTGGGTCGGCACCCTGGGCGGCCTGGAACAATGGCGCTTGCTGGGCAAGGAACCGCAGCGCCGCCGCCTCGGCCCGCGCGAAGGCATGAAGCCGGGCATGAGCATCACCACCCTGTACGTCGACGCCGAAACCAACGTCTGGATCGGCACCCAGGCCGACGGCCTGCTGCGCTGGCTGCCGTCGGAGAACCGGCTGGTGCAGTATCTGCATCAGTTCAGCGACAGCCACAGCGTGGCCGACAACCAGATCTCGGCGCTGTTCCGCGATCGCGTCGGCACCTTCTGGGTCGGCACCTGGAACGACGGCGCCAGCCGGGTCGACCTGGGCAGCGGCGGCTTCGCCCGCATCGTGCGCCAGGCCGACATCCCCAACACGCTGTCGGACAACAAGGTGCGCGCCATCGTCGCCGAGGCGCGCGGCCAGCTGTGGCTGGGCAGCAGCGGCGGCCTGAATCTGTATGATCCGGTCGTCGGCGAGGGCAAGGTGTGGCGCCACGATCCGCAGCGCGCCAACAGCTTGAGCGACGACCAGGTCACCGCGCTGTGGCGCGAGAAGAACGGCAATATGTGGATCGGCGGGCGGGCCGGCGTCAACCACCTGAACGTGGAGAGCGGCGCGATCAAGGCGCTGTCCTTCGTGCGCGGCGACCCGGCCAGCGACACCATCCGCAACATCGTCGGCGACCGCGGCGGCATCCTGTGGATCGCCTCGCGCGGCGGCCTGCACCGGCTCGACCCGCAGACCATGGAGGTGCGCACCTTCCGCCACGACCCGTCCGACGTGAACAGCCTGTCCGACAACGTGGTGCGCCCCATCCTGGAAGACCGCAAGGGCCAGCTGTGGATCGGCACCTTCAACGGCCTCGATCTGCTGGACCGCAAGAGCGGCACCTTCCGCCACTTCCGGCGCGACCCGGCCGACCCGTTCAGCCTCAGTCACGACGAGGTGCACTACCTGTACGAGGACGGCCGCGGCACCATCTGGGTCGGCACCGCGGCGGGCCTGAACAAGATGGAAGTGGCGGCCAACGGCGCCATCCGCTTCCGGCGCTACTTGCGCAAGGACGGCATCGCCGACGACGCCATCGCCTCCATCCTGCCCGACGACGCCGGCAACCTCTGGCTGAGTACCAACAGCGGCCTGTCGCGCCTGAACACCGGCACGGGCCTGGTGCGCAACTACAGCGGCGCCGACGGCACCATCGAAGGCGCCTACTTCGACGGCGCGGCGCTGCGCACGCCGGACGGCACGCTGTACTTCGGCGGCTTCAACGGCATCACCGCCTTCGTGCCGGCGGAGGTGCGCGAGAACAGCGTGGCGCCGACCGTCGCCATCACCGATTTCCAGATCTTCAACAAGTCGCTCAAGCCGGGGCAGGGTGAACATCCCGACGTGCTGAAGGTGGCGATCGAATACACCAACGCGCTGACGCTGCTCGAGAGCGATTCCGTGTTCTCGCTGGAGTTCGCGGCGCTGCACTACGCGGCGCCGCAGCGCAACCGCTTCGCCTACCAGCTGCAGGGCTTCGACGAGGACTGGGTGGTCACCGACTCCACCAAGCGCTTCGCCACCTACACCAATCTCGATCCGGGCCAGTACACCTTCCGCGTCAAGGCCGCCAACAAGGACGGCATCTGGAACGATAACGCCGCCACGCTGGAGATCACCATCCTGCCGCCGTTCTGGAAAACCTGGTGGTTCCGCAGCGTGTTCGGCCTGGCCCTGCTGGGCGCCGCCTATGCCGCCTACGCCGCGCGCGTGCGCAGCCTGCACCACCAGCAGCAGCGGCTGGAGGAGCTGGTCGGCTCGCGCACGGCCGAAGTCGAACATAAGAACCTGCTGCTGCAACAGCAAAAGCAGGAACTGGAGCAGCGCCGCCTGGAAGCGGAGGCGCAGCGCGCCGAGGCCGAGCAGCGCCGCGTCGACACCGAACGGCAAAAAGAGGAGGTCGAGCGGCAGAAGGAAAACGTCGAGCAGGCGCACCGCAACATCTCGGTGCTGAGTGAACTGGGTCGCGAGATGAGCGCCACGCTGGACATGGAAACCTCGATGCGCACGCTGTACCGCCACGTGCACCACCTGATGGATGCGCAGATCTTCGGCATCGGCTTCGTGCGTGAGGAGCAGGGCGTGATCGACTTCCCGTTCGCCATCGACGCCGGCGTGCGCACCTTGCCCTACCAGCGCAGCCTGGAGCAACCCAACCAGCTGGCCGTATGGTGCCTGAAGCAGCGCAAGCCGGTGTTCATCAACGACTTCGACGCCGAGTTCCGCAACTACATGGACGAATCGGGCCTGGACACGCTGGTGACCTGCGTGCGCGAAGACGGCCTGCCGGCGGCCGTGGCGCAATCGATGATGTACGCGCCGCTGGTGGCCAACGACAAGGTGGTCGGCCTGCTGTGCGTGCAGAGCGTCGAGAAGAACAGCTACCAGCAGGTCCACATGGACATGCTGCAGACGCTCGCCTCGCATGCCGCCGCCGGCCTGGAAAACGCCCGCGCCTACCAGCAGCTGGAAGAGACGCTGCAAACCCTGCGCCAGACCCAGGCCCAGTTGCTGCAACAGGAACGCCAGGTGCGGCTGCACACCGAGGAGCTGGCGCTGGCCAACCGCGCCTTGCAGGACAACGACGAGCGCCTGCGCCTGGCCAAGCAGAAGGCGGAAGACGCCACCCGCCAGAAGTCCGAGTTCCTGGCCAATATGAGCCACGAGATGCGCACCCCGCTGGCCGGCGTGATCGGCATGCTGGGCTTCGCGCTGCGCGACAGCCGGCTGGCGGTCAGCACGCGCGAGCAGATCCTGCGCGGCCAGGCCAGCGCGCAATCGCTGCTGTCGATCATCAACGACTTGCTGGACTTTTCGAAGATCGAGGCCGGCAAGCTGACCATCGAGAATATCGACTTCTCGCTGTCGTCGGCGGTGGAGAACGTGGTCAGCCTGTTCGAGGAGCAGGCCGCCGCGCACAGCGTGCAATTTTGCCTGGAGTTCGGCGAGGGCCTGCCGCAGTTCGTCGTCGGCGACCCGACCCGGTTGCGCCAGGTGCTGGTCAACCTGGTCGGCAACGCCTTCAAGTTCACCGAGCACGGTTCGGTGCGGATGCGCGTCGAACGCGTGCCGCAGGAGGACGATGCGCGGGCCCGCGCCGGTTACAAGGGGGCGCTCAACCGCATCCGCTTCAGCGTCACCGACACCGGCATCGGCATCGAGGCCGAAGCGATACCGCGCCTGTTCCAGCAGTTCGAGCAGGCCGACGCCTCCACCACGCGCCGCTACGGCGGCACCGGACTGGGACTGGCGATCTGCCGCCAGCTGGTCGAGCTGATGGGCGGCGGCATCAACGCCGTCAGCATGCCGGGCGAGGGCAGCACCTTCTCGTTCGAACTGCCGCTGGCGAACGGCGTGCCGCCGCCGCTGGTGCCGCACGTGCCGCGCGAGCCGCACAGCCACCAGCTCAAGGTGCTGTGCGCGGAAGACTTCCCGACCAACCAGATCATCATCCGCATGATGCTGGAAGACCTGGGCCACAAGGTCGACATCGCGGCCAACGGCGCGCTGGCGGTCAAGGCCTGCTCGCTGACGCGCTATGACCTGATCCTGATGGACGGCCGCATGCCGGAAATGGACGGCGCCAGCGCCACCCGCATGATACGCTCGGGCGGCACCGAGGCGGCGCCGGTGCGCGACCAGGAATTGATGATCATCGCGCTGACCGCCAACGCCAGCGAGGAAGACCGCAGCCGCTACCTGGCCGCCGGCATGGACGATTTCCTGACCAAGCCGATCGACGAGGACAAGCTGCACTTCCAGCTCAGCCGGGCGATCGAACGCCAGTTGCAGCGGGGCGTCAAGCTGCCGCGCATGGAGCCGCGCCACAATCCGGCGCTGGGCACGCCGGAGCTGGACTCGCTGTTCGGCGTGGCGCCGGCCGCCGAGGAACCGGCCCGGCTGGCGCAGCACAGCGGCGGCAGCGATCTGAAACTGCGCCTGCGCAGCGCCTTCCACCAGGATGCGCCGCTGCGCCTGGCGGAATTGGAGCGCGCCGTCGAGCAGGCCGACGCCGACACCGCCAGCCGCCTGCTGCACGGCATGAAGGGCAGCGCCGGCTATCTGGAAGAGCAGGAATTGCAGGCGCTGTGCGGGGAACTGGAGCTCGATGCGGACCATGGCAACTGGCCGCGCATCGTCGAAGCCATGCCCCAGCTGCGCACTTTGCTGCTGCGGACTGGCGCGGCTAGCACTTTGTAAGCTGCGGCAATTGGTATAAATCCTTATCTGTCCAGGACGTATAAGCCCGGTTTTTCATGTAATATCGTTGGAAAGTGCCGTACTGAGGTCACACAAAAGTAGTTGTCAAGGGCACAGGGAGTCTCATGAAAGTTCTGGTAGTCGACGACGATGTCGTCTCGCGCATGGTGTTGATGCATCTGATCGACAGCTGCGGCAAGTTCGATATCGTCGAAGCGGAAGACGGCGCCGACGCCTGGCAGCAGCTGGAAGACGGCTTGCGTCCTGCGATCTGCTTCTGCGACCTGCGCATGCCGCGCCTGTCCGGCATGGAGCTGCTCCAGCGCGTGAAGGGGCACCCGGAAATCAACACCATGCCCTTCGTGCTGGTGACGTCGGCCAACGACAAGGATACCGTGCAGGAGGCCTCCAATTCCGGCGCGGCCGGGTATATCGTCAAGCCATTCCAGGCCGAGCAAGTGCGCGTGCACCTGGTGAGTTTCCTCGACCAGGCGGCCAGCGGCTACGACCACCACGCCGAAGATCCGGCCACCACCTTGCGCCGCCTGGGCATCAACGCCGAGCGGCTGTTGGTCTACCTGAGCGGTTTCCAGAACCAGCTGACCGCCGCCAGCGGCGACCTGGAGGCCTTGCTGGTCAAGGCCCAGCAGCCGGAGGCGCAAGCCCGCATCGACCGCCTGCACGCCGGTTGCGTCACGCTGGGGCTGGACGGCGCGGCCGTTGCGCTGAAGGGTTTGGATCCGGGCGGCTTGACCAACGAGGCGGTGCAAGCGGTGCTGGCCGACGTGGTGCGCGCCGTGATCCATCAATCCGGCCTGGTACGACAGGGCGTCTCCGCCTGAACGATAGCACTTGATGTTGAGATAGTTTAGGTTTAAAGTATCTGCTGGGTGAGCAGTTGATACCGAACGACCTTCAACTTCAGGGCGACCATGACCAGACCGACAGCCAGTTCCGCCAGCGCTTCCGTTGCCAGCGGCGACAGCGCGCATACCGACCGCTATGCGCGCGAGCACTTGCCGCCGCCGGAGCAATGGCCCGAGTTGCGCTTCGACCTGCCCGAGCTTCAATACCCGCCGCGCCTCAATTGCGTGGCGGAGCTGTTCGACGGCGCGCTGGCCGGCGGCGGCGCCGAACGCGTGGCGGTGCGCGGCGAGCAGCTGAGCTGGACCTACGCCCAGCTGCAGGAGCAGATCGACCGCATCGCCCATGTGCTGCGCGGCCCGTTGGGGCTGGAGGCAGGCAACCGCGTGCTGCTGCGCGGCGCGAACAACCCGATGATGGCGGCCTGCGTGCTGGCGGTGCTGAAGGCCGGCTGCATCGCGGTGCCGACCATGCCGCTGCTGCGCGCGCGCGAACTGGGCGCGATCGCCGGCAAGGCCGAGATCAACGCCGTGCTGTGCGCGGATGGCTTGCGCGCCGAAATGGAAGCGGTGGATATGCCCGCCGCCGTGCGGGCGAAAACGCTGTGGTTCGGCGGCGCCGACGCCGGCGCGCTCGGTTCGCTGGAGGCACTGATGGCGCAGCAGCCGGCCAGCTTCGACGCGGTGGACACGGCGGCCGACGACGTCTGCCTGATCAGCTTCACCTCCGGCACCACCGGCATCCCGAAGGGCACCATGCATTTCCATCGCGACGTGATGGCGATCTGCGACTGCTTCCCGCGCTCGGTGCTGGCTTCGCAACGCAGCGACGTTTTCATCGGCACGCCGCCGCTGGCCTTTACCTTCGGCCTGGGTGGCTTGCTGCTGTTCCCGTTGCGGGTCGGCGCGACCGCCGTGCTGCTGGAAAAACTGACGCCGGAAACCCTGCTCAAGGCGATCGAACAGTACCGGGCCACGGTGTGCTTCACGGCGCCCACCTTCTACCGGCAGATGGCGCCGCTGGCCGGCAAGTACGACATCGGCAGCCTGCTCAAGACCGTCTCCGCCGGCGAGGCGCTGCCGCTGGCCACGCGCGAGAGCTGGCGCCAGGCCACCGGACTGGCGATGATCGACGGCATAGGCGCGACGGAACTGCTGCACATTTTCATCTCGGCGGCGGGCGACCAGATACGGCCCGGCGCCACCGGCAAGCCAGTGCCGGGCTACCAGGCCTGCATCCTCGACTACGACGGCAATCCGGTCGGGCCGGGCGTGATCGGCAGGCTGGCGGTCAAAGGCCCGACCGGCTGCCGCTATCTGGCGGATGAACGTCAGCGCGACTACGTGCTCAATGGCTGGAACCTGACCGGCGACGCCTACGAGATGGACGCCGACGGCTATTTCTACTACCGCTCACGCACCGACGACATGATCATCTCGGCCGGCTACAACATCGCCGGCCCGGAAGTGGAGGACGCGCTGCTGCGCCATCCCGCCGTGGCCGAATGCGGCGTGATCGGGCGGGCGGACGAGGAGCGCGGGCAGATCGTCGAGGCCCATGTGGTGCTCAAGCCGGGCCACGAGGCGTCGCCGGAGCTGACGGCGCAACTGCAGGAATTCGTCAAAGGGCAGATCGCGCCGTACAAGTATCCGCGCGCCATCCGCTACCTGACCGCGCTGCCGCGCACCGAAACTGGAAAACTACAGCGTTTCAAATTGAGAGTCGTATGAATATTGTGTGCATAGGCGGCGGCCCCGCCGGGCTGTATTTCAGCCTGTTGATGAAGAAGCAGGACCCGTCCCACCAGATCACGGTGGTGGAGCGCAACCGTCCCTACGACACCTTTGGCTGGGGCGTGGTGTTCTCCGACCAGACGCTGGGTAACCTGATGAACTCCGACGAGCCGACCGCGCGCGCGATCCTGCAATCGTTCAACCATTGGGACGATATCGATGTCTTCTTCAAGGGCGAGAAGGTCACGTCCGGCGGCCACGGCTTCTGCGGCATCGGCCGCAAGCGCCTGCTCAACATCCTGCAGCAGCGCTGCGAGGAGCTGGGCGTGTCGCTGGTGTTCGAGACCGAGGTGCTGGACGACCAGCAGATCGCCGCCCGCTACGGCGCGGATCTGGTGATCGCCTCCGATGGCCTGAACAGCCGCACCCGCAGCCGCTACGCCGACAGCTACCAGCCGCAGATCGAAGCGCGCCAGTGCCGCTTCGTGTGGCTGGGCACGCGCAAGAAGTTCGACGCCTTCACCTTCGCCTTCAAACAGACGGAGCACGGCTGGTTCCAGGCCCACATCTACCAGTACGACGGCGATACCTCGACCTTCATCGTCGAGACGCCGGAATCGGTGTGGCGCGCGGCGGGGCTGGAGGAGATGAGCGCGGAGCAGTCGATCGCCTATTGCGAGCAGCTGTTCGCGGAGCAGCTGGACGGGCACGAGCTGATGTCCAATTCGGCGCACCTGCGCGGCTCCGGCATGTGGATCAAGTTCCCGCGCATCGTCTGCGGGCAGTGGGTGCACTGGAATGGCGACGTACCGGTGGTGTTGATGGGCGACGCCGCGCACTCGGCGCACTATTCGATCGGCTCCGGCACCAAGCTGGCGCTGGAGGACGCGATCGAACTGGCGCGCTGCTTCGGCCAGCATGCCGATGCTGCCGCTGCTCTGGCGGCGTATCAATCGGCGCGGGCGGTGGAGGTCATCAAGCTGCAAAGCGCGGCGCGCAATTCGATGGAGTGGTTCGAAAACGTCGAGCGCTACACGGCGATGGAAGCGCCGCAGTTCGCCTATTCGATGCTGACGCGCAGCCAGCGCCTGTCGCACGAGAACCTGCGCCTGCGCGATGCGGCCTACGTGGCGGACTACGAGCGCTGGTTCGCAGCCCGCGCCGGCGAACAGGCCGGCCTGGCGCCGGCGAAGGCCGCGCCGCCGATGTTCACGCCGTTCAAGGTGCGCGACGTCGTTCTGAAGAACCGCATCGTCGTCTCGCCGATGGCGCAGTACAGCGCGGTGGACGGCGTCGTCGGCGACTATCACCTGGCCCATCTCGGCGCGCGCGCGCTGGGCGGCGCGGCGATGGTGTTCGCCGAGATGACCTGCGTGTCGGCCGATGCGCGCATCACGCCGGCCTGTCCCGGCATGTACGCGCCGGAGCACACGCAGGCCTGGAAACGCATCGTCGATTTCGTCCACCAGCACAGCGACGCCAGGATCGCGCTGCAACTGGGCCACGCCGGCGCCAAGGGTTCGACCCGCGCCATGTGGGACGGCATCGACCAGCCGCTGGACAAGGGCAACTGGCCGCTGGTCTCCGCCTCGCCGCAGCAATACCTGGCCGGCATATCGCAGACCGCACACGCCATGACGCCGGCCGACATGGACCGCATCGAAGCCGACTTCGTGCGCGCCGCGCAGGCGGCCGACGCGGCGGGCTTCGACTGGCTGGAGCTGCACTGCGCGCACGGCTACCTGCTGTCGTCCTTTATCTCGCCGCTGACCAATCAGCGCGGCGACGAATACGGCGGCAGCCTGGAAAACCGCTGCCGCTATCCGCTGCGCGTGTTCGCCGCGATGCGCGCCGCCTGGCCGCAGCACAAGCCGATGAGCGTGCGCATCTCGGCCCACGACTGGGTCGAAGGCGGCATCACGCCGGACGATGCGGTGCGCATCGCCCGCCTGTTCAAGGCTGCCGGCGCCGACATGATCGACTGCTCGTCGGGCCAGGTCAGCAAGCTGGAACAGCCGGTCTACGGCCGCATGTTCCAGACGCCGTTCGCGGACCGCATTCGCAACGAGGCTGGCATCGCCGCGATCGCGGTCGGCTCGATCTTCGAGGCCGACCACGCCAACGGCATCATCGCCGCCGGCCGCGCCGACCTGTGCGCCGTCGGCCGCCCGCACCTGGCCAATCCGGCGTGGACGCTGGCGGAAGCGGCGAAGATCGGCTATTCCGCCGTTGCCTGGCCCAAGCAGTACGTGCCGGCCAAGCAGCAGCTGGAACGCAATCTCGAACGCGAGCGCCAGCTGGCGGCGGCCAATACCGGCCTCACGCCGCAGCAGGTCGCGGCCAGGCTGCTGGAAGGATAAGCCGATGAATACCACGAACAAATCCCGCGCGGCCTATCTGGCGCCTGGTTCGACCCCGCTTGGCGCGAACCTGCCGCTGGCCGGCAAGCATGCGCTGGTGACGGGCGGCGCGCGCGGCATCGGCGCCGCCTGCGCGCAGGCCTTGCTGCTGCGCGGCGCGCGCGTCACGCTGGCGGGCCGCGATGCGCAGGCGCTGCTGGCCGCCGTCGAATCCATGAACGCCATCGCCCAGCCGCTGGGCGGCGCGGCCGCCATGCAGGTGCTGGACGTGACCGATGAGGAATCGGTGCGCAACGGCTTCGCCGCCGCCGTCGCATGCTTCGGCCGCATCGACATCCTGGTCAACAACGCCGGCCAGGCCGTGTCCGCGCCGTTCGGCAAGACCGACGCCGCGCTGTGGCAGCGCATGCTGGACGTGAACCTGACCGGCACCTTCCACTGCACCCAGGCCGCGCTGCCCGGCATGCTGGAGGCGAAGTGGGGCCGCATCGTCAACGTCGCCTCGACAGCGGGGCTGGTCGGTTATCGTTACGTGTCGGCCTACGTCGCGGCCAAGCACGGCGTGATCGGCCTGACGCGCGCGCTGGCGCTGGAAGTGGCGACCAAGGGCGTGACGGTCAACGCCGTCTGCCCCGGCTACACCGAAACCGATATCGTGCGCGAGGCGGTCGCCAACATCGTCGCCAGGACCGGCCGCAGCGAGGACGAGGCGCGCGCCGAACTGGCCGCCGGCAATCCGCAGAAGCGGCTGGTGCAAAGCGGGGAAGTCGCCAGCGCCGTGGCCTGGCTTTGCCTGCCCGAAGCGGGCGCCATGAATGGACAATCCGTCGCCGTCGCCGGCGGCGAAGTCATGTGAAGTACGAGGAAACCATGCCACCATATTCAGATAACGAGAACGAACCAAACCCGATCGAGGACGAGGATGCGCCGGTGCTCGACCTGGCCAGCCGCCTGACGCAGGACCATCACCAGTCGCTCAAGCTGTGGCTGCGCATGTTGTCCTGCACCGTCAGGATCGAGAACGAAATCCGCAGCCGGCTGCGTGCCAGCTTCGGCATCACCTTGCCGCGCTTCGACCTGATGGCGCAGCTGGAGCGCTATCCGCAGGGCCTGCGCATGGGCGAGCTGTCCAAGCGCATGATGGTCACCGGCGGTAACATCACCGGCATCACCGACCAGCTGGAGCAGGAGAAGCTGGTGGTGCGCGTGCCGGACCCGAAGGACGGCCGCGCCTACAGCGTCAAGCTGACGGCGGCCGGCCGCAGGGCCTTCGCCACCATGGCCGCCGAACACGAAGGCTGGATCGCCGAGCTGCTGCAAGGCCTGTCCGGCGCCGACAAGAGCCAGATGATCGACCTGCTGTCGCAGATGAAGCAGCACCTGAACGCCTCGGACGAAAAATAAGGAACCACCCCATGCGATATCTTCCCGGCGAAGCCCCGCAACTGCCCGGCAACCGCGCCGCACTGGCCCACTACCAGGCCAGCCATTTTCTGTTTGACGTCAGCGGCGGCGTCGCCACCTTGACGCTCAATCGCCCCGAGCGCAAAAACCCGCTGACCTTCGAATCCTACGCCGAGCTGCGCGACCTGTTTCGCGCGCTGGCCTATGCGGACGACGTCAAGGCGGTGGTCATCACCGGCGCGGGAGAGAACTTCTGCTCCGGCGGCGACGTGCACGACATCATCGGCCCGCTGACCAAGCTGGATATGCCCGGCCTGCTGGCGTTCACGCGCATGACGGGCGACCTGGTGAAGGCCATCCGCGCCTGCCCGCAGCCGATCGTGGCGGCGGTGGACGGCATCTGCGCCGGCGCCGGCGCGATCCTGGCGCTGGCCTCGGACATCCGCCTCGGCACGGCGCGCAGCAAGACCGCCTTCCTGTTCACGCGGGTCGGCCTGGCCGGTTGCGACATGGGGGCCTGCGCCTTGCTGCCGCGCGTGATCGGCCAGGGCCGCGCGGCCGAGCTGCTGTACACCGGCCGTTCGATGTCCGGCGCGGAAGCGGAGCGCTGGGGTTTTTTCAACAGCCTGCAGGAACCGGAAGCGCTGCTGGCCGCCGCGCGCGCGTTCGCGCAAGGCCTGGCCGATGGTCCGACCTTCGCCCACGGCATGACCAAGAAAATGCTGCAGCAGGAATGGAATATGGGCGTCGACGAGGCCATCGAAGCGGAAGCGCAGGCGCAGGCGATCTGCATGGCGACCAATGATTTCCACCGCGCCTACCATGCCTTCGTGGCCAAGCAAAAACCTGAATTCGAAGGCGACTGATGAGCGATAAAACCTATCTGGAATGGCCGTTCTTCGAGAAACGTCATGTGGTGCTGGAGCGCGAACTCGATGCCTGGGCCGCGCAGCATATCGCGCAGCATCACGAGGCCGACGTCGATGCCGCTTGCCGCCAGCTGGTGCGCCAGCTGGGCGACGCCGGCTGGCTCCAGCATGCGATCGCCGGCGCGGCGGGGGAGAGCATCGACACCCGCGCCATCTGCCTGATCCGCGAAACGCTGGCGCGCCACAACGGCCTGGCCGATTTCGCCTTCGCCATGCAGGGCCTGGGCTCGGGCGCCATCAGCCTGCACGGCACGCCGGCCCAACGCCAGGCTTACCTGCCGCGCGTGGCGCGCGGCGCGGCGATTGCCGCCTTCGCGCTGTCCGAGCCGCAGGCCGGTTCCGACGTCGCCGCCATGCAGTGCGCGGCGGTCCTGGATGGCGAGCACTATGTGCTCAACGGCGAGAAGACCTGGATCTCCAACGGCGGCATCGCCGATTTCTACGTGGTGTTCGCGCGCACCGGTGAGCAGCCTGGCGCGCGCGGCATCAGCGCCTTCATCGTCGACGCCGATACGCCGGGCTTGGAGATCGCCGAGCGCATCCAGGTGATCGCCCCGCATCCGCTGGCGCGGCTGGTGTTCCGCGATTGCCGCGTGCCGGCCACGCAGCGCATCGCCGCGGCGGGGCAGGGCTTCAAGGTGGCGATGTCGACGCTGGACGTGTTCCGCACCTCGGTGGCGGCGGCCGCGCTGGGCTTCGCGCGGCGCGCGCTGGACGAGGCGCTGGCGCACGCCATGCAGCGCAAGATGTTCGGCCAGATGCTGGCCGATTTCCAGATGACGCAGGCCAAGCTGGCGCAGATGGCGACCGGCATCGACGCCGCCGCGCTGCTGA
Source organism: Duganella sp. GW821-FHT07G03 (assembly GCF_059418605.1). NCBI lineage: Bacteria > Pseudomonadati > Pseudomonadota > Betaproteobacteria > Burkholderiales > Oxalobacteraceae > Duganella > Duganella sp. GW821-FHT07G03. The sequence goes on from NZ_JBWKQE010000028.1 coordinate 66,922, forward strand.
CCTACCGCGCCGCCTGGCAGCGCGACCAGGGACGCAACGTCACCAAGGAGGCGGCGATGGCCAAGCTCACCGCCACCGAAACGGCGCAGCAGGTGATCGACGCCGCGCTGCAGATGTTCGGCGGCCTGGGCGTGGTCAGCGAGCAGCCGGTCGAGCGCCTGTACCGCGAGATCCGCGCGCTGCGCATCTACGAGGGCGCCACCGAAGTCCAGCAACTGATCATCGCGCGCGAATTGCTGCGCGCGGCAAACACCAAGGAACTATGATGGAATTTCTTCAACCGCCGGGCTGGGTGCGGCCGCGTGGCTATTCGAACGGCGTGGCCGCCAACGGTCGCATGGTGTGCGTCAGCGGCATGATAGGATGGGACGGGCAGGGCGTGTTCCACACCGACGACTTCGCCGGCCAGGTGCGCCAGGCGCTGCAAAACGCGGTCGAAGTGTTGGCCGAGGCCGGCGCGCGGCCCGAGCACATCGTGCGCATGACCTGGTATGTGCTCGATAAAAAGGAATACGTCGGCGCCTACAAGGAAGTGGGCGCGGCCTACCGCGAGATCATCGGCCTGCATTTCCCGGCCATGACGGCGGTGCAGGTGGCCGGGCTGGTCGAGGACCGGGCGCGGGTGGAGATCGAGGTGACGGCCGTGGTGCCCTGAGCACCGCCGCTCCGCTTGACAGTGGCGGCAAATCGGGCATACTTGACAAGATTTACCTATTTGACAAGCTATGCTGGCATAGCTGTCGCTAACTTTTCCCGGAGTGTAATTTTGACGAATTTTTTTTCCAGCCCGCTGATCAGTGAGCGCATCGAGATCACAGGCGGACGAGCCACCGGATTCGACTATATGCGCTTCGGGCTCGCCTTACTTGTCATTTGCTTTCACTCCATCATCACCAGTTATGGTTCGGAAACCCAGGCGCGCGTGACGCACAGCGGCCTGGGCTTTGCCTGGAACCTGATCTTGCCGGTCTTCTTCTCGCTGAGCGGCTTCCTCGTCGCCGGCAGCCTGGAGCGCTCCAAGAGCATCGGCGTGTTCCTCGGCCTGCGGGTGATGCGCATCTTTCCGGCGCTGGCGATGGACACCCTGGTCTGCGCCCTGTTGCTGGGGCCGTTGCTGACGACGCTGGCGCTGCAGTCCTACTTCAGCCACCCCGAGTTCAAGTCGTATTTCCTCAACATCCTGGGCATCATCCACTTCGAGCTGCCCGGCGTGTTTGACGGCAATCCGTCGCACAAGGTCAACGGCCAGCTGTGGACCATACCGGTCGAGCTGGAGTGCTATATCACCTTGACGCTGCTGGGCATGCTGAGCCTGCACCGGCACCGCCGCCTGATGCTGGGCGCCTTCTGCGCCCTGTTCGCTTATTCGCAGTTGCAGGTGATGCTGCGCGGCACCGAGCCGGCCGACGGCCGGGTGCTGTTGCTGTGTTTCTGCGCCGGCGTCAGTTTTTACCAGTTCCGCGAATTCATCCGCCTGAACGCGTTGGCCACGCTGCTGGCGGCCGGGGCGGCGCTGTTGTGCCTGATGTATCCGCAGGCCAAATACCTGCTGGCGTTGCCGGCCACGTATCTGACGGTGGCGCTGGGCTTGCTCAATCCGCGCAAGTCGACCTTCCTGCAAAGCGGCGACTATTCCTACGGTCTGTTCCTGTATGGTTATCCGCTGCAGCAGACGGTGGTCAACCTGGTGCCGGCGGCGCGCGACTGGTACGTCAACCTGGCGCTGTCGATCCCGCTGGCGCTGGCGTTTGCCGTCTGTTCCTGGCATCTGGTGGAAAAGCGGGTGATGGCACACAAGGGCATCCTGTTCAGGATGCAGGACTGGTGCAGCGCGCTGGCGGCGCGGGCACTGCGCGGCTGAGTGGTCCCCCCGACTGGAATCGAACCAGTATCCCACGCTTAGGAGGCATGTGCACTATCCATTGTGCTACGGGGAGGGGACGCGGGCCGCGCCGGCTGGCACGGCCGCCCGCAATTATAGCCGACCGGCGCCGCGCCGGTCGAGCTTTCCTACTGGCGGCGCGGGCGCCGCACCATGACGTCGACCACCTTCAAGCCGTCGGCTGCGGCCACCGTATGCATGCGCAGCCAGCTCGGATTGCCTTGCGGGGCCAGTGCGCCGGCCGCCGTTTCGGCGTAGGCGGTCGGCGTCAGCTCGGTGACGCGGCGCCATTCGATGTGGTGGCCATAGGCCTCGGCGCTGTTCTGGGCCGGCCGCAGCAGGCTGCCGTCGGCCGCCACCACCAGCGGTCCGGCCGGGCGCGCGCAGCGGATGTCGGACAGCACCGGATTGGCCGCGTGGGCCTGCCACGGGCCGGCCAGCTGGTCGGCGTGGTACAGGTGTAACTCCTCGCCGCGTTCGGCGCCTTCCTCGACCACGCTGACCCACATCCACCAGCGGCCGTCGCTGTGCCGCAGCAGCGTGGCGTCGACCGCGTTGACCCCCTCCAGCAGCACCGCCACGCGCTGCCACTGGCCGGGGAACGCGACGCAGCGATACAGTTCGACCCGGCGGGTGGCCGAGGTCTCCGGCACCATGTACAGCTGGCCGCCATCCTTCACCATGAACGGGTAGCTCAGGTGGTAGTCGGTTTCCATCAGCGGCAGCGGCGCGCCGTGGCTGCCGTCGGCGCGCACTTCGATCGCCAGCAGGCGGCCGCGCGGCGCCGCGAACGGCAATTCCTCGAACATGATCCAGTGCCGTTGCTGCCAGAACAGCGGCATCGGGTCGGCCCAGAACACCGATGCCGGCGGCGTCAGGAAATGGAAGCGCTCCAGCTGCGTCCACGCCGCCGCCGGGTCGAAGCTGTAGGCGATCTGCCATTGGTCGAGGTAGCGGCGGCGCTCGCTGCGGTTGTGCAGCACCCGGCGCGCCACGCCGGCCAGCAGCGCCAGGCCGCCGGTCGGCGCCGGCGCCGGCAGCGCGGCCGCGGCGTCGGCCTGCGCCGGCGGCGTCGGCGCCACGCCGGCCAGCCGCGGCGCCAGGCTGCGCGCCATGAAGGCGCGCGCCTTGTTGAGCGCGCGCCGGCGCGTGGCGGTCAAGGAATTGGTGACGGCGGCGCTGACCGAACGGTAGGCCAGCGCCGGCGGCGTCTGCGCGTAGTCCAGCAGGCGCGTTTCGCACAGGTGCGGCGCGCGCAGCATGCAGTCGGCGCCGGCCAGCGGGGCGGCGGCCAGCAGCGTGTCGAGCGTCAGCGCCCACAGCGCCATGCCGGCCGGGGCCGGCGCCGCCAGTTGCGGCGGCAGCGGCAGCAGCCAGACCACCACGTCGATGCCGTCCGCCTGCCAGGCCTGCAGCGCGGCGGCCGGCACGGCGATGGCGCCGTCGCGGCGTTGCCAGGACGCGCTGGCGGCGGCCGGCGCGGCCGGCGGCGCGACCGCGCGGTCGACGCTCGGGCCGCGCGCCATCAGGCGGCGGTCGAAGCGCTGGTACAGGCGCGCCGCCAGCGGCGCCGGCTCGGCGGCGGCCGGCACCACGGTCCAGCCGTGCCAGCTCGTTCCCGGCAGCGCCAGCATCGCCGCCACCATGTCGCGCGCCCAGGCCGGCCATTGCGGGCCGGCGCTGACGATGTGCAGGCGGCCGCTCATGCCGCCGCCGTCAGTTGCTGCAGCAGCGCCAGGTAGCGCCGCGCGGTGGTGGCCGGCGCGTGCTCGCGCTCGAAATACGCGTGGCCGGCCGCGGCCAGGCGGCCGTGCGCGGCCGGGTCGTCCATCAGGCGCCGCAGTTGCTGCGCCAGCGCGGCGTCGTCGGCCGCCAGGCCGTAGGGCGGCTGGCCGTCGACGCGCGAACCGGTGTCGAACAGCGCCAGGCTGGGCACGCGGCGCGACCAGGCCTGCAGGAAGGTGTTGGGGAAGCCCTCGTGGTCGGAGGTGTTGACCAGCACGGCGGCGCGGTCGAAATAGCCGTCGGCCTGGTCGAACGGCACGAAGCCCATGAACGTCAGGTTGGGCAGGGTCGCCGCCTCGGCCTCGATGCGCGCGTAGTATTCCAGCACCGCCGGGGTGTCGCCCATGGCGCCGCCGATCATGCGGAACTGCAGGTCGGGGCAGGCGCGCGCCAGCGCCAGCAGGCGGTCGGGCCGCTTGACCGGCCGTATCATGCCGACCCACAGCACTTCGCGCGGCGCGCCGGCGCCGGCCGCGGCGCCCTGGCCGCCGTCGGGCGCGGTGTAGCAGCTGGGGATCAGGGTGGCGCCGCGCCCGTGGTGGGCTCGCAGCAGCTCGGCCTGGCGCGGATTCTGCACCACCACCGCGCTGGCCTGCTGCAGGCCGCGCCGGAACAGCCAGCGGTCGCGCCGGTTGTGCACGTTCGGCGGACCGGGCTGGAAGTCGAGGTCGGAGGCGCCGGCATAAATGCTGGGCTTGCCATGCCAGCGGCACCAGGCCGTCATCAGGCCGGTCGCCATGCCGGAACAGCGCTGGTAATACACGTCGGCGTTGGCGCGCCGCATCGCGCCGAACAGGCCGGTGATGCGCGGGTGCAGGAAGCGCAGGCCGCGCACGCCGTCGCCGGGGCCGTAGGTGCGCAGCACCCGGATGCCGTCGATCCACTCCTCCTCGGGCTGGCCATAGTCCATGCAGATGAAGGTGACGGCGATGCCGGCGCGCACCAGCGCGCGGGCGATCATCACCTGCTGCACCTGGGCGCCGCCCAGTTCGCGCAGGTCGCGGCGGCCGGCCAGCACCGGATAGGCGGTCAGGGCCAGCATGCACAGGTGCAGCGGGGGCGTCGGGGCGGGGGCGTTCACAGGATTCACGGGGCGATGTATTGTTGGTAGACGGTTTCCAGCGCGCTCACGGCGCACTCGAGCGTGGCGTGCTGGTCGACCCAGGCGCGCTGGCGCTGGCCCAGCGCGGCGTCGCCGGCGGCGCGCTCGATCGCCGCCGCCAGCGCGGCGGGGTCGCGCCGGTCGAGCACCTGCCAGGGTTCCGGCAGGATCATGCGGATGTCCGAATAGGCGGTGCTGACCACCGGCACGCCGGCCGTCATCGCTTCGAGCACCACGTTGGGGAAGCCTTCGCGCAGCGAGGTCGAGAACAGCACGTCGCACTGCGCCATCAGCTCGATGACCTGCTTGCTGTTGCCCAGCCGGTGCACCCGCTGCGGCGCCGCCAGCGCGGCGAACGCGTCCTCGACCTCGGCCGCGTAGCGCTGCATCTCGCCCATGCCGACCTGGGCGTAGGGCAGCAGCGGCTGGAACGGCGCGCCGATGAACACCACATGCCACGGGCGGCCGGGCGCGGCCAGCAGCGCCCGGCACACCGCCGTCGCCAGCAGGAAATCCTTGTCCGGCTTGACCGAGCCGACGAAGCAGGCCAGGCGGGCGTCGGCGTCGATCCCCAGCTGGGCCCGCAGGCCGGCGGCGGCGGCGGCGCGCGCGCGCATGGCGGCCACGTCGATGCCGTTCCAGACCACGTGGATGTGGCGCGCCAGGCCGCGGTACATGCGCTGCGCCAGCGCGGCCCCGGCCCACGAGTTGGCCACCACGCCGGCCGTCATCCAGCTGGTGGCGCGGTGCACCCATTGCTGCGCCGGGCGCAGCGCATAGTCGCTGCTGCGTTCGGCGCACAGCACCGGCACGCCGCTGCCGAAGGCGGCCAGCCGCGCGTACAGGTTGCCGTCGAACAGGAAACCGTGCACCAGCTGCGGGCGCCAGTCGCGCAGCACCGCGCGCAGGCGGCCGAGCAGGCGCCAGTCCATGCGGCTGCGCTTGCTGTCCTCCCACAGCGGGATGCCGGCCGCGCGCACCTCGTCGGCGCGGCCGGTGCCGCTGACCAGCGAATAGATGGCCACCGCGTGGCCGCGCGCCTGCAGCCCGCGCGCCAGCGCGATGATCTGGGTTTCGGCGCCGCCGTAGCCGAGCCCGGGACAAACGATCAGGATGCGCATCTCAACTCCGGCGGCCGCGTTGTTTGAGCCACTGGTAGGCGCGGCCGCGCCAGGTCAGGGCGATGACGCCGTCGAACTCGCGCGCGACGACGCCGCCGAATTCCTGCTTGAAGGCGTTGATCTGCAGTTTCTGCTGGTCGCTGTGGCCGGCGTACCAGCCGCCGAAGTCGTACACGCCGCAGTGCGCCGCCTTGAGCGCGACCATGTCGCGAAAGTGCAGCCAGCGGTTGGCGCGGCCGATCAGGCTGCGCTGGGCGCCGTCGGCGCTGGCGCGGTACAGCGAGGCCGACTGCAGCAGCCGGGCCCGGCCCTGCGAGACGATGTAGCTGTGCGCCACCAGCGGCGCGCCCTCGTGTTCGGCCCAGCTCAGCAGCAAGGCGCCGGCGCCGGCGGCCTGCGCCAGGTAGGCGCGCTCGCACAGCGGCAAGCCCTTCTGCGCGGCGAAGCCGTCGTAGAAGTCGGCGTAGGCGGCCAGCGCGGCGGCGTCCGGCGCCGCCTGCAGGGTGAAGCTGAGCTGGTCCTTGGCCTCGGCGCGCCGCACCTGGTACTGGGTATCCTTGGTGAAGGCGGCGGTCCAGTCGGCCGGTTCGCGGCCGAGGTCGATGAGCAGGGTGTGCTTTTCCGCCACGCTGCCGCGCCAGTCGGCCACCGGCCACTGGCGCGCGATCAGCAGGTCGGCGCCGCCGGCGTCGCCGGGACGGCCGAACCAGGCCTCGGCGGTGCGCACCCAGCGGCCCTGATTCACGATGCAGGCCGGGGCGTTCATGCCGCCGCCTGCGGGTGTGCGGCGCGCCACTGGGCGGCGAAGCCGCCCAGCGTCATGCCGCTGTGGCTGCGGGCGATGGTGGCGAACAGCTGGCGCAGGTCGGCGAACAGCTGCTCGACGTCGCCGTCGGCCGGGAAGTAGGGACTGCCGCCGGGCATGAATTCGGACGAGTGGATCATGAACTCCAGGTAGGGCGCGCTGACCGCCTCGCGCGCCACCAGCCGCAGCACGCGCTCGAGGTTGCCGCGCTTGAGGCGCAGCCAGTGCACCGGGTCGGCCAGCCGGTAGGCCAGCGAGCGCACCAGCGGCAGCCGGTACAGCTGCGGCGCGGCGCGCGTGATCCACGACGGCCGGGTGGTCATCGGCACCTCCAGCAGCGCGCTGGCGCCGGGCCGGCCCAGGTGGTCGGGGTCGACATAATACGGGTGTTGCGGGAAGTGGCGGTAGTCGCTGCCGCCGGCGCCGTCCGGCGCGCCGGGCTGGGCGCGCCACGACACGCCCGGCGTCACCGAGCAGTCCACCGTGTAGCCGTGCGCCAGCAGCGCGCGCGCGTAGCGCTCGTCCATGGCCCAGCGGCCGGCGCGGTGCGACACCATCTTGCAGCCGAAGGTGTCCTCCAGCAGCGCGGTGTGGATCCTCACCTTTTCCATCAGCACCGCGTCCGGATACTCGATCAGGTAGGGGTGGTGGCGGTGGTCGTCGGCGGTGCGCGCCACGTGCGGCGGGCTGTCCCAGGCGTGGATGTGGCAGCCCACTTCGGCGCGGCCGTCGGCGATGGCGGCGCGCGCCAGCGCGACGAACGGCGGCGCACTGGCCATTTCCCAGTTGGTCAGATAGGTCGGCTTGAAGCCGAATTCGTCGCACAGGGCCTGGAAGCGCGGGATGTGGGCGGCGTTGCGGGTGGACGGCGCGCCGGCGCCGCGGCCCCACAGGTTGTCGCCTTCGGTGTCGATGGTGATGATGAACGGTTTCATGGTCGGGGAGCGGGGGTCAGGTGGCGGCGGGCGCCGGGAGGATTTTGTGCGGCAGCCAGCCGCGCTGGCGGGCGATCAGCAGATAGGGCAGGGTGATGACGGCGCCGGCCAGCAACATGCCGGGCAGCGGCGCCAGGCCGGCCGGGCGGTATTCATAGCCGAGACGGGCCAGCGCGGCCAGCGCCCAGCAGACCGCGACCATGGTCAGCAGGCTGACCCAGGCCTGCAGCCGGGCCAGCGGCCACTGCAGGGTGGCGGCCAGCTTGCGCAGGATCAGGCTGCGCTCGAGCACCGCCATGATGACGCCGCCCGAGGCGGCGCCCACCAGCCCGAAGGTGTAGCCGCCGGCCAGCGAGATCAGCAGCGACAGGCACAGCAGCGGGCCGCTGATGCGGGCCGAATAGCGCATCTGCCCGGCCAGCAGCACCAGGCTGTTGAGCTCGACGATCTGCAGCAGCCAGCTCAGCACCAGGATGCGCATCACCGGCACCGCGCCGACATAGGTGGCGGTGTAGATCAGGGTGTAGATCGGTTCGCCGAAGCACCAGATGAAGGCCAGCGTCGGCACCGCGAAGAAGGCGACGATCAGGTTGGCGCGGTTGTTGGTGTCGATCACCGCGTGCCAGTCGCCGCTGGCCTGGTGCTTGCTCATCGACGGCATGAAGGTGCTGGAGATGGCGCGCCGCATCATCAGCACCAGCGAGCCGAACACGGCGCCCAGCGAAAACACGGCGAACTGCACCGTGCCGAACAGGGCGGCGGCGATCCACTGGTCGGCCTGGCGGCGCACCGAGATCAGCAGCGAGGACAGGCCCAGCGGCATGGCCTGCGCGCTCTGGGTCTGCCAGTGGCGCCGGGTCGGCGCCGCGTGGCCGAGCCGATGGTGGTGGCGCGCGTACTGGCACAGCAGCAGCAGCCGCACCGCGGCCACCACCGACAACATATAGAACACCGCCACCACGCTGCCGTAGTAGTAGGCGGCGGCGCCGGCCAGCACGGTGCGCAGCACGGCCAGGGCGATCACCGCGCGCGCCTGCCAGTCGCCGCGCTCGTCGGCCACCGGCAGGTAGTCGATCATGCCGCCGCTGACCCACAGCACGGTAAACAGGCCGCCGGCGCCGGCCAGCGCGCGCAGGCCGGCGGTCGGCGCCCACCAGTGCATGGCGGCCGCCACGCCCAGTCCGGACAACACGCCGATCAGCGCCATATAGGCCGCGGTCACGGCCACGTAGCGCTGGCGGTCGTCGGCGCCGGACTTGGGCAGGAACATCGCCAGCGTGTCGGGCATGCCCATCGGCAGCATGCCGGCGCAGCCGGCCGCGATCAGCCACAGCAGCCGGTAGTCGCCGAACGCCTCGATCGTCAGGTGGCGCACCAGGATCACCGGCAGGATCACCTGCAGGCCCAGTTCCACCATCTGCGACAGCACCAGCCAGACGGAGCGGCGGCCTAAACCCACGACGGGGCTCCGGCGGCGGCAGGGGGGGCGTGCGGGGTCGGTATGGTCATAGGGTCGGGAGCGGGGGTGAGGGCGACGCGGGCGTACGCTTGTTATTTGCAAGGCAAGATATTGTAAAGCAAAAGCCGGATCGCTGTCGAACCAGCGGTGCGCGCGGCCCGGGGCCGGCTTGTCGCGCCGCCGCCACGACAGTATATCAACAGTGGGCGGTTTTTTTTGCGCGGCGCCGGCGCCGCATACCCCTGCGGCCAGGAAAAAGGCGTATCTTTTGGCTTTAATGCCCGCCGGTAGGAAAATACATTTCCACTCAGAAAGCATGAATCCGTCTATCATACGGGATATACCGATGCGGCGCGGCCGCTCACCAGCACATCAAGGGTGTGGGGCGCGACCTGGCCGGCATCACTTGCTCGGCCCGGACGGCGCTCGCCGGCGGGGTGTGACGACTACTTTCTATCAGGAGTAACACGATGATGAAGAGAAAATTCTCGCCTGGCCTGTCGGCTGCGGCGCTGGCCGTGATGGCCCTGCAGCAGCTGCCGGCCGCGGCCGGCGACATCCGCGCGCCGGTGTTCTGCGCGCCCAACACGCTGGCCGACTGGCCGGCGCTGACCCCGCTCAACCGCGCGCTGCAGCCGATGGACTGCGGCATCATCGACCACAATCCGCCGATCCTGGCCTGGCAAAACATCAGCGGCGCCGTCGGCTACGAGCTCAAGCTGGTGACCGCCACCGGCGTCATCACCAGCGCGAGCACCACCAGCCCGTGGTACCTGTGGCCGAGTTCGCTCCTGGCCGGCGACTACAGCTGGTACGTGCGCGCCAAGGGCGCCACCGCCTGGGGCCCGCAGCGCCGCTTCCGCATCGCCGCCAGCGCGCGCGATTTCAGCTTGCCGCCGGTCGAGACCGCGCTGGCGCGGGCCAAGGCCGCCGTCCGTCCGCGCGCCATGCCGCCGCTCGGCACCGAGCGCACCGCCTGGCTCAACGACCTGGCCGGCGCCCGCAAGACCGGCTGGGCCGGCATGAAGAAACGCGTGCTGAGCAAGACCGCCGAGGACTTGCCGATCGAGCCGGCGTCGACCTCGGCCGTGGCCGGCGCCGCCACGGCCGCCGCCGCCACCGCCAACCTGGCCTTCATGAACCAGATGAACAAGCTGACCGAGGCGGCGCGCGAATCGGCGGCGCTGGCCTGGGTGGAAAAAGACCCGGCCGTCATCATCGACGCCAAGCGCCGGCTGCTGCACCTGGCGCACCTGGACCCGAACGGCACCACCTCGTGGGCATCGGAGGGGCTGTCGGCGCACCGCACCGTCTGGACCATCACCAACGCCTACGACTGGCTGCTGCCCAACCTGTCGACGTCGGAGCAGGCCGATGTGGTCGCCTCGATCAAGGCGCGCGTGCCGCCGATGCTGGCCTCGCTGACCGACCTGAAGGAAGGGATCGTCGCCAAGCCGCTCGACTCGTGGGCGATCGACACCATGCAGGCCACGCTGGCGATCTCGGCCATCATGGCCGGCACCCCCACGCTGCCCGAGGCGGACGCCTGGTTCCGCGCGCTGTATCCGATCTTCCCGGCCTGGCTCAACCCCTGGGGCGGCGACGACGGCGGCTTCGCCAACGGCACCAACTACCTGATCTGGGCCCTGGAGTCGCAGGAAAACTGGGACATCCTCCGCTGGACCACCGGGGTCGACATCACCCGCAAGTCCTGGACCCACAACCTGGGCCGCAGCATGGTGTACTTCTACCCGCCGGGCAGCCCGTTCGGCATGTTCGGCGACGGCGCCGACAACGACAACACCGAGCCCAACGGCCGTCTGTTCCGGCCCTACGCGGCGCGCGTCAACGAGCCGCTCTACAACTGGTACGCGACCCAGTGGGTGGGCGGCGACACCAGCCGCCTGCAGGCGCTGCTGGCGCCGCCGTTCACGCCCCAGACCACGCTGCCGGCCAACACCCCGAACTCGATCTGGCTGCCGTCGGTCGGCTGGGTCGCCATGCACAGCAGCCTGGCCGACCGCAACCGCACCTCGGTCTACTTCAAGAGCAGCCAGTACGGCTCGTTCGGCCACAGCCACGCCGACCAGAACAGCTTCACCATCAACGCCAAGGGCCGGGCGCTGGCGATCGAGACCGGCCTGTACGACTACTACGGCTCGGCCATCTACATCGGCTGGTCCAAGACCACCGCCGCCCACAACGCCGTCACCTATGACGGCGGCAGGGGCCAGGGGCAGGGCAGCAACGGCAAGGGCGACGTGCTGGCGGCCGGCGCCGTCACCACCTTCAACAGCAGCGACGCCTACGACATCGTCACGGCCGATGCCGCCAGGGCCTACGGCGGCGACATCACCAAGGCCAGCCGCAGCGTGCTGTATATGCGCCCGGCCACCGGCGTGGACGGGTCGGCGGTGCCGGCCGTGGTGCTGGTGTTCGACGCGCTGGCGGCCAACACCGCCAAGAAGTGGGAGTGGAACTTGCACGGCATCAGCGCGCCGGCCAGCTTCGACGCCAGCAAGGTGGTGCTCAAGAACGTCGACACCACGCTGTGCGCGGTGGTCAAGAGCGACACCGCGCTGACCCCGAGCGCGGTGCAGGCGCCGCTCAACGCCACCGCCACGCCGCAATGGCATGGCCGCTACGCGCTGGGCACCGCGGCGGCCAAGGCCAGCTTCGCCGCGGTGCTGCAGGTCGACTGCGGCGCCGGCACGATGCCGGTGGCGGCGCGCCAGACCGACGGCAGCTGGAGCGTGCTGACCAAGGCCTGGAGCGTCAGCTACAAGGATGGCGTGGCCACCTACACCCCGGCCAAGAAGTAATTCCGGCCGCCGCCCACCCGCCCACCCCGCCCGCCGGCCCCGGCCGGCGGGGTGGCTCACATGGGCGGCGCGCAACGGTGCTGGCCGCGCCGGCGTTTTGTTTGTATAATTTGCAATCGATCAACGCACCGGGCTGTTTCGCCGCGGGCCACCGCCTTAGCTACTGAAGTAACAATGCAAAAAAATGCTCTTTACCGCGCCGACATCGACGGTCTGCGCGCTGTCGCCGTGCTGTCGGTGTTGTGCTTTCATGCGGTGCCGGCCTGGCTGACCGGCGGTTTCGTCGGCGTCGACGTGTTCTTCGTCATTTCCGGCTACCTGATCACCGGCATCCTGATGCGCGAACTGCAGGCCGGGCGCTTTTCCATCCTGAATTTCTACGTGCGCCGCGCGCGCCGCATCTTTCCGGCGCTGATACTGGTGCTGGCGGCGGTGCTGGCGCTGGGCTGGCTGCTGCTGCTGCCGACCGAGTTTACGCCGATGGGCAAGCACGTGCTGGCCGGCGCCGGTTTCCTGTCGAACGTGCTGCTGTGGCGCGAGGTCGGCTACTTCGACGTCAGCGCCGACCTCAAGCCGCTGCTGCACCTGTGGTCGTTGGGGGTGGAGGAGCAGTACTACCTGGCCTGGCCGCTGATGCTGGCGCTGGTGGCGCGCCGCGGCCGCAGCCTGTGGCTGCTGGTGGCGGCGCTGCTGCTGCTGTCGTTCGGCCTGAGCCTGTACTGGGTCGAGCGCCAGCCGTCGGCGGCGTTCTACCTGCCGCTGACGCGCTTCTGGGAACTGCTCGCCGGCAGCGCGCTGGCCATCGCCGAGGGCCGGCGCCAGCTGGCGCCGGCGCCGGCGCGCTGGCGCGACCTGCTGTCGCTGGCCGGGCTGGCGCTGATCGCCGTCGCCGCGCTGCTGTTTACCCGCCTCACCGTGTTCCCGGGCTGGCCGGCGCTGTTGCCGGTGGCCGGCGCCGTCGCGCTGCTGTGGGCCGGCGCCGACGCCTGGGTCAACCGGGTGCTGCTGGCGCATCCGGCCTGCGTGGCGGTCGGCGTCGTCAGCTATCCCTTGTATCTGTGGCACTGGCCGCTGCTGGCGTTCGCGCGCATGATCCACGGCCCCGAGTTGCCGGTGGCGCTGGCGCTGGGGCTGCTGGCGGCGGCGCTGGCGCTGGCCTGGCTCACCACCCATGTGGTCGAGGCCCGTATCCGGGCGCCGGCGCGCAACGGCCTGGCCCGCGCCGACGCCGCGCGCCTGTGGCTGGGGCTGCTGCTGGTGGGCGGCGCCGGCGGCGCGCTGTGGCACTGGCAGGCGGCGCCGCTGTCGGCCAGCGTGCCGGCGGTGCAGCGCTACAGCGCCGCCGCGCGCGACTGGGTGCAGCCGGTCGACCGCACCATCGCCGGCGACCGCGCCGAGCGCGTGCTGTTCATCGGCGACAGCCATATGCAGCAATACCTGCCGCGGGTGGAGGCGGTGATGGCGCGCCACGCCACCCCGCTCTATACCGCGCAATACACCACCATGGGCGGCTGCGTGCCGCTGACCGGCATCGACCGCCGCTCGGCGCCGTGCGCGCGCTTCACCGAACACGCGTTCGCGCTGGCGCAGGCGCCGCAGGTGCGCACCGTGGTGCTGTCGGCCTCGTGGTATGGCTGGTCGCTGCGCGACGACTACTTCGTCGCCGGCGATCCGCAGCGGCGCCCGATCGCGCCCTACGCGCCGGCGAGCGACTGGATCTTCGCGCGCTGGACCGCGCAGCTGCGGGCGCTGCGGGCGCAGGGCAAGCGGCTGGTGATCGTCCTGTCGAGCCCGCGCGGCGAGCTGGTCGATCCGCGCCGCCTGCTCGACCGCAGCGCCGGCTGGGTGCGCGAGCGGCCGCTGACGCCGGTGACGCGCGCCGAGCTGCAGGAGGCGCGCCGCTTCGACGCCCGCATCGCCGCCGTGGCGGCCGCCGTGGGCGCCGAGCTGGTCGATCCGTTCGCGCTGTTGTGCGACGGCCCGCGCTGCCAGCTGTTCGACGCCGCCGGCAACCCGTTCTACATGGACGATTCCCATCTGCGCGCCAGCTATGTGCGCAGCCGGGCGACGTTCATCGACCCCTTGCTGCGGGCGCCGGAGGGCGCCGCGCCGGCGCTTCAGTCAGCCTTAATTCGGAGGGAATATGGTGGAGGCAGCTAAACGTTACGGCGCCAATTACAAGTGGAAGCGGCGCCTGTACCTGTACCTGCGCGAGCAGTTGTTGCAGCTTATTAATGCCTACTACAACCGGGTGTACGGCATGCACCTGCACCCGAGCGCGCGCTTCTCGCTCAAGGCCAACCTGGACAAGACCAACCCCAAGGGGGTGCACATCGGTCCGTACTCGTATGTGGCGTTCGGCGCGGTGGTGCTGGCGCACGATATGTGCCGCAAGTTCCACGCCGACACCTATATCGGCGAGAACTGCTTCATCGGCGCGCATGCGCTGATCATGCCCGGCGTGCGCATCGGCGACCAGTGCATCGTCGGCGCCGGCGCGGTGGTGGTGCACGACGTGCCGTCCCATTGCATCGTGGCCGGCAACCCGGCGCGCATCGTCCGGCGCGACATCGCGACCAAGCGCTACGGCATGCTGGTCGACTGAGGCGGCGCGCCGCCGGCGGCGCCAATTAATTTGGCGGGCGCGGCGCGAATTGCCTTTATAATTAACTGAAGTGAAAGACAATGGTTGTCCTGATAACTTGCGCGCTCCGCGCACCGTCCCCCCTAGCGGCAGAGGAAACATGAGTACAGAACCATCCCGCGCGGTCCATCCGCGCAGCCCCTGGCGCTCGCCGCAACTGCTGCAGCTGCTGCCGGTGGTCGCCGGCCTGGCGCTGCTGTACCTGCCCAGCCTGTACACCCTGCTGACCGGCATCTGGAGCAGCGACGAGCAGGCCCACGGCCCGATCGTGCTGGCCATCGCCTGCTGGCTGATGTACCGCAAGTGGGGCGAGATGCTGGCCGCCACCGTCGGCGACGCCGGCAGCGCCTGGGGCTGGGCGCCGCTGGCCGTGGCGCTGCTGCTGTACACGCTGGGCCGCTCGCAGGACATCCTGCTGTTCGAGGTCGGCTCGGTGATCTGGCTGCTGGCCGGCCTGCTGCTGCTGCTGCGCGGGCGCCGCGCGCTGCTGCTGATGTGGTTTCCGCTGTTCTTCATGCTGTTCATGATCCCGCTGCCGGGCCCGGTCGTCGACGCGCTGACGCTGCCGATGAAGACCGCCGTCTCCTATGTGGCCGAGCACGTGCTGTTCTGGCTCGGCTACCCGATCGCCCGCACCGGCGTGATGCTGCAGATCGGCCAGTACAGCCTGCTGGTGGCCGACGCCTGCGCCGGCCTGCACACCCTGTTCACGCTCGAGGCGCTGGGCCTGCTGTACCTGAACGTGGTGCGCCACGACTCGGCCTTCCGCAACATCACGCTGGCGATCCTGATCGTGCCGATCTCCTTCACCGCCAACGTGATCCGGGTGATGGTGCTGACCCTGATCACCTACCATCTGGGCGACGCCGCCGGCCAGGGCTTCCTGCACGGCTTCGCCGGCATGGTGCTGTTCGCCAGCGCGCTGCTGCTCATCATCGGGGTCGATTCGCTGCTGCGTTTCGGCAATGACGGCCGCCTCGCGCTGGCCACCGGGAGCCAACCATGAATACCTTGCTGCGCAAATCCGCGGCGGCCGGCGCGCTGATGCTGCTGACCGCCTGCGCCACCGTCTACCTGACCCCCACCCAGCGCCTGACCGCGCAGGTCGACGCGCTCAACCTGGAGCGCTCGGTGCCGCTCAAGTTCGGCGACTGGCAGGTCGACGCCGACGCCGTGGCCGTGGTGCCGTCCGAGGACACGCGCGCGCTGGTGGCCAAGATCTACGACCAGACCCTCAACCGCACCTATGTCAATTCGCGCGGCGCGCGCATGATGCTGTCGATCGCCTACGGCGGCAGCCAGACCCGGCAGCTGCGCGCGCACCGCCAGGAAGTGTGCTACACGGCGCAGGGCTTCCAGATCTCGCAACTGCAGCAGAGCACGTTCGACATCAACCACGCCACCATCCGCG
Source organism: Duganella sp. GW821-FHT07G03 (assembly GCF_059418605.1). Lineage (NCBI taxonomy): Bacteria > Pseudomonadati > Pseudomonadota > Betaproteobacteria > Burkholderiales > Oxalobacteraceae > Duganella > Duganella sp. GW821-FHT07G03. The sequence goes on from NZ_JBWKQE010000028.1 coordinate 82,888, forward strand.
GCACCCGCATGGTGGCCAGCCAGGGCAGCGAGCGGGTCGAGCCGGTCACCTACTGGTTCACCATGGGCGACACGGTGGTGCAGAACTATGTCGACCGCCAGCTCGCGCAGCTCAAGTACGCCCTGTCGGGCGTGATCCCGGACGGCTACCTGTACCGCGTGTCGTCGCTGTCGAGCGACCCGGCGCAGGCGTTCAGCCAGCAGGCCGCGTTTTCCTCCGAGCTGCTGGCCCAGGTCGACCCGCGGCTGGCCAAGCGCCTGCTGGGCGACGCCAGCAAGCGCTGAGGCTGCGGTCCGGCTCCCCTTACTCTTACTCGATATTGGTTCTACATGACAGGTTACAAGCGCATCGTTTTCTGGTTCGGCTCTTTGATGCTGGCGCTGTTGTTCGGCATGCTGACCGGCATAGGCGGCGGCGTGCCGGCGCTGGCCATGGTGGTGGCGGCGATCGGCCTGGTGGTGATCCTGGTCGATTTCCGCGTCGGCGTGCTGGCGATGATGCTGATGATGCCGCTGGCGGCGACGGTGCTGATGCCGCGCCAGATGCTCGGCGTGACCGGCTTCACCCCGCTCAACGGCGTGCTGGCGCTGACCTTCGGCTCGCTGCTGCTGTCGGCCATGTTCGGCCGCCGCACGCTGGTGGCCTTCCCGTGGCGGCTGTACGCGCCCATCCTGTTCCTGCTGGCGCTGGGCACCTACCTGGGCTCGAGCAAGATCCGGCTGATCGCGCCGCACTTCTTCCTGGAAAACCCCTTCCTCTACCGCACCGCGTTCAGCTACGGCATCGAGGAATTCGTCAAGCCCTGCATCACGCTGGTGGCGGTGTGGATGGTGGCGGTGGCGGTGGCCGACAGCGCCGAGCCGGACCGCTGGCTGCGCATGGTCAACGTCAGCGTGGTGGCGCTGCCGCTGCTGGTGATCGCCGCCGTGCTGCTGTCGGGCTACAGCCTGCGCGAGCTGGCGACGCCGGCCGCGCGCACCTTCCTCAGCTCGACCGGCCTGCACGCCAACGCGCTGTCGGTGGTGCTGCTGCCGGCCTTCTCGGCGGCGCTGTTCATGCTGCCGGCCTACGCCACCGCGCGCGGCCGGCTGGCCGGGCTGGTGGTGGTGGGCGCCACCGTGATGGCGCTGCTGCTGACGTTCTCGCGCGCCGCCTTCCTCGGCGTGCTGCTGGTGACCTGCGTGTTCTTCTTCCTGCGCGGCAGCTTCCGCTACATCATCATCGGCGTGATGGTGTGCGTGGCGGTGGCGCTGGTGCTGCCCAACTCCTTCGTCGAGCGCGCCACCACCGGCATCGGTCAGGGCGGCGTCGGCACCCACCACGACACCCTCACCGCCGGCCGGGTGGGCGGCATCTGGCTGCCGCTGCTGCCCGAGATCGCCCGCCACCCCATCCTCGGCGACGGCGTCAACGCCACCCCGTGGTCGCTGCCGGCGCGCGAGGGCGTGATCGTCGAGGGCCACCCGCACAACGCCTACCTGCGCCTGCTGATGGACCACGGCGTGGTCGGCGTGCTGGCGATCGGCTATTTCCTGCTGATGGTGTGGCGCCTGTACCGCCGCCGCAGCCGCGACGCCAGCGCCTCGCCGCTGATGCGTGCCTACTTCAACGGCATGTCGGTGGCGCTGCCGGTGTTCCTGATCCAGTGCGTGTCGGGCTCGCGCCTGGTGTTCGACTACATCCAGGTGTTCTACTGGTTCGCCATCGCCATCGGCCTGGGCCTGGAGCACCGGCAGCGCCAGCGGCTCGCCGCCGCGCCCGCCGCCGCGGCAGCCGTCCTGCCCTTCGCCGCGGCGCCGCTGCGGCGTTCTTGAGAAAGCCCGTCCGATGCCGATGGAAGACCTGATACACCCGTTCTTGAAGCACTACACCGCCGCGCCGCAGTGGATCAAGAGTTCGATCGGCGGCCTGTACGCGCGCGTGCCGACCCGGCTGCGCTACGGCGTGCGCTACGACGCCTTCATGGCCGACATCGCCGGCTGCGGCGCCGACCCGGCGTGGATGCTGCGCCGCGCCGACGCCAAGCTGCTCGAGACGCTGCGCTGGGCCGCCGAGACGGTGCCGGCCTACGCCCACCTGCGCGCGCTGGCGCGGCGCGAGGTCGCGCCGGCCGAGCTGCTGGCGGCCTTTCCACTGCTCGACAAGGCCAGCCTCAAGGCCAGCCCCGAGCGCTACCTGTCGGCCGCCATGCCGGCCCGCAGCCGCTTGGTGGCCCACACCGGCGGCTCGACCTCGATCCCGATGAAGCTGTACCTGGAAAAATACGTGTCGCGCTCCAAGGACTTCGCCTACAACGGCACCTTCGACGCGCTGGCCGGCATCGGCCCGGACGACCGCATCCTGGCGCTGCGCGGGCGCACCGTGCCGGGCGCCGACCAGCCCGACGGGCCGATCTGGATGTTCGACCCGATCAAGCGCTACCTGCACCTGAGCTCGGACCACCTGGAGCCGCCGCACATGGCGCGCTACCTGGCCGCCGCGCGCCAGTGGCGGCCGACCTTCATCCACGCCTTCCCGTCGGCGCTGGTGCCGCTGGCCAAGTGGCTGGAGGCGCACCCGGCGCCCGACGTGACCGGCCGCATCCGCTGCGTCCAGCTGTTCTCGGAAAACGTCTACGACTACCAGATCGCCCTGATCCGCCGCGTGTTCCAGTGCCCGGTGCTGCTCGACTACGGCCACACCGAGCGCGCGGTCAAGGCGATCTCGCTGCCGGACGACCCGCGCTACTTCTTCTGGCCGCTGTACGGCAAGCTCGAGCTGATCGACTTCCAGGGCCGGCCGGTGACCCGGCCGGGCGAGCTCGGCGAGATCGTCGGCACCGGCTTCGACAACCGCGTCATGCCGCTGATCCGCTACCGCACCGGCGACCTGGCGATGTGGAGCGCGGCCCCCAACAGCGTGCGCCCGGGCTTCCCGGCGGTCGACCGCATCGAGGGCCGGCTGCAGGAATTCCTGGTGTGCCGCGACCAGCGGCTGGTGTCGATCTGCACCATCGGCGCGGCCCACTTCGAGCAGCTGGCCGACGCCGACCGCATGCAGTTCGAGCAGCGCGAGCCGGGACGGGCGCTGCTCAAGGTGCTGTCGGCCAGCGAGCTGTCGGCCGCCGCCAAGGAACAGCTGGCCGCCGGCATCCGCGCCAAGACCCAGGGCGGGCTGGAGGTCGAGATCGTGCGCGTCGACCAGATCGAGCGCACCGCGCTGGGCAAGCACAAGCTGCTGGTGCAAAAGCTCGACATCACCCATTACCTGGGCGCCTCGCACGTGATGGAGGAACCATGAAGCGGGTGCTCATGATCGGGCCCTCGCCCAGCGCCAAGGGCGGCATGGCGACCGTGATCGGCATCCTGCTGCGCAACGGCTACGCCGCGCCCGGCGACTGCGAGTTCATCGCCACCCACGTCAGCGCCGGCCTGCCGCGCAAGGCCTGGGTGGCGGCGTGCGCGCTGCTGCGCGTGACGCTGCTGCTGCTGGCCGGCCGGGTCGCGCTGCTGCACGCCCACGTGGCGTCGGACGCCAGCTTCTGGCGCAAGGCGCTGTTCATCGGCCTGGCGCGCCTGTTCGGCTGCCCGGTGATCTTCCACCTGCACAGCGGCGAGTTCGCGCTGTTCCTGGCGCAGCGGCTGCGCCCGTGGCAGCGCCGGCTGGCGTACTGGCTGATGCGCGGCAGCGCCTGCGCCTTCGTGCTGTGCGACAGCGCCGGCGAGCTGCTGCGGCGCGAGGTCGGCGTGGGCCGGGTCGAGCTGCTGCCCAACCCGATCGAGATCGCGGCCGCGGTGGCGCCGCGCCGGCCCACCCAGGACATCCTGTTCCTGGGCCGGCTGGACGACAAGAAGGGCGTGTACGACCTGCTGCGGGCGTTCCCGGCGGTGCGCGCGCGCGCGCCGCAGGCGCGCCTGGTGCTGGCCGGCGAGGGCCAGCTGGCCCAGGTGCGGGCGCTGGCGGCCGAGCTGGGCGTGCTCGACGCGCTGGTGCTGCCGGGCTGGGTCGACGCCGAGCAGCGCAGCGCGCTGCTGGCCACGGCCGGGGTGTTCGTGCTGCCGTCCCATTTCGAACAAATGCCGATGGTGGTGCTCGAGGCGATGGTGGCCGGCACGCCGGTGGTGGCGACCCGGGTCGGGGCGGTGGCCGAGATGCTCGAGCACGGCGCCTGCGGCGCGCTGGTCGAGGTCGGCGACGGCGCGGCGCTGGCCGCCGCCCTGGTCGCGGCCCTGGCCGGCGGCGCCGCGGTGCAGGCCGGCGCCGCGCTGGCGCAGCGCCGGGTCGCCGCGGTGTACGCGGTGGAGGTGGTGCTGGCGCGCCTGCGGGCGCGCTACGCCGAATTCCGGCGCTGAGCGCCGCGGAGGGGGCGAGCACGATAGAAGTTGCATAGATTGCCATCCGCTACCGACATAGTGTACAGTTTGCCCCGACTTCGCTGCGGCCGCCCCGGAAGGGGCTTGCCGGCCGCTGCTGTTGTTTTTTTTGCATAGTATTCTTAACTGGCGGAAACCCTCGCATATGACCAAGCCTCTGCTCTACCTCGTGGCCGGCGCCCGGCCCAATTTCATGAAGATCGCCCCGATCGTGCGGGCGCTGCGCGCGCATGGCGGATTGGACTATCAAATCATCCACACCGGCCAGCATTACGACCACGACATGAACGAGGTGTTCTTCCAGGAGCTCGGCATCCCGGCGCCGGACCTGTTCATGGCGGCCGGCGGCGGCAGCCACGCCCAGCAGACCGGTAAGATCATGCTGGCGTTCGAGGAGCTGTGCCTGGCGCGGCGCCCGGCCGCGGTGCTGGTGGTGGGCGACGTCAACTCGACGCTGGCCTGCTCGATCGTGGCCAAGAAGCTGACGATCCCGGTCGCCCACGTCGAGGCCGGCCTGCGCAGCGGCGACCTCAGCATGCCCGAGGAAATCAACCGCCTGGTCACCGACAGCATCGCCGACTGGTTCTTCGTCACCGAGCCGAGCGGCGTGGCCCACCTGCAGCGCGAGGGCAAGCCGGCCGCCGCCATCCACTATGTCGGCCACGTGATGGTCGACAATGTGTTGTACCAGGCCGAGCAGCTGGCGCGCCAGGACGGCGCCGCGCTCGACCCGGCCGGCTTCAAGGCCGCGCGCGGCGGCCGCCCGTACGGCGTGCTGACCCTGCACCGCCCCAGCAACGTCGACGACGCCGCCACCATGGCGCGCATCGCCGGCGGCCTGGTCGAGATCGCCGCCGGGCTGCCGCTGATCTTCCCGGTCCACCCGCGCACCCGCGCCAACCTGGAGCGCTTCGGCATCGACCTCGGCCCGCACGTGACCCTGGTCGGGCCGCAGGGCTATATGGCCTTCCTCAACCTGTGGAAGGACGCCGCCGTGGTGCTCACCGACAGCGGCGGCCTGCAGGAGGAGACCACCGCGCTGGGCGTGCCGTGCGTGACCATCCGCGACAACACCGAGCGGCCGGTGACGGTGGACGAGGGCTCGAACGTGCTGGTCGGCACCGATCCGCGCCGCCTGGTCGAGCAGGTCGCCCTGGTGCTGCGCGGCCAGGGCAAGCAGGGCCGGCGCCCGGCGCTGTGGGACGGCAAGGCGGCCGAGCGCATCGTCGCGGTGCTGGCGGAGCAGCTGGCATGACGCAACGGGTGACGATGATGGGTTGTACCATGGACAACCTGACCATGGAGGAAACGCTGCAGACGGTCGAGGGCTTCATCGCCAGCGGCCGCCCGCACCAGCACGTGGTGGTCAATGTCGACAAGCTGGTCAAGGCCAGCCGCGACGAGGAATTGCGCCGCATCATCAACGACTGCGCGCTGATCAACATCGACGGCATGCCGGTGGTGTGGGCGGCGCGCGCGCTGGGCAAGCCGATCAAGGAACGCGTGGCCGGGGTCGACCTGTTCGAGGCGCTGATGGGGCGTTCGGCCCAGCGCCAGTGGCGGGTCTACCTGCTGGGCGCGCGCGAGGAGGTGGTGGCGGCGGTCAAGCAGGTCTACGAGCGCAAATACCCGGGCCTGATCATCGCCGGCTACCGCAACGGCTACTGGAGCGCCGACGAGGAGGCCGGGGTGGTCGAGGCGATCACCGCGGCGCGCGCCGACCTGCTGTTCGTGGCGATCAGCTCGCCCAAGAAAGAGCATTTCCTGGGCCGCTACCAGGCCCAGATGCGCATCCCGTTCGCGATGGGCGTGGGCGGCACCTTCGACGTCGCGGTCGGCCGCGTGAAGCGGGCGCCGCTGTGGATGCAGCAGGCCGGGCTGGAGTGGTTCTACCGCTTCCTGCAGGAACCGCGGCGCATGTTCCGCCGCTATTTTATCGACGACATGGCCTTCATCGGGCTGTTCCTCAAAGAGTGGAAACGCCGTTGAGCCGTGTCGCCGCTGTCCGTCAATCATTTTAATTTTTCTCGTGAAGGAAACCGTTTCATGAACACTATCGCTGTCATCGGCCTCGGCTACGTGGGCTTGCCCCTGGTGGTGGAATTCGCCAAGCAGGGCCGCACCATCGGCTTCGACATCGCCCAGTCCAAGGTCGAGTCCTGCCTGCGCGGGGTCGACCCGTCGCGCGAGCTGAGCGACGAGGAGATGGCGCTGGCCCGGTTTGCCGAGTACACCGCCGATCCGAGCAAGCTGAGCGAGGCCGACATCATCATCGTCGCCGTGCCGACCCCGGTCGACGACGCCCACCAGCCGGACTTCACGCCGCTGATCGGCGCCAGCCGCAGCGCCGGCCAGCACCTGAAGAAGGGCGCCATCGTGGTCTACGAGTCGACCGTCTACCCGGGCGCGACCGAAGAGATCTGCATCCCGGTGCTCGAGCGCGAGTCGGGCCTGAAGTGGAAGCAGGACTTCTTCGTCGGCTATTCGCCCGAGCGCATCAACCCGGGCGACCGCGAGCACACGCTCACCAAGATCCTCAAGATCGTCTCGGGCGACACCCCGGAGACGCTGGAGGCGGTGGCCCAGCTGTACGAGCGCATCGTGCTGCCGGGCGTGCACCGGGCCTCGTCGATCAAGGCGGCCGAGGCGGCCAAGGTGATCGAAAACACCCAGCGCGACCTGAACATCGCGCTGATGAACGAGCTGGCCATCATCTTCGACAAGCTCGACATCGACACCAGCGAGGTGCTCAAGGCGGCCGGCACCAAATGGAACTTCCTCAAGTTCAGCCCGGGCCTGGTGGGCGGCCACTGCATCGGCGTCGACCCCTACTACCTGACCCACAAGGCCGAGAAGGTCGGCTACAACCCGCAGGTGATCCTGGCCGGGCGCCGCATCAACGACGGCATGGCCAAGTACATCGCCGAGCAGACCATCAAGAACATGATCGCCGGCGGCAGCTACATCAAGGGCGCGCGCGTGAACGTGCTGGGCCTGACGTTCAAGGAAAACTGCGGCGACCTGCGCAACTCCAAGGTGGCCGACGTCATCGCCGAGCTCAAGTCCTACGGGGTCGAGGTGTTCGTGCACGACCCGTACGCCGAGGCCGACGGCGCGATGCACGAGTACGGCGTGCGCCTGTTTGCCTGGGACGAGCTGCCGCGCGCCGACGCCATCGTGGCGGCCGTCTCGCACCGCGAATTCACCGCGCTGCCGGCGGAGGACTTCGCCTCCAAGCTGATCAAGGGCGGCTGCTTCATCGACGTCAAGGCCTGCTTCGACCGCGCCGCGCTGGAGCAGGCCGGCCTGCGCGTGTGGCGCCTGTGAACGGGGAGTTGCGATGAGTGCGTACCAAGAATTGAGCGAGCGCCTGGCCGCGGCGCCGCGCCGCTGGCTGGTCACCGGCGCGGCCGGCTTCATCGGCTCCAACCTGGTCGAGGCGCTGCTGCGGCTGGACCAGCAGGTGGTCGGCCTGGACAGCTTCGCCACCGGCCACCAGCACAACCTCGACCAGGTGCAGGCGGCGGTCGGCGCGGCGCGCTGGCAGCGCTTTAGCCTGATCCGCGGCGACATCCGCGACGCCGCCGCCTGCGCCCAGGCCTGCGCCGGCGCCGACTATGTGCTGCACCAGGCGGCGCTGGGCAGCGTGCCGCGCTCGATCGAGGACCCGGTCGCCACCAACGCCAGCAATATCGACGGCTTCCTCAACATGCTGGTGGCCGCGCGCGACGCCGGCGTGCGCCGCTTCGTCTATGCCGCGTCGAGCTCGACCTATGGCGACCACCCGGGCTTGCCCAAGCTGGAGGACACCATCGGCAAGCCGCTGTCGCCCTACGCCGTGACCAAGCTGGTCAACGAACTGTACGCCGACGTGTTCGCCCGCACCTACGGCATGCAGAGCGTCGGCCTGCGCTACTTCAACATCTTCGGCCCGCGCCAGGACCCGCAGGGCGCCTACGCGGCCGTGATCCCGAAGTGGATCGCCGCCATGATCGCCGGCGAGCCGGTGTACATCAACGGCGACGGCGAGACCAGCCGCGACTTCTGCTACGTGGCCAACGCGGTGCAGGCCAACCTGCTGGCGGCCACGGTCGAGGACGCGGCCGCCGTCAACCAGGTGTACAACGTCGCGGTCGGCGACCGCACCACGCTCAACAGCGTGTGCGAGACGGTGCGCGCGGCGCTGGTCGGCCAGTTCCCGCACCTGGCCGGCTTCGCGCCGACCTACCGCGAGTTCCGCGCCGGCGACGTGCGCCATTCGCAGGCCGACATCGGCAAGGCGGCCCGGCTGCTGGGCTACGCGCCCAGCCACCGGATCGGCCAGGGCCTGGACGAATCGCTGTCCTGGTACGTGCGCCAGCCGCGCTGACGCCCCCGGCGGCCGCCCGCGGCCGCCGGCATTGCTGCGCCGGCGCTGCAGCCGGTACAATGCAGACTTCTTACATTTTTGCGGCGCCGGCCGGTAGCCGGCCGCGCCGCTCCCCCGGATCCCCCTATGGCTGTCATCTCTCTTTCTTCGGCGCAACTCGCGTTCGGACACGTCGCGCTGCTCGATCACGCGGAATTTTCACTGGAGCTGGGCGAACGCGTCGGCCTGATCGGGCGCAACGGCACCGGCAAGTCCTCGCTGCTGAAAGTCATCTCCGGCCGCTTCAAGCTCGACGACGGCCTGCTGGTGATGCAGCAAAACCTCAACATCGCCTATGTCGAGCAGGAACCCAGCTTCGACCCGGCGCAGTCGGTGTTTGACGCGGTGGCGTCGGGCATGGGCGCGCAGCAGGGCCTGCTGCGCGAATACGAAACCCTGACCGGCCAGTTCGGCCAGGGCGACGACGAGGCCCTGATGGAGCGCATGCACGAGCTGCAGGTGCAGCTCGACGCGGCCGACGGCTGGGGGCTGGCCAACAAGGTGGAGACCACGCTCAACAAGCTGAACCTGACCGGCGACGCCCTGATGGGCACGCTGTCGGGCGGCATGCAGAAGCGCGTCGCGCTGGCCGTGGCGCTGGTGTCGGCGCCGGACGTGCTGCTGCTCGACGAGCCCACCAACCACCTCGACTTCAGCTCCATCCTGTGGCTGGAGGGCCTGCTGCGCGACTTCAAGGGCTCGGTGCTGTTCATCACCCACGACCGCAGCTTCCTCGACAACGTCGCCACCCGCATCATCGAGCTCGACCGTGGCGGCCTGCTGTCCTATCCGGGCAACTTCAGCGCCTACCAGACCCGCAAGAGCGAGCAGCTGGAGGTCGAGGAGGTCGAGGCCGCCAAGTTCGACAAGTTCCTGGCGCAGGAGGAGGTGTGGATACGCAAGGGCGTCAAGGCGCGCCGGGTGCGCGACGAGGGGCGGGTGCGCCGGCTCGAGGCGCTGCGCGTGCAGCGCGCCGCGCGCCGCGACCAGCAGGGCCAGGTGCGGCTGGAGGTGACCGCCGGCGAACGCTCGGGCAAGATCGTGGCCGAGCTGGAACGGGTCGGCAAGCGTTTCGGCGAGCGCGCCATCGTCAGCGACTTCAGCGCCACCATCCTGCGCGGCGACAAGGTCGGCCTGATCGGCGCCAACGGCGCCGGCAAGACCACCCTGCTCAAGATGATCCTGGGCGAGCTGGCGCCCGACGAGGGCACGGCGCGCCTGGGCACCAAGCTGCAGGTGGCGTATTTCGACCAGATGCGGGCCCAGCTCAACGAGGAGGCCAACCTGATGGAGACCATCGCCCCCGGCAGCGACTGGGTCGAGATCAACGGCGCCCGCAAGCACGTGATGAGCTACCTGAACGACTTCCTGTTCGCGCCGGAACGGGCCCGCTCGCCGGTCAAGTCGCTGTCCGGCGGCGAACGCAACCGCCTGCTGCTGGCGCGCCTGTTCGCCAAGCCGGCCAACTGCCTGGTGCTGGACGAGCCGACCAACGACCTCGACATCGATACCCTGGAACTGCTGGAGGAGTTGTTGGAAGACTACACCGGCACCGTGTTCCTGGTCAGCCACGACCGCACCTTCCTCGACAACGTGGTCACCCAGGTGGTGGTGGCCGAAGGCGAGGGCGTATGGCGCGAATACGTCGGCGGCTATAGCGACTGGGAGCGGGTGCGGGCGGCCGCGCCGGCCGCCCGCGCGGCCGCGCGC